>JBEKKU010000015.1:0-27275 GCA_050010575.1 Thermacetogeniaceae bacterium | reverse complement strand
GTTTCCATGGCACTAATCCTTTGTACCCTTGTCAGGCTCAGGTATTTTTTCTGCATCGGAGCCTGGCGCTTGCCCGGATTCTTGCGGTGTCTGGGAACCTAACAAGAACCGCTCAAAACAGGGCTGCCCGAACCGCTCGAAGCAAGGCTGCCCGAACCGCTCGAAGCAAGGCTGCCCGAACCGCTCAAAACAGGGATGTCCGAACCGCTCAAAACAGGGATGTCCGAACCGCTCGAAGCAGGGCTGCCCGAACCGCTCGAAGCAGGGCTGCCCGAACCGCTCGAAACAGGGCTGCCCGAACCGCTCGAAACAGGGCTGCCCGAACCGCTCGAAACAGGGATGTCCGAACCGCTCAAAACAGGGATCCGCTGGTGGTACGAAAGAGAATGGCTGGTAGCATGGCTGGGCATACATTTGAGTACATGGTTGAGCATATGCCTGATAGCAGGGCTGGATAGGATTAGTTGGTTTTTTCTCGGCAGCGGTTCCTAGCTTGTAGGCGATATATTTCGTATTCTCTTCGGTCAGAGAACGGTTTTCCCAGATAACTTGGATCGCTGAAATAAGAATGGCACAAATTCCCCCATCAGTCTCCAAGCGGATTATTTGCTGGTCAACCGCGACCACCGTACCTGTTATCTGTTTTCCGTTAACCAGTTCGACGGCAATTTTATTTCCATTATACTTTTCCAGTTGTTCAAACATCACCACAGCTCCTTTTAAAAATAATTACCTGCGTTCCATTATATGTATATTCTTTTTATTCGTGCCGACAGCATCCTCATTCCTAATGTCTTAGCCAGGTATAGCTTTGTAGTGGTGATACGGGAAGAATCAAAAAGCCGGGCGAAGGTTTCTCGCCCGGCCCGGTTTCGCTTGCAGCATAGTCGGAATTGGCTTTATGTGTACAGGTGATAGCGCGAGTCCTGATCAGACCTGTCTGCAGGGGAGGAGCTGGTTGGCTAACTGTGAGGAGGCCGCCGCCTGATGTTGTTGAATTCATCGGTTCCCCGAACATCATTCTGCGCCTTCTTAGTATCTCGCACTGGTCTGTTATTCTGTGTTTTTTTAGGTACGATATTTTTTTTAGGTACGATATTTTTCGACTGTGCGCCTTGACCGTTATCAGTAGCAGCCTTTTGCTGGCGCACGGGGCGCTCGTTGTCAATATTGTCCTGTGCACCCCTGCGTCTGCTAAGATCTGCAACCGGAACAGCTTTGCCGTTATCATCGACAATTATATCCGGTTCCTCACCGTTGCTGCGCTTCTGGACTCTAATTTTCTGATAGTTTGGCAGCAGATTGATCTTGTATGTGTTTACCAGTTTGCGAATGGTATATTTTTGCACGTCGGCAATGCTAACCTGATTTCCTGTACTAATCAGTTGCTCGTAGACCAGGTATTTACCCGGACTCAGGCCTTTATTTTCAGCCTCGGTGCGGAATTCAGCGGTTGCCGAGTAGGTCTTGACCTCGCCGGCAAGTTTGCCTGTATTGATTTTTTTATCCAGGAACTGTTGGATTGATTGCTGATCAATGGAAGCGGTACCGGTTCCGGATGGAGTCACGGTGGAGACTATTAAATTATCCTGGCCGGCTTTAATGTAATTCTGGGCGATCGCTCCGTTAACCACTGCGGCCAGGGCATCATAGAGATTCTTTCCCTTAAGGTTTTCTTGCTTCAAAAGATTGGCCGCATCATCATTGAAGGGTTTTGCGTCGATCACCCGCAAGTTTTTGTCAACGGATAGTTCCAAACTGGGGTTGATATCCAGGGAAATATAGGCCATGGCCACCGGCGGACCCGTCTGGCCAAACAAGGATAGGCAGACAAACAGGATGAGGAGCGAGGCTACTAGCATCATGGGCTTTACATTGGGAGCGACGATGGTATGATAAGACACTTCCGCCCCCACCCTCGCTCCCTGAGCAGGCGTGGGAATTCTTTCGTAGGTCCCCTCGCTGGTAAGGATTATGCAGTAGCCGCCGCTAATTTTAACGATCAACCCACGCTTGCCAAACCACATCGTCGATCCCCTCTTTTTCTTCAAAGGCCAAAGTTCACATAAGAGCGCAGGTAGACAAATTCACCAGGTTTGCTAAGGATGATGGCGCTGGCGATGATAAATTTTCTTCCCCGCTCTAGCGTTTTGCGGCTCACGCCACTCGATCTCTCTAGTTCGGCCAGCGGCAACTGTCTTTTGCTGGTCAGGTATTCCATCAGGCTATCTGTTTGTGAGAGTTGGCTCGCCACCCTAAACAGGGCTAGCCGGTAATCACGGTGTTTGGGCGAAACCTCGACGAGGTCCTCGAAGCCGATCGCATAATCGGATAAGATCTCCTCGAATCGTTCCAATTCCTCCCGGCGCTCGTCATCTATGGTCCGGTTGACGTAGCTGTCCCAGGCTGTCTGGCTCTCCAGAGAAAGGCACTCGTTATCGAGGGCGCACTGGTGCTGGTGTTTTGATTCCCTCCGGACGTGGTCCTTGAGCCGGTTTAGGATAACAATCCTGCAGTATGGCAGGAACGGGACCTGCTTAGCGGGCTCAAAGGTATCGAGGGCAGAGTTGAAAGCGATCAGCCCGATGCTGAGTTCATCATCCCGGCCCCATTCAAGCGAGCGTTTGCAGAACTGGGTTGCTGTCTTCAGCACAAAAGGTTTATATTCTTCGACCAGTTTTTCCCGGGCAGTCCGGTTCCCGCTCTTGATTTTGATTAACGTGCCCAACAGGCGCTGGTAAGCATCGGAATCCATAAAGGATACCCCGTAACGCTGGTCAAGTGTAGTATTTAGAGTGTTATATTTGTAGTCGGTCTACTTCTATATACGCATGACCAGCCAGATTTTAGAGGGTGAGAGGTACCCCCTTAAAAAAAATCACCACGTCGTATCTTATATTGAATCCATAAAAGGGAGCTGCTGGTTTAAAATATTTTAAATTGAAGGGGGGTCCCAATTAGATTTTAAGTCAGATACCACATAGCGCACAACTACTAAAAAACAAATATCGGTTAGCGGTGGAGATTTGACAGTCCGGTACATTTAAAGAATTGACTGGAGGAGAGAGACTTGCTTCATAGAAAACATTCTAAATGGCTTTCCCTGTTTATTATTGTGGCAACTCTTGTGTCCATGCTGTTAGCGCAGGGCGGGATAGCATCGGCTGCCACTCAACTTCCGGTTATCTACCCCAATGGCGGTACCTTCACCGCTGCCCAGAGTGTGACCATCAGCAACATTGCCTACGGAGATACTGCCTACTATACGACAGACAACTCCAACCCGACGACTAGCGGCACTGCCGTTACCTACACTGGCGCCTTCACGGTCTACCAGTCCGAGACGGTCCAGGCTGCTGTCTATGATGCAGTTACAGGCTGGAGCGCCGTGGCCTCTGCATTGTTCTCCATCAGCAGCGCCAGCCCGATCCAGGCGCCGGTGATCTATCCGAACGGTGGAACCTTCACCACCGCCCAGAGTGTGACCATCGGGAATATCCCCTACGGGTATACCGCCTACTATACGACCGATGGCTCCAACCCGACGGCCAGCGGCACGGCCACCCCTTACACCGGCGCCTTCACGGTCTCCCAGTCCGAGACGGTCCAGGCAGCCTTGCATGGCGCATCCGGCTGGAGCGCTGTGGCCTCTGCATGGTTCTCCATCAGCAGCGCCAGCTCGATCCAGGCGCCGGTGATCTGCCCTAACGGCGGAACCTTCACCACCGCCCAGAGCGTGACTATCGGTAACGTCGCCAGCGGAGATACCATTTACTACACCACCGATGGCTCCAACCCGACCACCAGCGGCACTGCCACCCCTTACACCGGCGCCTTCACGGTCTCCCAGTCCGAGACGGTCCAGGCTGTTGCCCATGATTCCGTGTCCGGCTGGAGTGCCGTCACCTCGGCCACGTTTAGCATCAACAGTCAGTCGGGCAGTGATAGCGATCAGATTGCCCAGTTGAAACAGGAGTTTGCTGCGGCGATCAACAACAACCAGATGGCGCAGGCAATACAGATACTGCAGCAGATAAAGCAACTTGTCAAGCAAGGTTCCAGTGAAAGCCAGCTGAATAATCTAAAGCAGCAGTTGATCGATGCGGTTAACAGTGAAAAGTGGGCCAAGGCAGAAGAGATTTTAAAACAGATTATCAAGATCGAGAATTCTGGCTGGGCCTATACGCAACTGGGCCAGGTGTACCAGCAGCAGGGCAACAATAATATCAATGTGTTCAGCAATGGCAATCAAGTCAATTTTGATGTGCAGCCGATTATCGTGAACGGGCGCACCATGATCCCGATCCGGCAGGCGGCCAATGCCTTCGGTTTATCCGACAACAACGTTAACTGGAACTCCAACGGCACGGTTACCATCAATAACGGATCCAACCGGATCCTCATCCGGAAGAATGCACGGCAGGTATCTCTGAACGGCGCATCCTATGATACCGATGTACCAGCGCAGATCGTCAATGGGCGGATGATGGTTCCGCTGAGAGCGATCGGACAGTTATTCCATAAAAATGTGCAATGGTACCCCAACGGCAAGATCGTGTCCATATCCTAGACGCCGGTCCTAGCCCTGGATTGCACCAGAGAATGATGTTGCCTTAGCTCACGAGCCTTGCTTGCCTGCAAACCCAGGATCTAAAATGATTCCTGGGTTTGTTTTATCTGCGTGAGCTGGCGAAAATTGCCGATCTCCGGAATCCCTTGGTTCCAGGACTCGCGCCGCAGTATAAGTCCATTATATATAGATATACATAAACATTTAATTACACTTAAACAAACAAGATATATAATGAGCCTGAGGCGAAGCCGCGCCGTACCGATACCGCCCTGCCTGATGTTCGCTAGCGTTCACCATCTTAAGGAAGCGCTAGCGCTGATCTTTAAGGAAGAAAGGTAAGGTACCTGCCCATGGACACTTCGTTGATGCGTCTGAACCAGGTAACTAAAACCTACATCATGGGTGAGGTGACCGTCGAGGCCCTGAAGGCCACCTCGCTGGAGATCATGTCGGGTGAACTGCTGGTGATCCTCGGCCCGAGCGGCTCCGGCAAGAGCACCCTGCTGAACATCATGGGGGGCATGGACCTGCCGACCAGCGGCCAGGTTTACTTCAACGGCCAGGATCTCAGCCGGGCCAGCGAGGCCCAGCTCACCCGCTACCGCCGCAACGACGTGGGGTTCGTCTTTCAGTTCTTCAACCTGATCACCGACCTTACTGCCAGGGAGAACGTGGAACTGGCGGCTGACCTGGTAGAGCACCCGCTCTCCGCCGTCGAGGTGCTCACCGAGGTGGGCATGGCTGACCGTATCGACCACTTCCCCTCACAGATGAGCGGCGGTGAGCAGCAGCGGGTGTCGATCGCCCGGGCGGTGGTCAAAAACCCCCGCCTGCTGCTCTGTGACGAACCCACCGGTTCCCTGGATTTCCTGACCGGCAGGCTGATTCTGGAACTGCTGGCCAACATCAACCGGAAGTGGGGCCGTACCGTGGTGATCGTCACTCATAACGCTCCCATCGCTGCCATGGCTAACCGCGTGGTGCGCATGAGCAGCGGCAGTGTGGTGGAGGTCGCCGGGAACGAGTCTCCGGCGCCGGCGGAAAGGATCGAATGGTGATGGGCGTCCTGACCAGGAAGCTGTGGCGGAACATCATCAGCACCAGGGGGCAGTTTCTGGCGGTAGCCGCCGTGGTGGCTGTCGGTATCGCTCTCTACATCGCCATGACTACCGCCTATGCCAATCTTGACCGGGCGCAGAAGGATTTTTACCGGCAGGACAACTTTGCTGACTATTACTTTCAAGCGATCAAGGCGCCCGAGGAGATTACCAGGCAGATCGCCGCACTGCCGGGCGTGATCGCAGCCACCGGGCGCATCCAGCAGGATGTGCCGGTGATCAAAGATGACGGGTCGCGGGCGGATGCCCGCCTGACCAGTTTTCCCTTGCCCATGGACGGACAGGTCAACCAGTTGACGGTTCTGAGCGGGCGCCTGTTCGACAAATACCCCCAGGGCGGGCGGATAGAAGTGCTGCTGGACCCCGAGTACGCCGCCGCCAATCACCTGGCGCCCGGAGACACCGTGAACATTGTCGCCGGCGGCCGGAAGGTGCCCCTGACCGTGGTGGGGACCGCCACCAGCCCCGAGTTTGTCTATCCGATGAAGGACGCGGCTAGCCTGCTCCCGGAACCCCAAGACTTTGGCATATTTATGATCCCCCACAACCAGGCCCAGGAGATCCTGAACCTGCCCGGGCAGATCGACCAGGTAGTCGTCAGGCTGGCGCCGGGCGCAGATGAGCGGCAGATTGCCGCGCAGGCCGAGTCTATCCTGGAACCCTATGGCAACCTGGCCAGCTACCCCCGCAAGCAGCAGTTGAGCCACGCCGTGCTGCAGGCCAAGATCGATGGCATCAAGGCGATGGCCACCTTTCTCCCGGCTATCTTTTTAGGGATAGCCGCCCTGATCCAGTTCGTGATGATCGGCAGGATGATCAAGGGCCAGCGTTCACAGATCGGGATCATGAAGGCGATGGGCTACGGCGATCTGCAGATCATGCTGCACTACGCCAGCTATGCCTTGCTGATGGGCATTTTAGGCGCCGGCGCCGGCATTGTGCTGGGGATCTTTTTCGCAGCGAGCATCTCCAGCATCTACGCCCAGTTTTTTAACCTGCCCCAGGCGATCGGGGGCTTCTATGGCGCCAGCATCGTCAACGGAATCATGTTGAGCACGGTGGTGGCTACTGCTGCCGGCCTGTGGGCGGCCTGGGGCGTGGCCGCCATTAAGCCGGCCGAGTCCTTTCATCCGGAGCCTCCCAGGGGTGGCGGCCAGATCGCTTTAGAGGCCTGGCCCTGGCTGTGGCGCAGGTTGGATACCACCTGGAAGCTGACCCTGCGCTCCATCAACCGCAACCGGGTACGCTCGGCGGTCACCATGCTGGGGATCGTTTTTGCCGTGGGCATGATCGTGGTCTCCTTCTTTGTCAGGGATACCGTCGACTACATGTTTTCCCAGCAGTTCAACAAGGATATGAACTACGACTATCTGATCTCCTTTGCCAGGCCGGTAAAGGAGGCCGAATTGCTCAACATCACGCGCATCAGCGGGGTAAACAGGGCGGAGCCGGTGTTCGACCTGCCGGTGAAGATCCATTGGGCCGGCCGCATCGAGGACGCTCTGATCCTGGGCCTGCCGCTACAGGGGTCCATGCAGAGGATCTTCAGCCCGGACCGGCGACTGCTGTCGCTGCCGCCGGACGGTCTGGTAATTGATGCCCATACCGCTAACAAGCTGGGTACCAGAGTGGGGGACGAGGTGCAGGTGGAGACCGTCCTCGGCCTGGGGCCGCCGCACCTGAACAGCGTGACCATCCTCGGAATCAGCAAACAGATGATCGGAAGCGAGTCCTTTGCCACTCTTGGCCTGGTAAACCAGATGCTGCAGGAGAGCGGACTGGTCTCCGGGGCGATGCTGAAGGTGGACCCCGGACAGACTGCGGGGATAGAGGCGGCATTGGGCGCCATGACCAACGTCTCTTCCATCGTCAGCCGCCAGAAACAGCAACAGGATTATAGCAACGAACTGGGATACGTCTTCTACTCGGTATTCATTCTCCTATCCTTTTCGCTCGTGTTGGGCTTTGCCATCATCTACAACGCCTCGGTGATCAGCTTTGCCGAGCGCAGGAGGGAACTGGCCTCGCTGCGGGTGATCGGTTTTACCGCCCAGGAGATCTCATCCCTGCTGTTAAAGGAGAATCTATTGCAGACGCTGGTGGGGATTGCTCTCGGCCTGCCCTTCGGACGCCTGCTATCGGTGTCCTACATCCAGAAGGCCAGCACCGACATGTTCACCTTTCAGGCGGTGATCTATCCGTTGACATATGTATTGGCCGCTCTCGGGGGCATTCTGTTTGTAATAGTGGCCCACCGGCTGGCTGTCAGAAGCGTGGCCGCCCTGGATATAGTGGAGGTACTCAAGACCAGAGACTGAAGCGGAGTAGCGATCGGATAAAGAGGGAGTGGCAAAGGGACGGTCCTTTTTGCGGCCCAGATCCAAAGAGACGGTTCGTGCCAGTACTAGAGTGGGAGTGAGAAGCGATGAAAAACAAGAGATTGGTTTACATCGGAGCAGCGGTGCTGGTCTTGGTATTTGCCGCAGCCTGGTCGTTGATCAACGGCGGCACGCAGGTGGCGACAACGCCGGTGCAGCGGGGAAACATCGTCAAGACAGTTGAGGATGCCGGTTATGTCCAGCCGGCTACCAGCTATGATATCGATGCCGCCCAGAACGCCAGGGTGATACAGGTACCGGTAAAGGTCGGCGATCCGGTGAAGCGGGGGGAGACCCTGCTCACCATGGAGAACCTGGACCTATCTGTGCAGATCAGTGAGACAGACACCCAACTTTCTCAGGCGGCAGCATCAGTTCCTGAGGCTGAGGCGGCCCTGGCCAGCGCCCGCCTGCAGCTTGCCAATAGCAAAGACAGCTTTGACCGTACAAACCAACTGTTCGAAGCGGGAGCGGCCTCCCAATCTGATCTCGACAAGGCGCGCCTGGATATGGATACCGCCCAGCAGACCGTGGCCCAGCAGACTGCCAATCTGGAGTCGGCTCAGGTGCAGGTGAGCGGCCTGCAGCAGACGCTGGATAAGCTACAAGCCGAAGAGGATAAATTGGTGGTAACCAGCCCGGTTGACGGTATCATCCTCAGTCTGCCCGTCAAGGAGCAGCAGGTGGTGCTGCCGGGCACGCCCCTCGTCAGCGTCGCCGGCAGCCAGTCTACGGGCGCGGGCCAGCTGGAGATCAGGGCGGATATTCTGAGTGACGATATGGCCGATGTCAGGGTGGGGCAGACAGCGGCGATCACCGCTCCGGTACTCGGTCAGAACACCCTTACCGGAACGGTCAAACAGATCTATCCGCAGGCCGAGGAGGAGCAGTCGGCCCTGGGAATAGTCCAGCGCCGGGTGCCGGTGATCATCACCCTGCCGCAGCCGCAGCAGCTTAAGCCAGGCTTCGAGGTGCGGGTGGCCATTCAGACCGACAGCCGCCAGAACGCCCTGTTGGTGCCTACTGAATCGGTGCGTACCACTGCCGCCGGTCAGAAGGAGGTCATGACAGTGGTGAAGGGCCGCGTACATCTTCAGAACGTCAGCATCGGTATTGGCGACCAGAAGAATTATGAGGTGACCAAAGGCTTGTCGGATGGGGATGTCGTTATCCGGGACGGCAGCCAGGACCTCGCCGAAAACACCAGGGTCAAGCCTGCGTCTTAAATGTCCAAACACAATAATCACTATCGGATAAATAGATTGAGCTAAAAAAGGGATACTAATTATAAAATCTAATCTAGGGGGGTTAAAAACGGTGCAGCAGCAGGTCAATCCTTTTATTCAACAGGCTATGCAGATGCAGCAACACGTCCATCCCCTTATGCAGCAGGCTTTCCAGCATGGGCAAATGATGATCGGCGAGGTGGCAAGAGTCACGGCCATTTCCCAAAACATGATTCCCGCCTGTGATGACCTGATCCAGTCGATCACCTCGGGAAACACCCAGAGGGCTCTGGCAACGGCTCAGACTTTGAGAGGCATGTCCGGCCAAATAGTTCAATCCACACAATTCGTGAGCAGTGGCATCGCGCAAAAGATGGACACGGTTTTATTTATTTTGAACACGGCCCATAATCGTATTAATGAGGTTACAAACGCCATCCAAGGCATGAGGCCACAGCTTGGCTTCACCGGCATCGATCCGCGATTCACGCAGTATCCCCAGACAGTGCCACCTTATATGTCATAACCAGATCATAATTTCTTTCCTGGTAGACATCGAATAACACTGCAAACAGAGCTACTGGAAAGTTTCCAGTAGTTTTTTAATATTGACAAAATCCCCGGTTATCTTTGCTGATTCCTTGATGGATTTAAGATTCCGCATTCCGCATAATAACCGCCGATATTTAGCGTAAATTAGCACCAACGGGAATAGAATGATCTGGCAGAAAGGTGGACAGGAGGGAGATACGATGCCGGAGCGCATGGCTGGGCAGCGACAGGTGGCGGTTTTGCCGTCGATGTCGGTGCTGGTATTGATGTTGCTGCTTATAGGAGCGATCCAGTTTGGCCTGCGCTTTATTTCCTGGGAGAATATCTGGCAGAACGTCTCTTTTCGCAGTTGTCTGTCCTGGGAACTGCCGGATACGGTCACTGACAGTGAGAATATCCGTCCGGTACTGAACCTGGCCATGATTAGCCTTACAGGGATCGACCCGAACTACTTGCCGGGTATCCTTGAGCATGGACTGCCGGCATCCATGGAATCTGAGGAGGTGGTGATCGCCCCGAATGTCGCCGCCTTGGGAACTGGGGTGGAGCATCCATTGGACACCGCCGGGCTGGCCAGCCAACTGCCGGATCTTTCCCAGAAACCGGTCTTGGTCGCTATCTATCACACCCACAACGCTGAGACCTACATCCCTTATCAGGGCCAGGCAAAGGTCGAAGGCCAGAACGGGGGGGTTAGTCTGGCGGGAAACGAGATGGTGAAGGTATTGGCAGAGACGGGGATCCGGGCGGTGCACGACCTGACCATTCACGATTACCCCGACTTTCCTACGTCCTATATCAAGTCTGAGCCGACCGCCAAAAAGCTGGTGCAGCAGAACAAGGAACTGCAAGCCCTGCTCGATGTGCACCGGGATGCCGGCCTGCCATTCAAGGAGACCGTGCGCGTAGGCAATGAGGATTCCGCCCGGGTCATGATCGTGGTGGGGAACGGTCAGCGTGGCCTGCCGGATCCCAATTGGCGGGAGAACTATGCCTTTGCCCAGGAGGTGGCGCATCGTCTCCAGGAGCGGTACCCGGGCGTTCTGAAGAAGGTGCTGCTGATGGAAGGCCGCTATAACCAGCACGTATTCCCGCATGCCATCCTGGTGGAGGTGGGGAGCGAGAAAAACACTCTGGACGAGGTGCTGGTAGCGTCACGTTGTTTTGCTGAGGCCCTGACGGATGTGATCAAGAAGTAGGAAAAGCGAGGCGCTGGTTGGACTATTTAATGATCCGGTCAAATAGATGGTTGATAATTGCAGCTATAATGGGTATAAACAATAAAGAGGGAGCATGGTCCTTTCGGCTCGCCCAGTTGGTTAAGAGGATGCAGAGCATGGTAAAAAGAGTTGCCTTTCTTTTGCTTATTCTAGCGCTGATATTAGCCGGCTCTTGGGGATGCCTGCGGGGGCAGAAGCCAACGGAGACGCCCGGGCCGGTCAAACCTGAGCAGACCATGCCGGCCACAGGTATCGCTGTTCCGAT
The DNA here is from genome assembly GCA_050010575.1 of Thermacetogeniaceae bacterium. GTDB lineage: Bacteria > Bacillota > DSM-12270 > Thermacetogeniales > Thermacetogeniaceae > Palsa-1188. Next base: position 15,943 of record JBEKKU010000015.1, on the reverse strand, counting down.
CCTGTATTATCATTTAATTGATGACCACCTTTATGGTCCGTACCCATCAATGTTTGTATCCCCCAAGGAATTTGACAAACAGATGAATTATTTGAAGAACAACGGCTATACGGTGATCCCCCTTGATGAGATCGAGCAGTCCGACCGGTATACCAAGCCGGTGATCATCACCTTTGACGACGGTTATGCGGATAACTACACCAACGCCTATCTGATCCTGAAAAAATACAGTTTTAAGGCCACGATCTTTCTCATATCCGGTTTGATCGGTAAGCCCGGCTATCTAAACAAAGATGAGATCAGGCAAATGCAGGACCTAGTCAGTTTCCAGAGCCACACTGTCAGCCATCCCTATCTGACCAGGTTGTCCGCCAAGTTGCAGGATTACGAGCTGGCTGAATCGCAGAAGGAGATCGAGGCGATCACGGGAAGCAAGGTGGATGCTCTGGCCTACCCGATCGGAGACTACAACCAGCAAGTTATCGACATCGCCAGACACTACTACAAGTATGCCGTGTTAATGGTGCCGGGCGGAATTTACCATACAGGCGATGACCCTTACCTGATCAAACGCCTCAATATCCAGAGAGGCCTGGGCATAGACGACTTTGCCAAGAAGGTCCGGGGACTGCCGTCCTAAGACGGAATTGATGTCAGGAAGCGGTTTGGTCGCTGGTTCCCAAGGCGATCACCTAGGTAGAACCACATCCCCTCCTGTGTCAGCGGATACAAAAATGAACCACTCCCATCGAAATTAATATCGAAATTAATTTGGTCTGCGCAATACCTATCGAAAAACGATCTGCAACCTATCATTAACTCGTGTATACTGCCCAAAAGTACAGTCGTACGCCTGAACAAGACTGTACTTTTTTTCGCGCTTTGACTGTATCTTGGCACAGTGCTGAAATTAAGCGGATTTGATACATTATGCATGAAAGATGAAATACAAATATAAGCATTTGACTAGTGAGGTGGTGCCATGCAATGAACGCATAGGAATCTTGGAAGATCGTGGTGCTTTAATGTTTTATACAAAGTTAGTGAGGTGATGCCATGTAATTAGTCAAGTCAGGCTTATTGGCAGAAAGGAAGAGCTTTAACGTATAAAAAATAAAAACTAATAGGAGGTCAAAATTATGTCAAATTATATACTGAATGTGTTGTTCGATCCGAGCGATCTGCAGGAGCTTCGCATAGTTGGGGAAAAAGTTACGCTGATCAAGTCCACCTCTTCCGGAAGCAATCTTGCATGGGTAGTGTTCGATCCCTTTGAGCAGAACGAGATCGACTGGACTGAGGGCTATTATGTGTATGCTTCAAAGTCAGAGATCCAGTCCGGGGCTCTGATTAAGAAAGTGTCCTTTAAGCAGGCAAACTCGGGAGAATCTTATGCATTCAGGAATTCGATCTTCGAGACCGGCTTGCCTGGCGATACGGGAATCAACAGCTACAAGGTTTACAACCTGAATGCCCCCCCCGAACGCCTGATCTTCGGTCTGGCTCAAGACGTCAAAGTAAATGGCAAAAAGTATGATGTCAATCCCATCAACGCCGATCCTGTCCTTTACAGTCATAGCGACGTGATCACGCCCATAGAAAGAGTCAGTATATTTATGGAAAGAAAGATCTACAGCTCCATGGTCTTGTCCGATATCAAGGGAACGTCCCTGGAGGTGGATTTGACGGGGGCACCAGAAGCGACCGTCAAATACAATTTGCTGAAGGGCGGATTTGATCTGGTGTAAACGGTGCTGATAAGATGGGGCTGCGATCCCTCAAAGATAAGGAAAGCAGCCCTAATTGAAAACAAAATGAAGTATCTACACGATTATAAGGAGGCGAATGGGGCAATGCAGATAGAAAAACTAACGCAATATGGATATGAAACAGCCGGATTGAAGCTAAATTGCAACCCTGATTGCCAACCGTGCAATCCGCAATGCGATCCGCAATGCGGCCCGCTTTGCGTTCCGAATTGTAGCCCGTGCGTTCCGCAGTGCGATCCGGTCTGCTCACCAATGAGCCCAGGTTGTAATCCAGTAACATGCACTCCATTTATGTGCGATCCACCGTTGTGCGCTCCCGCTGTTTAATATCGTAACCGATCCTCAGATACACCAAATATTTTGTATGCGGAGGTTTAAATCCTGATATTCATCTCGGACCCGTTGAAATAAGTGCGATCCCTTGAGCATTTACTCGGCGGGTTCTTCTTTATCCGATAGCTAACCGCCCCTAATACCCCCGCTCCTGCAAGCGGTGGTAAAGGGGCGCTAAGCCGGGTGCCCGGGTGCCCTTTGGGCGGGGCGGGATCGGCTCAACTAAGCATCAGATGGGGTTTTGACCCCATCTGATACAAGTTTTGCTTTATAGGCAGGACAAACATTAAAGGCGAAAGCGAGGCGAAGGGTTTGTATGGGAGAAAAGCGGATTTTGTGTATTGGTAAAAGGATCTTTCTGGTAGAAGGAGTGAAAAAGCATTGCATATATAATTTGAACGACGGGGCGTTATACAGCATCACCGATGATGTTTTTCAGGTGATCAAGCGATTGCGCCAATCCGAAGCTGCGATGGCCGGTTTTGACGAAGAGGAGAGGGAAATAGTGCAAGTACTTCTATCTGAAGATATTATTAGCCCATCTTTAATGGTGGAAGAGAATGACAGCATATCGGCTGGGGATACGGGTGGTGCGGCGGCGATTGATTTTGCCTGGATCGAAGTCACCGACAGGTGCAATCTTGCGTGCGTCCACTGCTATAATAGTGCATCCAGGGGGCGCGGCAAGGATATGCTTTTTGACCATTTTCAGTTGGTGGTTTCCGAACTAAAAAGAATTGGGGTAGACAAGATCCAGTTCATAGGAGGAGAACCGTTACTGCACCAGGACCTTCGACGAATGATCGCCTACAGCCGCGACCATTTTTCTTTTTTAGAAGTATTCACGAATGGGACCCTGGTCAATAGCAATTGGAGCAAGATATTCAAGGAATACAACGTCAATGTTGCAGTTTCCGTATACTCCTACGACACAGCCAACCATGAGAAGGTGACCGGATCGGCAGGTTCCCACGCTAAAACTAATGCAGGATTGAGGCTGCTTAAAGAAAACGGAGTGCCTTATCGTATCTCCTGTATTCGCATGGCAGGGATCGATGTTGGCAGGCGTAACACTGAGCTGTATGACCTGTCTCTCAGGCAAGGCATGGTGAGACTGAGCGGCAGGGCGTCTTCAAAGTTGCTGGACAAGGAACTGGTCAAAAAAAGAGCGATCACGAAAAATACATTTTCCCGCCCGGTGAAGGAAGAGTTTTTTAAGACCATGATTAATCTGAACAATTGCTTTTCCAGGACGCTGTACATTGCGGCGGACTTGGATGTGTACCCCTGCGTTATGGAGCGCAGGCTCAGGCATGGCAACCTGCAGGATGCCAGCCTTGCGGCAATTTTAAAGCGGGAGATCATGATGCTGAGCAAGGACAAGATCGAAACCTGCCACGATTGCGAGTATCGATATGCATGCTTTGATTGCCGTCCGGATTCTTTGGAAAAAGGCGTATACGATAAACCGTGGTATTGCACATACGATCCCTATTCAGGCGAGTGGCAGCGGGATATGCCGGCCCTTTAAGAGGATTGTCGTATTGTTTGAAGGGATGGTGGTTGTGGCTATATTATCAACCCCTTGCGCACGGCGTAGGCAATAGCTTGGTTTCGGTTTTGAAGATCTAGCTTGATCAGAATATTGCCCATATGATATTTGATCGTACGTTCGCTGAGAAACAGGGTCGCGCCCACCTCTTTATATGACAGTCCCTTGGACACAAGCTTCAGAATTTCTATCTGCCTTGAAGTCAACTCTTCTTTTAAATCATTGGTATGGAGCGTTTTGCCGTCTTTATGATTGGCAAGCGCTTCTATCAGCTTGCCAGCAAGAACCGGTGAGAGGGGGGCCTCGCCCTGGGACAATCCCTCAAGCAGTTTTAACAGCTCCCGGGAATTAAGATTCTTGAGCAGATAGCCGGATGCCCCGCACTTGATCGCCTCATGCAGGTGCTCATCTTCTGCGGATGCTGTCAGCATCACGATCTTGATCTGGGGCATTTCTTTTTTAATCAGCCGGGTGGCTGCCAGACCATCGCAGTCCGACATGTAGATATCCATCAAGATGACGTCCGGATGCAGGGCATGCGCTTTTGCCAGGGCATCCCTTCCATTTTGCACCGTGCCGACGACCTCGATGCCATAGGATGTGAGCAGGTTTTCAAGCCCCTCCAGGAAGAGGGGGTGATCGTCGACCAGCATCACTTTCATCGTCTCGCTACTCCTTTGCTATCGGAATCCGGATCATCACACGCGTTCCCTGTCCGGGCGCTGAATCTATGTGTAGGCTGCAACCCGCGTCTTCTGCCCGTTCGGCCATGATCTGCAGGCCGAAACCGTTCTTGCCTTCATTTGACAAAATGTCGGGATCAAAACCGCACCCGTCGTCCTCGATCATGACACTGATTGCTCCCTCATCGAGATTTGCGATTACCACCCGGACCTGCTTGGCGCTGGCGTGCTTTCTGGCATTATTGAGGGCTTCCTGAATGATACGCGGCAGTTGAATACGGACGCCGGGCAGGATATGCAGGTCATCAACCCCTTCGGTGATCAGTTCCAGGGGTAGATTGTAGTTCTGGCTGAAGCGCTTCAGATATTGTTCGAGAATGGGGAAAAAGGCCTGGTCCGGCTTTGCCGTGGTTTTTACACTCTGGATAAACTCCCTGATCTCCATCTGCGCTTCCTGGGCCACGGCTGTCAACCGCTTGAGATATTGGCCTGCAGCGCTGTTTTGACCCATGGCCAGGGCGTTATCGATAGCCTGCGCCTGCACGGACACAAAGCCTAGCACCTGGCTCAGGTTGTCATGAAGTTCACGGGCAAGCCATTCCCGTTCCTTGATCACTGCCAGGGATTGTTGTTTTTGAATTAGGCGTATCTGAGCCTGTCTACGTTCGGTGACATCGTAGATGACCATGACTTGTTTCGAGGGGCAGGTTTGCCTAGATATCAGGGCTGAGAAGTGAACTGCATACCTCTTTTCTTTGCCGTTATTAAAGATGACAAATTCACCGGACTGATGTTTTCCCTTATAAAGCCTCAAAAGATCCGGAAATATTTTTAAAGCGTTTGTTATCTTTTGCCCCAATAAACGAACGTCATCACACCCGAACAGATGCCCTGCCGCGGCATTGAAGCTAAAAATACGATTCTGATTATCGATAACGACTACAGCAACATTTTTGCTCATCCATAACGCTTCAGGCGTTCAGTATCACATGGGATTGGCCCCTCAGCCATTAGCGGATGATCCGTCTACGCCAATGGCAGCACCCGTCATTTATTTGACGATGTATATAAATGATGCCAACATGTATTGAGAGAGATTTTGCAGAGCCAGATACTGCATTAGGACAATTAGCTATTGCATCCATGTTTGCCATTCATATAGTAATTCTGGTCATATCAGACAATACCTGTTCTATCTTAACAAAAATATTATATATTACCTATTTGAATATCTTCATTCGACAAACAAAAAGACATCTCTTTGATTGCCCTGCTCGATGATCGCTCCGTGATTCATCATCAGGTTTAGTTGCGCGTCCCGGATAGTAGACAACCGGTGGGCGATCATGAAACTGGTCCGGCCCTGCATCAGGGACGCAAGGGGACGCGGCCATGAGCGAACTGAGGCGATACGCAGATTCCGAGAGTATATGAATGTGGAAATTCACAAAACTTGCCTGGAAGATGAACTCAGGCAGAGGAAGACTGATGGCGAAGCAACGGCAGAAATCAAGACTATATTGAAGGGGTAGTCGATAACTATGCTACAAGGCTTGGAGAAGAAAGAGCGTGATGAGATCCTCAGGCAGATAAAGGCCGTTGAGGGAGCAGCGCAACGACAGATTGCCCGGTTGACCGGGTTACATCAAAACAGAGTTTTTAAGACTTAAACGATAGAGAGCGCGAGCAGCCTCTGCATCCTAAAAAAAGGATTTTTTACTTGCTACGAAGCCAAGCCGGTTACCTTTACTATCTATGAAAAATCCAATGTATCCATCATCTTGGCTGAGCAATGTTTTACCTGAATTACATTGCCTCCGGCATCGGGGAACCTTGGAAAGAATATTATCCAGGTCATCTCCCCCGTTCAGGTAGATAATGATGCCATCCTTGCTGGAACATAGCCGTTGCCTTTCCGCCAATGAATATAGGATATTTTTAGGAGTTAAGGCTGGCCCAATTGATTATTTATGATATGGAAGTAAAAAAACGTCCCCCCTGCTTCTGGAGACTACAACCAGCAAGTTATCGACATCGCCAGACACTACTACAAGTATGCCGTGTTAATGGTGCCGGGCGGAATTTACCGTACAGGCGATGACCCTTACCTGATCAAACGCCTCAATATCCAGAGAGGCCTGGGCATAGACGACTTTGACAAAAAGATCCGGGGACTGCCTACTTAAGGCGGAACCATGTCAGGAAGCAGTTTGGTCGCCGAGGTTGGCGCCCATGAACTGGCTGTTGTAGAGGTCGGCGTAGAAGCCGCCCCTGGCCAGCAGTTCCTTGTGGTTGCCCTGCTCGATGATCGCCCCTTGGTTCATCACCAGGATCAGCTTGGCATCCCGGATGGTGGACAGCCGGTGGGCGATCACGAAGCTCGTTCTCCCCTTCATCAGATTGGCCATCGCCCGCTGGATCAGCACCTCGGTCCTGGTGTCGACGTTGCTGGTGGCCTCATCGAGGATCAGCATCGGCGGATCGGCCAGCACGGCGCGGGCGATGGTCAGGAGTTGCTTCTGCCCCTGCGAGATGTTGGAGGCATCCTCGTTGAGCATGGTGTCGTAGCCGTCCGGGAGCGTCCGGATGAAGCGGTCGGCATAGGCAGCCCTCGCAGCCTCGATGATCTCCTCCTCGGTCGCCCCCTCCCGCCCGTAGGCGATGTTCTCCCTGATCGTTCCGTAGAAGAGCCAGGTGTCCTGCAGCACCATGCCGAACAGCAGGCGCAGGTCCTTGCGCCGCATCTCCTTGATATCCACCCCGTCGACGGTGATCCGGCCGCCCTGCACTTCGTAGAAGCGCATGATCAGGTTGACCAGGGTGGTCTTGCCCGCTCCGGTCGGCCCGACGATGGCGATCGTCTCCCCCTCGTGCACGTCGATGCTCATGTCTTCCATCAGCGGGGCATCATCCTTGTAGCCGAACCGGACATGCTCGAACCGGACATTTCCCTTCGGGAACGGGATCACCTTCGCCTCCGCCTGGTCGGGGATCTCCTCGGCCTCGTCCAGGATCTCGAACACCCGCTCGGCGGAGGCGATGGTCGACTGCAAGATAGCGGCGATATTGGCCACCTGCAGGATCGGCTGGGTGAAGGATTGGTTGTATTGAATGAATGCTTGGATGTCGCCGATCTCGATCACCCGCTTGGCCACCAGCAGGCCGCCAACTACGCAGACCAGGACGTATCCGATGTTGCTCACCAGGTTGAGGGCCGGCCAGATGATACCGGAGATGAACTGCGCCTTCCAACCGGCTACGTAAAGCCGGCCGTTGATCTCCTGGAACTTGTCGATAGAATCCCGCTCGTGCCCGAACACCTTGACGATCTTGTGCCCGCCGTACATCTCCTCCACATGGCCGTTCAACTCTCCGATATATTTCTGCTGATCGGCGAAGAACTTCTGGGAATTCTTGGCGATAAAGGCGGCGACGACGCCGCTAGCCGGTAGGGTTACCAGGGCGATCAGGGTCATCAGGGGGCTGATCGTCAGCATCATGATCAGGATGCCGATCACCGTCACCAGGGCAGTGATCAGTTGGGTCAGGCTCTGCTGCAGCGTGGTGCCGATGTTGTCCATATCGTTGGTGACCCGGCTCAGGATCTCGCCGTAAGTGCGCTGGTCGAAGTACTTGAGCGGGAGCCGGTCGAGCTTCTCCTTGACATCGTTGCGCATCCGGTAGACGGTGTTCTGGGAAACGCTGGACATGATATAGCCCATGACGTACAGGCAGAGAGCGCTGAGCAGGTAGAGCCCCAGCAGCAGCAGCAGGATCCGTCCGATGTATCCAAAATCGAACATCAGGATCGACTGGTGCCTCAGCCTGTCGATCACCGCAGCCGGCAGCTTCTTCTGGATCGCCATGTTGAGCTGCAGGTAGTAGTAGATCCTGGCGAGGATCCCCTCGCCCAGCTTGGTGGTGGCCTTCCCCAGGATCTTGGGGCCAACGATGGAGAAGAGCGTGCTGGCGACGGACAGCAAGAAGACGATGATAAACCGGCGTTGCTCAGGCCTCAGATACTCGATCAGCCTCCTGAGCGTCCCGCCGAGATCCTTGGGTTTCTCCACCGGCATGCCCATCATCGGGCCGCGGCCAAACGCAGCGCCCGGGCGCTGCCCTGCATTCGGCGGTTTTTGTGGATTCTGCACGCTCATCAGCCGGCGATCTCCTCTTCTGAAAGTTGGGAGGTGACGATCTCCCGGTACACCTTGTTGGTATCAAGAAGCTCCTTGTGCTTGCCTATGCCCACGGTCTGGCCGCTGTCCAGCACGATGATGCGGTCGGCGTCCATGACGGTGCTCACCCGCTGGGCGATGATCAGCACGGTGGAGGCGGTGGTCTCCTTCTTGAGCGCCGCCCGCAGCCGGGCATCGGTCTTGAAGTCCAGGGCGGAGAAGCTGTCGTCCAGGATATAGATGCCAGGCCTGCGGACGAGGGCGCGGGCGATGGACAACCGCTGCTTCTGGCCGCCGGACAGATTGGTGCCGCCCTGGGCCACCTCCGATTCATATCCGGTCGGCAGGGAGTTGATGAACTCGCTGGCCTGGGCGACTTTGGCGGCGTAGACGACCTCCTGGTCGGTGGCGCCGGGCTTGCCGTAGCGGATATTCTCGGCGATGGTGCCGCTGAACAGGATCGGGGACTGCGGTACGAAACCGATCCGCTGCCGGAGGTCATGCATGGTCATCTCCCGGACATCCACGCCGTCAACCAGGACCTGCCCGCTGTCCACGTCGTAGAACCTGGGGATCAGGTTGATCAGGGTGGACTTGCCCGAACCGGTGCCGCCGATAATGGCGGTCACCTCGCCGGGGGCGGCGGTGAAGGTGATGTGGCTGATGGCAGGCATCTCGGCCCCCGGATAGCTGAAGGTGACGTCCCGGAATTCCACCCGGCCGCGCCCAGAGGGCACCCGGCTCCCAGCCTGCTTGGCGGGCGCCGGGTCGACGATCTCCGGCTGCAGGTCCAGCACCTCGTTGATGCGGACAGCCGACGCTTGCGCCCTGGGGATCATGATGAACATGATCGTCACCATGATGATGGAGAACATGATCATCATCGCATATTGTAAAAAGGCCATCATATCGCCCACCTGCATCAGGTTCTGGCCGACCCGCAGGCCGCCGAACCAGATGATGGCAACGGTGGTGACGTTCATGATCAGCATCATGATCGGCTGCATTACCGCCATGATCTGGTTGACTTTGATCGAGACATCGGTCAGGTCGCGGTTGGCCGCATCGAAACGGGCGCCCTCGCTGCGCTGCCGGTTGAAGGCCCGGATCACCCTGATGCCGGTCAGGTTCTCGCGCAGCACCAGGTTTACCTTGTCCAGCCTGGCCTGCATCGACTGGAACATGGGCACGATCAAGCCGGCGAAGACCCCCATCAAAACCAGCATAAAAGGCAAAACTGCCAACAGCACCAGGGTCAGGTGCCGGTCCTTGGAGTAGGCCATGATAATCCCCCCGACGCACATGATCGGGGCGAAAACCATGAAGCGCAAACCCATGACCAGCACGGTCTGCACCTGGGTGATGTCGTTGGTGGTCCTGGTGATCAGGGAGGCGGTCCCCATCTTATCGAACTCGTACAGGGAATAGCTCTCCACCTTGGCAAAGACCCGGTCGCGGGTGTCTCTGCCGAAGCCGACCCCGGTGACCGCCCCCATATAGCCGCCAATGATGGAGCAGATGCTGCTGCCAAAGGCCACGATCAGCATGTAGACTCCGTACCGCATGATGTAGCCGGTATTGCCGCTGATCATGCCGTTGTTCACGATATCGGCCATCAACGTGGGGAGATACAGGTTGGCGATGGACTGGGCAAAGAGGAACGCCGCCACCCAGAACAGGTTCCAGGTGTACGGCTTTAAAAACCGGAATAATCTCAACATTGACTGTTAGCTCCAATACCCGAGTACTCAATATCAATATTCAGGAGTTATAATCCTGAATGCCACGAGAATATGCCTCCAACAATTTGCTAACCTCTTACTATATCCTCAACAGGCATGTTGTCGGTAAGGGCACTGACGTTGGTGATGGCAACCCGTTCGCCGGCAGCGAGGCCCTTCAGGATCAGGGTGCCCTGATCGCTCTTGAGCCCAATGTTCACCAGGCGTTTTGAGGCCATGCCGTCCTTGACCACGAACACGTAACTGGTCCCATTGCTGTGCACCACTGCTGCCGATGGAACGACGATCCCGCTGGCGTGAGCAGCCATCGTTGCATGGGCCGACAGTCCGGCCATCAGTTTGCCGTCGTTCTTGATAGTGACTTCGATCGGAAACATCTCGCCTGTACTGACGGCGATAGGGCCGATGCAGGAGATGGCGCCCTTGACACTGCTGCCGGGGAAGCTGTCGATCGTCACATCCATACCCTGGCCGTTCGCCAGCAGCGGCAGGATGTCCTGGGACACCGTGCTTTTCAGTTTCAGGCTGGAGGCATCCACGACCGATATCACTGCCACTCCCGGGGAGACCACCTCACCGACACTAACGTTCTGGCTGGTGAGGACCCCGTCCAGGGGGCTTCTGATGGTGGCATGGCTAAGTTGCACGCTGAGATTCCTGACGTTGGCCTGAGCGGTGCTGACGGCGGCTTGCGCCTGATCCTGGGCCGGGCCGGCAGCATTCTCGTACTGCGCGGTAGCAGTATCCAGCTTGTCTGTGGCATCATCCAGTTGACTCTGAGAGGCGGCTCCTGCGTCGAAAAGGGACTTGGTCCGGTCGTAGGATTTCTGTGCCGCATCCAGAGTAATCTTGGTGACAGAGGCCTGACTCTTAGATGCTTCCACCGCCGCCTCGGCAGACTGTAGGCCGGCCTCTGCAGACGCCAGTTGGGCGCTCAATATTGCCGTATCTAACGTCATTAGGATATCCCCCGCCTTGACGGCGCTGCCGGCCTGAAAGCCCAGGCTGGCCACCTGGCCGGAGATCTGGCTGGCGATATTGGCCGACTGGACCGGCACCAGGACGCCGCTGAGATCGAGTGTTGTCAATAACTCCTGATTGGCGGCCGTTGCTGTCGTCACCGCAACAACACTGTGACTGGCACACCCGGAGATGATGATCGCCAGCAGCAGCGTCGCCATAACTGCTAGAGATACTTGGATTTGCTTATGCATGCGGAAACCCCATTTCATTATTTGATGTGAATCTTGACCGTGGCATTCATTCCGGGCATCAGCGACAGGTTGTCGGCGTTCATGATATCGATCTTGACGGGGATCAACTGGGTGACCTTGGAATAGGTTCCGCTGGTGTTCAGACTGGGCAGCGAGCTGAAGGCCGTCTGGGTGGCCTGGCCTATGCTCTCGATATAGCCCTTAAAGACCCTGTGCGGGTAGGCGTCGATCCCGATATCGACCACCTGTCCCGGCCTGATCCGCAAAATGGACGTTTCCTCGATGTTGGCCTTGATATAGATATGCGACGTATCGGCGATGATGGCGATCTGCATACCGGGCGAGATTACCTGGCCGGCAATGACATCGGACTCGACTACCTTGCCGTCGATCGGAGATTTGATATCCGCCTTGGCGATGATGGAATCCGCCGAGCTGGACAGCGCCTGGGGGCTCAACGCAGTGCTGGTGACCAGCGTGCTGACGTCCTGCACTCCGATGGTCTGGCCGGTTTTTACAACATCCCCCTCCTTGACGTCCCAGCTATTCAGCTTGCCGGTGACCTCGGGCGTCATAGTGATCATGTCGGCGGTCACCTGGGCGTTTTGGGTAGAGAAGAAATTGAGACTCTCATACACGTAGTAGGCAAGCCCGAACAATCCGCCGACGATTATAAGCGCTCCCAATATCAGCAATGCCGTCCTAAATCTTTTCATACCATCAACCACCTTCGAAAATATCTGTGCTGTTGAAGCCCCTGGTTTATTTACTCGACACTTTGTAGGATCTCGCATATTCTCTTGATCATCTGGTCCAATTCGTCCAGTTCCAGATCTGGAAGCACTTTGAGCTTGGCTGCGAAGGCCTGCTTGATCTCCAATCTCAATTCTTCAAATGTGTTTCTACCTGTTTCGGTGATTTCCAGACGCACGATCCTCCGGTCATGTTCATCCACTCTTCTTACAACCAGGCCGCCCTGGATCAACTTGCTGATCAGAGGCGTAGTCTGTTGTTTGGATATTTTCATCTCGTTCGCCAATTCTGAAATATGCAACGGGCTGCTCTGATAGAGAATCGATATCGCATGAAATTGGGCATGGCTTAACTGCGGCCGGGTTATCTTCTCCCCTGGCCTGAAGAATTTATCACGCATGATAGATAGCAACGAGAGGAATTCATTGGTCACTTTTTCTAATTTGCTTATTGTGCGCACCTGCTTTGCATGCTGCTAATTGCCCACACTGCCGCCGTAATTACCTAAACCAGTATACTGTGTTCGAGCGTGAATAGTAAATAACAGTTTACTATCAATTCATATGACATTAACTGGTTTAGCAAGAAATCCAGCTATAATTGAGCTGTTTTCATTTCATAAGACGGATTAAGGGCACTGTAATTACAAGGATAACAGCATTATCAAGCGCTATCCTAGATCTACCAACGATTGCTGATAGAAAATTTGCATTAAACATGTAATAAAAAGCGGCTGAAGAGATTGAGAACAGGCCGGGATCGCGGTGCATGGCTACCATCATTACCAGTTAATACCTTTATAGTATTAAGAGGGTAATTATCAGTTGATGTCGAAATAACCTCAAGATCTAAAAATTAGCAAGATCTATTATGGTGATTACAATGTCAACGTATAGATATAAACAGGTTGTCTACGGTTTACCGGCAAGGATTGTGGCGCTAACCGCCCTTTTTGCCCTCCTCTTGTGGGGCTTGACGGGCATTTTTTCTGACGGCGTGGCCTTTGCAGGCGGTTTAAAGGATGTCGGACAACATTGGGCTGCTGCCGAGATCGGGAAGGCGATCTCCACGGGTTACGTGAAAGGTTACCCCGATGGCAGGTTCAAGCCGGACGCCGGAGTGACCCGGTCTGAATTTATTGCCATGGTGGATGTCGCTTTTCAGATCCCGGCCAGCCAGGATCGGCAGGCATTTAAGGATGTGCGCGGCAAAGACTGGTTTGCACAGGATCTGCAGTCCGCACTTGCAGCCGGCTTTGTGAGCGGCTACCCGGACGGAACCTTCAGGCCGCAGAAGTCCGTCACGCGACAGGAGGCTGCCTGCCTGCTGGCCAAACTCTTGAAGCTGGATGGGGGAGGCAGCACAAGTTTTTCTGATGCCGGACAGATTGACAGCTGGGCCAAATCTTCTATAGCCGAGTTGGTGGCTGAAGGGATCATGGCCGGATATCCGAATGGTTCTTTCCAACCGAAAAAAGTTATCAGTCGCGCCGAAGCGGTAGTGATGATCAACAGTGCTCGTGCTCTGGCCTCAGGCCCAGTATCCCCAGCAGATCCGGCGCCACCGTCGACTTCATCAAATCCATCGGCAAGACAGGGCGGCGCCAGCCAGGGGACGCTCGATGTGCAGGTCAAGCAAGGCAGCACAGGAATCACCATCGATATCCAGGGGGCGAACGGGAACTGCCAGTGGACAGAAGAGACCAGTCCGCAACGCCTGGTAGTGACCGTACCGGGTATCACCAGCGTACGAACGCCGCTAGAGATTGATCCCGGAGTGGGTAGCCTGGACAAGATCGTCACTCTTTTTCCGGGGACAGCAGCCGGAACCGCAGAGGTCGACATCTTTTTTGAATCACTGCCTGCGCCCCTTGCCTATAGCGCAGCCTTGGGAAACCCCGGAGAGCTGCTGGTCACGCTGCCGCCACAGATATACAAAATTCAGGCGGGGGCTGTATCCGATTTTCTGGCGATTAACATGTGGGGAACAGCGCCTCTCAGTTATCAAGCCACGAACCTGGACGGCCCAACACCGCAGGTGGCCTTTGATTTTGCCGGCTTCACTCTTGCCTCCTCGCTGCAGGCATGGCAACAGCAGCTCGATCTTTTGGGAGTCAAAAACATAAAACTTATCCAGTATCAACCAGACGTGGTCAGACTGGTGGCAGAAGGCACCCTGGACATCTCTGCCACCTCCGACGCCAGCTTTGGAGGCTGCCAGATCGTCCTGCGGCTGCGAAAGAGGCCTGCCGATCCGGTGCCTCAGGCCATTCTGGCGGGCAAAAAAGTCGTACTCGACGCCGGCCATGGAGGAAATGACGCGGGGGCGATCGGGCCCCATGGCGTTGAGGAAAAGGATGTCAACCTGGAAATTACTGCAAAGACGGCGGAGATTCTCAGGCAGCAGGGTGTTGATGTCACCTTGACCCGCAGCGACGATTCCTATGTCGACCTGTCCCAGCGGGCCGCCATCGCCAATAATATCAACGCCGACGTTTTTGTCTGCATTCATGCAAACTCGACCTCCGATCGGGCTATCGGAGGGACTGGAACCTATACGTACGCCCCTGCGGGTACCTCTTTAGGCCAACAGCGAAGCCAGCGCCTCACTCTGGCGCGAGACTTGCAAAATGAGACCTCTGCCTCCCTGGGGCTGCACAACCGCGGCGTGTTTGAAGACAACTTCGAGGTGCTGAGGTGCACGGTGATGCCCGCTGCGCTGATAGAGGTGGCTTTTATCAGCAACCCGGCAGAGGAGAAGCTGCTGGCAGACGCAAACTTCCAACAACAGGCGGCCTCGGCTATCGCTCGGGGTATCACCAAATTCCTCACTGGCAGCTAGGAAAAGGACCGCCTGGCGGCGGACTAAAAATAATAAAAAGAGCCTCTTGCTTTTGATCTGATCTTATGCTATGTTACAACTAACAGGCGGGAGAACTTGATTATCTTCCTGTAAGGATGAAAGCGATTAAGTTCTTCACCGTAAATAACCTGGTTGGCAAGTGGGAAATTGGTCTGGAAGCTTCAATACTCGGCAAGCAACGTGAGTTGTTCAAGTGAGTCAGTCCAGCGCCATTCTCCCGCCTGTAATATGGAAGGTAAACGCCACATGATCATGGGTGGCGTTTTTTTATGCCTGTTAGCAGGGAAATGGAGTATTGTGTCGAAATTATCATGTTAGTGCTGAAACTGGAAGGGGCTGCATAATGATTTTGGTGACAACTTCTTTGCAAAAACAAGTTGCACAATTTACGGTGTTTCTTTGTTTGAGTGCTGCCGTGATATTTGGATATTCTACCTGCAGCGTGGCCTTTGCCAGCACCAAGGCTCTCGCATCGCTTACTCCGACGACCGGTCAGTTGCAGGTAGCCTATGATACAGTCAATGTACGTTCGGGGCCAGGTACGAATAATGCCAGAATCGGACAGGTGCATTTAGGAGATCTCATTCAGGCAAAGGCGGAAAGCGGTGACGGTTGGTACCAGATCGCTTGGCAGGGAGGGACCGGTTGGATTGCCGGATGGTGCGTTCAGGCCTATCAGCAATCCTCAACCGCATCCACGCAATCAGGGACACAGAATGCCAGCCGGGGAGCGATTTCCGACATTATAAGCATCGCCAAGCGATTTCTGGGCAGGCCCTATAGTTATGGAGCAAACGGACCATCAAGCTTCGATTGCTCCGGTTTTGTGCGTTATGTCTATTCCCTCTACGGGGTTG
>JBEKKU010000014.1:0-27917 GCA_050010575.1 Thermacetogeniaceae bacterium | reverse complement strand
CCTCGATGACCGGGGCAGCGCTGCCCCGGTCATCATCGACGACCATCACGCGGTCGCTGTGCACTTGTTTGACAATGGAGAGCCGGCCAACATCCAGGCCGAGCGTATTGCAGAGCAACCTCCGGTTTTCGACTACCAACCCGGGTTCATCTCCAGTGCTCAGGCCCAGATTCAACTCAGCATAAGGCCCGGTGCTGACCCCGCCGCAGCGGGTAGTGAAGGCCAGTCGCACCCCATGGTTGCCCCGCTCGCCGCCGAAGCCGGGCAAGGTTAGATAAGGTACCATACCAGGCTCTTTTTGCAATGTAAAGTCCATGACTATCCCTTTTCTTTATATTCCGTTATGAACACGATCAACTATTGGCGCTTGTACTTGCCGGAGCGTGCCCTTCATTAAAAAGGATCAGGCCGACATAGGAAACAGTATCTTTACCATTATAATAAGGAATTCCGGCATTTTTTTCCAGAGCCATCACGTCAATCCCGTATGCCTCCACCGAAGAGACTGCCAGATCGGGGTGGCGGCACGGCTCCTGGTCAAGATAGGCGCATCTCTCGCAGATGCTGCAACAACCTGCATTCAGGGGAAGCATCTCACTGAATGTATACTTGGCTCTGATCTTTTCCAGAAGAGTCCTGAACACCCGCTCGTGGATCCTGCCGCCTTCAAGCATGCCCTGATAATCAAAGGTTCTGGCAAGCTGATGGACTGTCTGGAATAGCAGCCCCTGCCTGTATTTCCGGGCCCTTTCCATCAACTCGGATATCGGGCCGATCGCCGGCGGGCCCATCCAGTTGGTATTGTATTTCCGGCACACGTTCTTTTCGCAGGCCTGCCTGAACTCTTCGTGGAATGTGATCTTGGACGTATCCACCATCGCTGCATGCGTAGCCCCTGACTCCAGGGCATCCCTTACCAGATCATCGACGTTGATTGGCATGCGCCGTTGCGCCCTCCTCTGCTCCGGATGCCTCTTCTTCCGTGACATATCTTCTTCTGGTGGTAGATGTGCAGGATCACCATGGATGTTCTTATTTGGGGAATACCTCTCTCATTGAACTCTCAGGCGCCAACCCGAACCACCTTACCTGCTGCCAGGGATGCCGCCACCAGGATCTGCCGCTGGTTGCGCGAGCCCTGAAATGGGATATCCCAATCCCGCTCCTCGATGATGAAAGGCCCGTCCACCAGCAGATCCGTCGCCTCCAGGAGCCGTTTCACGTCAGGCTCCCGTTCTGATCTGGCCAGCAGGTCCTCAAAAGTATTCCCTGTATAGGAGACAATATCCAGGCCCATGGCCCTAACCTGTTCGGCTATAAGGGCGCAAGCGCCTGCCTGCGCAAAAGGTTCACCTCCAGAGAGAGTCACTCCCCTGATCAGCCTGGTCTCCTCGATCTGGCTCAGGATCTCTCCCGTGTCCAGCTCTTGGCCGCCGTCAAAGTCCCAGGCTTCAGGGTTGTGGCAACCAGGACAGCGATGCGGGCATCCCTGCACAAAGAGGACGAACCGCAGCCCGGGGCCGTCCACCACGCTCTCCCTGTCTATTCCCGCCACCCTGATCTTCACGCGTTTTCCTCCGTTAAGACGCTAGCTCTTTGCTATTCCCCGCTTGTCCAAAGGCAACCGTCAAGCCAGAAACATGTTTTAGGGGTATCGCCTATCAATGCCTGCTGGAGTTTCAGCTGTGTGGCAACCGGTGCTTCAGTTCCGCCACCTTGCCATCGTTGAAGCGATCGATGGTGCTCAGGTAGCCGGTGATGCGCCGGATGCGCCGGATATTGCCGGAGCCGCAGCGCGGGCAGTCCGGATCGTTGATGATCCCCTGCAAACCGCAGTTGCAGCAGAAATCCACCGGGTAGTTGATGCCGGCGTAGCCCATGTCGCTCTCGGCCATGTGCCGGATGATCGCCTCCACCGCCTCCGGGTTGTGCTGCGGCGGCGAGGCAAACTCCACATAGCTGATATGCCCCGCATTGCAGAACTTGTGATAGGGCCCCTCCAGGCTGATCTTATCAAAGCTGCTGATCGGAAAATGAACAGGAATGTGGTACGAATTAGTATTATACTCCTGGTTGGTAACCCCGGGAATGATCCCGTACTCCTTGCGGTCCATTTTGATAAACCTGCTGCATGTTCCCTCGGCCGGCGTGGCCAGCAGCGTGTAGTTGAGGTTGAAGCGCTCGCTCGCCTCATCGGCTTTTTTTCTCAGGTAGGCTACCACTTCTAGTCCCAACTCCTGGGCCTCCTTGCTCTGCCCGTGGTGGTATCCGGTCAGGGCGACCAGCATTTCGGCCAGCCCGATGAAACCTATGGTCAGGGTGCCATTGACAATGGCGGGCTCAATGGAGTCTTCCTGCTTTAGCTGCTCTGAACCCAGGTAGAGGTTCTGGCCCATCACAAAGGGCAGGTCTTTGACCCTGAGCCGGCACTGCACCTGGAAGCGGTGGTAGAGCTGGTTGATGGTCAGTTCGGTCACCTCGTCCAGCAGCCGGTAGAAGTTTTTCATGTTGCGCTCCGCCTTGATCGCCAGCCGGGGCAGGTTGATGGTGGTGAAGGAGAGATTGCCGCGCCCGGTGGTAACGGAGGGGCCGCGGCGGTTGTCCATGGTTCTGGTGCGGCAGCCCATGTAGGATACCTGGTCGCCGTAAGGCTGGTTGAAGGAGGAGTCCATGAAGCTGAAGGTCGGGTTCAGGCGCTTGCTGGCCACCCTGATGGCCAGCTGGAACAGGTCGTAGTTAGGGTCACCGGGTTCGAAGTTGACGCCCTTCTGGGCCCGGAAGATGACGTTGGGAAAGATCGGGTTTTCCCCGCGGCCGAGGCCGGCCTCATAGGCCAGCAGGAAATTCCGGGTCACCCGCCGCCCCGTCTCGCTGGTATCCGTTCCCAGGTTGATGGAAGAAAAAGGAACCTGGCTCCCCGCCCTGCTATGCATTGAATTTAGGTTAAAGACCAAGGCCTCCATCGCCTGGTACACCTGGTCCTCGTCGGCGCCATCCATCGAGGGCGCGATCTGCTTGTCGAAGAAGGGGAAGGATTGCCCGCCGAACATATCGTTCTGCGAACTCTGCAAGATGATCGCCGCCAGCGAGGTGGCCGATGCCGGGCGTTTGGGCGGCCGGATGAAGCCATGCCCGGTGTTAAATCCTTCCATTAATAGCTTTTCCAGGGGGATCTGAAGGCAATTAACCGTGGTTGCGTAGAAGTCTAAATCATGGATGTGGATGTCTCCCCGGCTGTGGGCCAGGGAATAATCCTCATCGATCAGGCGCGTCAGGTAATACCTCCGGCTGGCGGCGCTGGCGATCTGCAGCATCTTGGCAGACGGGCTATTGCCCACGTTAGCGTTATCCCGGTCGGTTTCGGCGATGATCTCCTCTACCACGTCCATCAGCTCGCCCTTGGCGTCGCGCAGCCGGGTGCGCCGGTCCCGGTAAAGGATATAGGCCTTGGCTGTCTTGGCGTGCCCCTTCTCGATCAGGATCTTCTCCACCATATCCTGAACGTCCTCGACCCCGAAGACCTGCCCGTTGTACTGCTGTTTCAGCATCCGCATCACATCCAGAGTCAACTCCATGGCGGTTTCCCGGTCCTCTCCCCCCACCGCCCGGGCTGCCTTGAAGATGGCGCCGGTGATCTTGGAATCGTCGAAGGATACTTCTCTTCCGTCTCTCTTTTTAATTTTGGCAAACATGAATGCCGCTCCCCCTGTCTCCCTATTGGCTGCCACATTTTAGTGTGTTATTTTTATTCAGGTTCTAGACCGTCAACGATCTCGCTCCATCCAGCGTAGCGATCTTCCGGCAGCTTGGCCATCATCCTCTCGATCACCCGGGCGATACCGGACGGTAATGCTGGGTTGAGCCTGTCCGGCGGCGCCACCGGCGTGTACAGATGGGCCTCTCTCCAGGAAGCGATCGGCCGCCCCTGCAAACCCACCTCGTAAGGATGCTGCAGCGTTGCCAGTTCATAAAGGACGATCCCCACCGAGTACATATCCCTCAGGATGGTGTCCTCCCGGCGCTGCCAGACCTCCGGCGCCAGGTACCGCTCGTGCTGCAGCACCCTGGTAGCCGACCCGTCTGTCGACCCGATTATTTTAGCGAGCCCGAAGTCGGATATCTTCAGCTTCCCGCCCTGAACCAGAATATTATCCGGCTTGATATCGCCGTGAATCAGCACCTCGTTGACGGCCCTCATGCCCCCCGCTAACTGGGACAGCATCGCACATACCGGCTGGCCACCAAACTGAACCCCGGTTTTCCTCCGGCAATCCAGGATATCCTGCAACGAGCCGCCGTCCGCGTAATCCATGATCAGGTAAGGAGGCAGGCCAGGGTGCACACTGCCGTCATGAAAATAGTAGACCCGGATCACATTGGAATGATCGATAAGCGGCGCCATGCTACCTTCGTTGGCGAGGAGATCCGGCTCATCCTCCTGTAATTGCAGAGTCGACGCCATTTTCAGGGTATAGGACCGCCCATCCTCATCCGATACGATCCTGTATAACTCACTGAACGCCCCGCGCCCGATCAGCCCTTCAACTCTGTAACAATTTCTGTTGACGCCATAAACCTCAGTGCCGATATCTAAAGGCATGCCCTCTACCGATGCCTCTTTTCCCTTGCTGCCGAATTCTCCAGGCTCAGCTCCTCCAGGCAGGTGAGGATCTCCCCCACATCCTTGAATTCGCGGTAAACCGAAGCGAAGCGGATGTAGGCCACCTTATCGACGGTGCGCAGGTGCTCCATCACCAGGCGTCCGATCTCCACGCTGGGCACCTCGGAGTTGGGCGCATCCTTCAGAGTGCGCTCAATATCATCCACCAGGGACGAGATCGTCTCCAGGGTGGCCCGGCGCTTTTCACAGGCCTTCATGATTCCCCGCAGGAGCTTCTCCCGGTTAAACAGCTCCCTCCGCCTGTCTTTCTTGACCACCCAGAGCGGCACCTCTTCAATCCGCTCGTACGTGGTAAAGCGGCGGTTGCAACCGGCGCACTCCCGGCGCCGCCTGATGGCATCCCGCTCCTCAGAGGAACGGGAATCCAGCACCCGGATATCACTGCTTTTGCAGTATGGACAGTGCATCCCCTTGCCCCCCGATAACATTTATTACCATCGATAAAAGGCTGGCAATCTCAAGATATTGAGTATGCGATATTTAAATAATACTACATATAGTTACATAAATCCTGCCTTCGGGCCATAAAAAAAGTCCCTAGTTTTTGGGACGGAGGTCTTTAATTCTTCTTTATCTTTTTTTACTTTTCCAGACGATTTGGCTGGATAGCCGGTCCCAGGTTCACCAAAATGACGTCTACCCCTATTTTCGTAATATTCTCCCATGGGACCACCACTTCTTCACTCCGTGCAAACATGCTGAAAAAACGGCCGCCGCTGCCCGGCAGGATCAGGGATTTTATCTTGCCGGCCTCCAGGTCAAAATCGATGTCCTTGATGGTGCCCAGCCGCTTTCCATCCATGGTATTGATCACATCACGCAAACGGAGTTCCGAAATCTTGACCAAACCTTCCACCCCCCCCGATCTACTATATGTGCAGAGGATGGAATTAGTGCCTCCGATCGTCTCAACCGCCAATAATCTTTTAGGAACTGAACAGCCTGGCCATGTAGCCCGATTCCGTCTCCAACCAGTCCAACATCCGCAGCCTGAACTGCACGCCGCCGCCGTCGACCACCGGGTTCAGATCGTCCTTTACCGCCACAGTCGGGGCTGCTCCCTTGGCCAGGGTCTCGCCCGGATCCTTTCCGGTATAGCCTGTTCTGACGCCAGATCCGGCAACATCAACGAAGCAGAGCGGAGGAAAAAGGACACACCACCAGTTGGCTCCTGCCCCCTGGCCGAGCACAATCCTTACCGCCCTGTAGTTGCCGGCAGGCAGCACCAGGTCGCCGTAAGCCCGGGTGGGGAAATTGAAATTGCCGATCTCCATCCTGGCCGGATATGAATATCCGTTAGCAGCAATAGTCTGCTCGGCGATACGGATGATCCTGTCCCGTTCAGCCGCCAGCAGCGCTTCGGCCGCCGGACGGCTGTGTAGTTGCAACAACTCGGGCCGCAAGGCAGCCACGATGGCATCGCGCACCTGATACTTCAATGCCTGGTCTTGGGGGTTGTTGCTATTGGCAATGATATGCAGCCTGATCAGGTTTTCTTGATTGTATGCCTTGCTGGCCCGCTCCTTGGCCACCACTTGCAGAGTATAGGGCCCCATCAATCCTGTCAGCAGCACACCAGCGAGTATAGCGATCGCGACCCTGCGTCTCATGCTCATAACTCCCTTTTAGAGTGATCAGATTGAGTGATCAGACATATTTCTTCATATGATTGAGAGCGGCTTTTTCCAAACGGGAGACCTGGGCTTGGGAAATCCCGATCTCGTCAGCAACCTCCATCTGGGTCTTGCCTTCAAAAAAGCGTAGCGTGAGGATCAGTTTTTCCCGGTCGCTCAGTTTCCGGAGGGCGTCCCGGACAGAGATCCGCTCCAGCCAGTTGCCGTCGTGGTTCTTCTCGTCCCCGATCTGATCCATAACGAAGATCGGGTCACCGCCATCATGATAGATCGGTTCAAAGAGCGAGACCGGCTCCTGGATAGCATCCATGGCAAAGATAACCTCTTCCCTGGGGATGCTCAATTCTTCTGCAATCTCGTTCAGGGAAGGCTCCCGGGAATGCCGGTTCACCAGGGTTTCCCGAACCTGAATCGCCTTGTAGGCGATGTCCCGCAACGAGCGGCTGACCCGGATCGGATTGTTGTCACGCAGGTAGCGCCTGATCTCTCCGATAATCATCGGTACGGCATAGGTGGAGAATTTAACGTTCTGGCTCAGATCGAAGTTATCGATAGCCTTGATCAGACCGATGCAGCCCACCTGAAACAGGTCGTCGACGTATTCACCGCGGTTGATAAATCGTTGGATGACGCTCAGCACCAGGCGGAGGTTGCCGCCGATCAGCTTCTCACGAGCTGTTTTATCGCCGTCCTGGATGTATTGGAACAGTTCCCGCATCTGGGCGCTGGTTAATACCGGGAGTTTGGACGTATTGACGCCGCATATCTCAACCTTATTAACCATGTCGTCTAAATCCTCCCGCGCCCACCTTTTGGGCGGGCACCCGGTTCTCTGGTCGTAGTTCATTATTACCTTGGGGGTCTCAATTTATACCGCAATCACCATTTAGCCAGCCGGATAAAGTAAAAAAGGGGCTTAACCCCTTTTTTAGATTGCCTAATATTGATTTCAGTATCCGTTTTTCGGCAAGAAAGACGGCTATGCCATTTTATGGTCTTATAATTAATCGAAGCGACAGATCTCTTTGCGCAGGCGCTTGATAATCCGTTTTTCCAGGCGGGAGATATAGGACTGGGAGATACCCAGGTAGTCGGCCACCTCTTTCTGGGTCTTCTCACTCTCCCCGCGCAGCCCGAAGCGCAGTTCCATGATATTGCGCTCCCGGGCAGATAGTTTATCGATCGCGCCATGCAGCAGGTTTCGGTCTACCTCCTCCTCCAGCTCCCGGTAGATGATATCATTCTCGGTTCCGAGCACATCGGAGAGCAGCAGTTCGTTCCCGTCCCAGTCGATGTTCAGTGGCTCGTCAAAGGAGACCTCTGCCTTCATCTTGTTGCTGCGGCGCAGGTGCATCAGGATCTCATTCTCGATGCAGCGGGAGGCATAGGTGGCCAGTTTGATGTTGCGCGAGGGCTTGAAGGTGTTTACCGCCTTGATCAGGCCGATGGTGCCGATGGAAACCAGGTCTTCAATGCCCACGCCGGTGTTTTCAAACTTCCGGGCGATATACACCACCAATCTCAGATTGCGCTCGATCAGCACGTTGCGGACGTTGGAATCGCCTGTCTCCAGGCGTGACAGCAAACCCATCTCTTCATCGCCGGTGAGCGGGGGTGGCAATGCTTCATGATTGCCAATGTAATAGATCTCCTGATCGTCCGCAATTTTTTTCAGGAGCCGGGCCATTATATTTCTAAAATGCCATAGCCAAGCAGTCTTTGGTAATTCCATTTCTATCCCCCCTTTGAAAAATTGAGTGCTCACCATCAGGCTGATGCCTGTAGCAGGTCCGGGTGCAACAGGGCATGATAGGTGCCCCGCGGTGATAAATGCCGGCTGTAGATCCCTACCACCACATTGGCGTTGTGTACCTTCTGGTCTCCGGTTAGAATGATGATCTCATCTGGCTTGAATCCCACCAGCATGCCATGCCGTTTCCCGATGGTCGTAAAGGGGATCACCCTGATCGGAAGGACGTAGCCAACCTCCGCAAAGCATTGGGCTACCTTTTCCAGGTCCACCTCTCCCCCTCCGGAAAATAAATATTTCGCCTGTGGGGGCAGGTAGGGCGCCAGCACATCGTACTCTACAATCACCACTGGCGCCCCAGTGAGCGGGTCCACCAGTTGGTTGCCGGTATCCACCAGGCCGTCTACTTTGATTTCATGGCCTTGTAGCATGATCAGCACCGGAACCTTCATCATGTCTTGCAGAAAGGTCTTTCTTAGAAAAGGTACTCCCCATTTGCCGAGCAGGACCGCGGTGCCCAGGGCGATCGTCAGCCACAGGTAGGGGAGCGGCACATCGCTAAAGACCGGCTGAATGGCGAAACTGTTCATAAAATAGACAAAACCCAGGACGGCGCCGCCCATCAGAAAGGCGATCAGGTAGAAGTACAGCAGCACCTGCCCAAGCTTTTTCCAGGCCAGCGGTGCAAAGGCGATCCCCAACATGACCAGGGAAGCCAGAAACTTCATCCAGATAGCCGACAGGAAATAGAGATCCGGAAGCAGCACCAGAATTCCATAGATCGCTCCGAGGCAAGCGGCGCCTGCCAACCGCCAAGAGATGAACCGGATCCTGGACAGCCTGGCAGCAGCCCACAATACCCCGTAATCCATGACAAAATTGATCAGGAAGAGCACATCCACGTATATCACCGGTTGCTCAGGCATAATCTGCACCTCTGATCAGGCATCGTGAAAGATCCCGGCAGTTCCTGTTGCTCTCTCGTTTACCATTTATATGCGCTGCGCTCAAACTCCATTCCGAACCTCATCTTTCTTCATGAGGCCCAAATATGGAAAGGCAAGTGGTTTATGCCTCAGTCAATTATAAAAGAAATAGCTGGTAATTTATGTCAGTTTGTGCTGCTGCCGAAATAAAAAAAGCTGCGTATTTGACTGAATAAGCCAAATAGCAGCAATCGCCCGCGAAAGTTGAATTTTAAATAAGCCCTAGCCGCTCATGCCAAACTGAGCATGGTCAACCGGGAACCTGGCTACCGTTCATTAACGCTTCCGTAGAAAGGCCGGTATGTCCAGATCCTCTGAAGCAAAAGACTTAAAGTCGATCACGGTGGAGTCCTTGACCGCCGGCTTAACATCAAAGCCCGTGGCGATCACGGTTACCCGAACCTCGTCATCCATACTATCATCGATCACCGCTCCGAAGATGATGTTGGCCTCCGGGTCTGCCGCCTGCTGGATGATTTCCGCAGCCTCGTTCACCTCGAACAGGCCGAGGCTGGGCCCGCCGGTGATATTCAACAGGACACCCTTCGCTCCCTCGATGGAGGTCTCCAGCAAGGGGCTGGAGATGGCGATGCGCGCCGCTTCCGCCGCCCTGTTTTCACCCTGAGCGCTACCGATTCCCATCAGGGCCGAACCGGTCTCTGTCATGATGGTCTTGACATCGGCGAAGTCCAGGTTAATCAGGCCGGGTACCGAGATCAGGTCCGAAATGCCCTGCACACCCTGTCTGAGGACATCATCCGCAATCCGGAAGGCCTCGTTGATCGAAGTATTCTTGTCAATGACTTGCAGAAGGCGGTCATTGGGGATGATGATCAGGGTATCGACCTTGCTCTTCAGTTCCTGAATCCCCTTTTCGGCCTGGAGCGCTCTTTTCTTGCCCTCAAAAGTAAACGGTCGCGTGATCACGCCCACCGTCAGGGCTCCTAATTCCTTGGCGACTTCGGCCACCACCGGGGCCCCGCCCGTTCCGGTACCACCGCCCATGCCGGCGGTGACGAAGACCATGTCCGCCCCGCGCAGCACCTGGTTTAGTTCATCACGACTCTCCTGGGCGGCCTTGAAGCCAATCTCCGGGTCTGCTCCGGCACCTAATCCCTTGGTAAGTTTTGCGCCGATCTGGATCTTCTGTTCCGTCAGAGAAAAGTTCAGGGCTTGAGCATCGGTATTCACCGAACAGAAAAAGACCCCTTTCAAGCCAGCTTTAATCATGCGGTTTACAGCGTTATTGCCGCCGCCGCCCACCCCAATCACTTTGATATTGGCAAACTGATTTACCTCTAACTCCAATTCCAACATCTCCCTACTCATCCCCATTTCAAAAGAGATCTTTAAACCACCTTTTAAATTTGTCGAGCGTATACTTCCAGGAGAGCCCCTCGGTTTTTTCCATGTCCGTGGTGTGACGCTTGGCCGCGTAAGCCAGCAACCCGATGCCGGTGGCAAAAACAGGGCTGTGGATCACATCTGCCAGGCCGCCCACCGCCTCTGGAAAGCCTAACCGCACCGGCTGTTCCATCTCTTCAGTGGCCAGTTCCACCATACCTTCCGTCAAGGCCGTGCCTCCCGTGAGCACGATCCCCCCGGGCAGCAATCCCTGATAGCGCGACTTTTCCAATTGATTCTTCACCAGTCCAAGTATTTCCTGCGCTCGCGGCTGAATAATACTGGCAATCATTTTTTTCGAGGCTTGCTGCGTCTGCTGGCCACCCACGCTGGTCACTTCGACGATCTCGTTATCCGGGGTCAACGCAGGCAGGACACAACCCATCTGCTTCTTCAGTTCCTCCGCCTTGTTCAAGGGAGTACGCAATCCCACCGCCAGATCGCTGGTGATGTAATCCCCACCGACTGGCAGCACCGCGCTATACCAGAGCGATCCCTGATCAAAAATAGCGATATCGGTGGTGCCTCCGCCGATATCCACGAGCACCACTCCCAGTTCCTTCTCGGCCGGGAACAGCACTGCCTCTCCGGATGCCAGGGAATTTAACACCAGTTCCTGAACCCGAAAGCCTGCTCGCTCACAGCATTTTAGTAAATTTTGCACGGAAGCGTTGGTGATGGTAACGATCTGGGTCTCGACTTCCAACCTGGCACCGATCATACCGACCGGGTCCAGAATGCCATCGTTGCCGTCAACGATAAATTGCCGCGGAATTACATGCACCACCCGGCGATCATGAGGCAAAGCGATGACCCGAGCCGCCTGGAGCACCCGGTCCACATCATCCCGGGTGATCTCCTGTTCGGGATCGGCGACCGCCACCACTCCCCGGTTATTGATAGAGGCGACCGAAGTAGCAGTGATGCCAACGTACCCTCCATCGATCGCCCGTCCGCTCATCTGTTCGGCTTTTTCAATCGCCGCTTCAATAGATCGAACGGTGTTTTCGATGTCGATGACGCTGCCGCGCCGGATTCCGGCAGATGGGGCCAAGCCAAATCCAATGATCTGCAGTTGGCCATCCGATCCCAGGCTGCCCACTATGACAGCAACCTTGGTGCTTCCTACGTCCAGTCCAACTATGGTGTCTCCCCGGGCCAAATTGGCACCTCCACCGGATGTTTATATTCTAATTCAACAAAAATTAATATTTCCCTTTTTATGTTTAATCTCCCTTTAACAATTTCTCGTTTTTTTGGTTGCCTGTTTCCAGATACTTGACTGCCGGCACCTGGGCAGAGCGGAGATCCACGTACACTACCGCTCCGGAGATGCTATTATTTACCATCAGAGATTGGGCTGTAACTAGCTTGGAGTGCAGGTCCTCGCACTTACCGAGCAGCACCGGAACACTATCCCTGGTATAGGCTACCAGATTGTTGCCATCAGAAATGTTGACCTCGGAAAAAAAGTTCTCCACGTCGAGGTCCAGAGCTGCCAGGACCGGCTGCAAGAGCGGGTTGGCGCTGACCAGTTTGCCCGGGTCCGTGGTGTCAGGCTTGATCCCGGTAATGATCGGCAGGTTGTACAGGCGCAGGGAGTTCACAGAGTCAATGCAGACACCGTTGCGGTCCAACACCAGCCAGCGCTGATCCGCCAGCAGGATGGCGCTTGGCTGCCGCTCCTTAACGGTGATCTGGATCGCCCGGGGAAGTTTGCGCCGTATGGCGGCGCTCTCGATCCAGGGGTTGGCCAGCAGCCGTTTTTTAGCCTGGTCAAGATTGACCTGAAAGATATTGATCCCCGTACCCAGACCGCTGACCCTGATGATCTCGGCGGCGGACAGGTGCTTCTGCCCGGCAACCTCGACTTTTTGAATGGAGAAAAAGGGGGATTGGCTGAAATAATAGCAGGCATAAATAATAAAAGCGGCGAGCAGGATCACCCTGAGCCGCCTCAGGTAGCCTCTCGGGTTGGCCCTTCTGGGTTTTCTGGCCACCGGTTGCGCATTGACCATGCTTGTCCACTCCCAGGATAAAAAGATTAGGGCTCTCGGCGCACCTTGGCCCCTAATATGCAAAGCTTTGATATCAGTTTTTCATAGCCCCGGTCGATATGCTGCAGTCCCTCGACGATGGTGGTGTTGTCCGAAGCCAGGCCTCCCAGCACCAGGGCCGCTCCGGCCCTGAGGTCGGTGGCCTCCACCACCGCTCCGGTCAGATGCTCCACCCCCTCCACCACGGCGCTGCGTCCCTCTACCCGGATCAGGGCACCCATCCGTCGCAGTTCCCCAACGTGCTGAAAACGATTTTCGAAGATATTCTCGGTAATGATGCTGGTGCCCCTGGCCAGACTGAGCAAAACCATCATCTGGGCCTGCATGTCGGTCGGAAAGCCGGGGAAAGGCATGGTCCGGACGTCCAGGGCATTCCAGTGATCAACGCCCCGCACGTGGATCCAGTCCTCTTTTTCTTTAATTTCTATCCCAGCCTCCCGCAACTTGGCAGTGATCGGCTCCACGTGTTCCGGAATGGTGTTCCTGATCAGAATGTCCCCCCTGGTCACCGCGGCAGCCACCATGTAGGTGCCGGTTTCGATCCGGTCAGGGATGACCCGGTAATTGATCTCCCGTCCAACCCTGGGAACACCGTCGATGCGGATGATATCCAAGCCAGCACCCTTGATCTGCGCTCCCAACTTGTTCAGGAAGTTTTGCAGATCGATGATCTCCGGCTCCCGGGCGGCATTGCGGATGATCGTGGTTCCCTGGGCCAGGACCGCAGCCATCATGATATTCTCCGTAGCCCCGACGCTAGGAAAGTCCAGGTGGATCTCCGCGCCCTCCAACTTGGCGCAATTGACCTCAAAAAAGCCGTGCTTCTGGCCCACTTCCGCCCCCAGGGCGATAAATCCCTTCAGGTGGAGATCCATTGGCCGCGTGCCGATGGTGCAGCCTCCGGGTTGCGATACCCGCGCTCTTCCAAAACGTCCCAGCAAGGCCCCCATCACCAGGTTGGAGGCGCGCATCATCCTCATCAAAGAAGGCGATACCTCCGTGGAATTGATGCCTGAGGGGTTGATCTCCATGATATCCCCATCCCAATTGACCTTGACGCCAAGCTCCTGCAATACATCCTTCATGATCTTGACGTCATCCAGACAGGGAACGCCTTCCAGCACCAGGGGGCTTTCACTTAATAGTGATGCTGCCAGAATGGGAAGAATTGCATTTTTGGCGCCGCTGATCGTGACAACACCTTTTAACCTGGATCCACCAGTGATAATTAACCGCTCCACTCAAGCTCACCTTTCCTCCCCCACCACACGCACCTCAGTTTCAAGGTCGATGCCGAACCGGGCCAAAACTCGTTCCCGAATAATCTCTATGAGTGCTCTGACCTGAGTTGCCGTAGCACTTCCCAGGTTCATTATAAAATTGGCGTGTTTGACTGATACCTGGGCGTCTCCTACCCGAAACCCCTTCAACCCCGCCATTTCGATCAGTTGTCCGGCCGGTTGGTCTGACGGGTTACGGAAAACGCTGCCCGCTGAAGGTTGATCAAGCGGGTGGTGACTGCTGCGGTACTCTAAATAGTATTCAAAGCGCTCCCTAATCTCTTTCTGTTTCGCTGGCTGCAGTTCCAGACTGGCCTTAACGATAATGAGAGCCTGCAATTGCAGGGTTGAGTAGCGGTAATCAAATTCCAACTCAGCGGTCTTCCAGGTCTGCCGGGCACCCTTATAATCGATGGTGTCGACCGATCTGACACTCGCTCCGATGGATTGGCCAAAGGCGCCTGCATTCATGATCAGGGCGCCGCCCAGGGAGGCGGGAATACCACCCCCAAATTCCAGGCCGCTCAAATGACCCCGCAACGCCGCTCGAGACAGGGTCGGGAGAAAGACCCCGGCGCCGGCCACAATCTCCTTCTCTCCGACCTGCAGTTCCTGTAGCCCTCCCCCGATCCTCAGGGTCAGGCCCCTGATCCCGCTGTCCCCGACCAGCAGGTTTGAGCCGTTGCCGATCACCGTCAGCGGGAGGTCATGCCGCCTGGTAAACTCCAGGGCTGCCACCACGTCATCTTCTGCCTGAGGAATCAGCAGCAGGTCTGCGGGGCCGCCGATACGCCAGGTGGTATACTGTTTCATCGAAGCCCCGGCCATGACCCTGCCGGCAACCTCTGCTTGCAGATCCCGGGCTAGCTGTTCCCAATTCATTGGACAGTGCGCTCCAGCGCCTTGGCAAGATTCTTGCCGACAGTCCAGACATTGCCGGCGCCGATGGTCAGTACCAGGTCCCCCGATCTGATCTGGTTTCTGAGGTACTCCACCACGTCATCGAGGCGCCTCATAAAGATGACTTCCTTCCCATTCCTCTGCAGGGCTTTGACGATCAGGTCAGCGGTTACCCCTTCAATCGGCTGTTCCCCCGCTGAGTAAATATCGGTGACGATGACCACGTCCGCCCCCTGAAATGCCCCGCCAAACTCCTCCTGGAGAAATTGAGTCCGGGTATAGCGATGAGGTTGGAACACGGCGATCGTCCGGTGGCACCTGATGCCCTCGCTGGCCCTGAATAACGCCCTGATCTCCGTGGGGTGGTGGGCGTAATCGTCAACGATCTTGATGCCGTCAAGCTGCGCCACCAGTTGAAATCGCCGTTGGGCGCCCTTGAAAGTGGCCAGGGCGGCGGCGCACTGGTCAAAAGTCAGACCCAGGCGCATGCCCACCGCGACTGCCGCCAGTGCATTCAGAACATTATGTACTCCAGGCACTGCCAGGGTCAGTTGGCCCAGCGGGCGTCCGCGGAGCAGCACCTCGGCCGTGGTACTGAATTCGTTGCGGGCCACGTTAATAGCTTTATACGCCGGTTCGCCGGACAAACCGTAGCTGATGGACTCGTTTTGACCGGGGTCGAGACTGCGCACATGCTCGTTGTCGGCACACAGCACCGTAAAGCCACCGGGCCTGACCTGGTTAAGAAACTGCTGGAAGGCCCGCTTCATGGTGGTAAGATTTTTATAATAATCCAGGTGATCGTTGTCTATATTGGTAATCACCGCTCCATAGGGCTCCAACTTCAAAAAGGAGCCATCGCTTTCGTCCGCTTCTGCCACCAGGTATTCTCCAGTACCCAGTTTGGCATTGCCGCCCATGTCATGAACCTCTCCGCCGATGATGAAAGTGGGATCGAGGCCATTGGCGGAAAGCAGGAGCGAGATCATCGAGCTGGTGGTAGTCTTGCCATGAGCCCCGACAATGGCTATGCCCTTGGCTTCTCTCATCAACTGGGCCAACAGTTCACCCCTGCTGATCACATTGATGCCCAAACCGCGGGCAGCGTCTAACTCTTCGTTGGAGGGAGGAATCGCTGAAGAGACGACCACATTGTCCACATCCGGATGAATATTTCCCGCCGCGTGGCCAATAGAGATCTGCGCCCCCATTTCGACCAAGCGTTTAACATTGGCAGAAGGCACCAGGTCGGAGCCGCTCACGCGCTTGCCCAGTTCCAGCATAATCTTGGCAAGCCCGCTCATGCCCGTGCCCCCGATCCCGATGAAATGATACCAATTATCCTGCAATTTTCCATCTCCTCCCTCAATGTGCACTTTATCGTCCATTTTCAAACTTATTCGCACCAACATTCTATGTCTCGCTCTTTTCGGAGGTTACTATCTGCTTCTGCCGCCTTGTACGGAAGCCGCGGCCAGCCTTCAGGATGGTACGGGCAATGATCTCACCCGCCTGTGGCCTGCCCAAGCGGCGTGCAGCCAGGCCCATGCCTTGTCGCCGGGCATCGTCTCCGATTATTTGCTGCAGTTGCTCAAACAGTCGCTCCGGAGTCAGCTCCGATTCCGGGATCAGTACTGCGGCCTCCTCTTTGGTGAGATGCAAGGCGTTTTGATATTGATGGTTGCCCGCTGCATAGGGGTACGGAATCAGAATTGCCGGTATCCCCAGGGCTGTCAGTTCAGCTATTGTGGCTGCGCCGGCACGGCTGATCACCAGATCGGCAACTGCCAATCCATACTCCATCTCCTCGAGATACGGCTTCATCACTATTTTTCCAACTTTACCTTCATTTATTCCCTGCTCTGCCATCTGCTGGCATAATGCCCCATACTCCACCCTGCCTGTCAGATGCACAAACTGCAGCGGCCGGTGTTCACTCTCTGCCAGCATCCGGTAGACTTCCAACATCACCTGGTTGATGCGCCTGGCCCCCCTGCTGCCTCCCGTGACCAGCACGGTCAGCAGTCCCGGATCCAGGTGTAAATAGTTCAGACCATCCGGCCTGGTGACCTTCAGGATCTCCTGGCGAATCGGCAAACCGGTATGAATGACCCTGGCCGTTCCAGCCAGCTTGCCATCCTGTACCGGAAAGGTCAGAAATACCGCACGCGCCCAGCGGGACAATAAGCGGTTGGC
The DNA here is from genome assembly GCA_050010575.1 of Thermacetogeniaceae bacterium. Lineage (GTDB taxonomy): Bacteria > Bacillota > DSM-12270 > Thermacetogeniales > Thermacetogeniaceae > Palsa-1188. The sequence goes on along the minus strand of JBEKKU010000014.1, from coordinate 11,029 downwards.
CATCCCCGGAACCGTATTCTGTTCATGGAGAAATAGGGGTATGCACAACCGCACTGCAGCCATGGCCAGTGGTACCGATACATAGCCCCCGGTAGCAAAGACAGCCTGGGGATGCCACTCCCGGATTACAGCCAGGCTCTGGCGGTATCCCCGCCATAATGAGGGCAAAAAAGCAAAGGCCGGTGCCGATAATTGGCGCGGCCACTTGACCGCGGAAACAGGATGAAAGGCAAAACCCCGGGCCGGCACTACCGTAGATTCCAACCCATCCTCAGTACCAACGAAGAGAATCCGGCCGTCAGGGTCCTGCTCCTGCAACTGCTCAGCAACAGCAAGGGCCGGATAGAGGTGGCCACCGGTTCCCCCGCCTGTGATCATGACACGCATACTGGCTTCCTCTATTCCTCTGCATAATGTGAGATGTTTAACAATATTCCGATCATCAATAAAGTCAAGGTTAGAGAAGAGCCGCCATAGCTGATGAAGGGCAGCGTAATCCCCTTGACCGGCAGCGAGCCGGTAACTACACCAATGTGGATGAATGCCTGCAACACCACGTTGATGGTGATGCCTACCGCGGTCAGAGAAGCAAAAGTATCCGGCACCTTCAGGGCGATCTTCAATCCTCGCCACATGAACACAAAAAACAACAGCAGCACAAAAATAGCCCCGATAAAGCCCAATTCCTCGCCGATCACGGCGTAGATAAAGTCTGTCTGCACCTCGGGCAGATACAGGAACTTCTGCCGGCCCATCCCCAGCCCCATGCCAAAAAGCCTCCCCGATCCAATGGCGTAAAGGGACTGGATGGTCTGAAACCCGTTCCCCAGGGGGTCAGCCCAGGGATTGAGAAAAGCGGTGAACCGGGCCAGGCGGTACGGCGCCACCGCGATGGCCACCCCCAGTAGGACCACCCCTAGCAGGGCGAGGCCCACCAGGTGAGTCTTGCGAGCGCCTGACGCCAGGATCATCAGGCAGGAGGTCAGGGCGATGGTGACCGCCGTCCCCAGGTCCGGCTGCAGCAACATTAAACCGCAAACCAGGCCGACCAACAGCAGGGGCACGGCAAAACCCTTGATAAACTGCTTGCTGCTATTCTGATTCGCCGAGAGATACCGGGCCAGAAACAGTACCAGGGCCAGCTTGGCCACCTCGGAGGGCTGGAAGCGGAGGGCCTCCGTGCCCAGCCAGCGCCGGGCTCCGTTGATCTTGATCCCCACACCGGGGATCAGTACGATGATCAAGAGCAGGATCGCCACCAGGAAAAAAGGTTTGGCCCATTTTTTGTAAAGCCGGTAATCGATGCGCATCAGAGCGATCATGCCGAAGATTCCCACCAGTGCCCAGAGCAGTTGGCGCTTCAGAAAGTAAAAACCATCGCCGTAAGTAGTTTGCGCCGTTACAAAACTCGAGCTAAAAACCATGATAATGCCGATGGTAAGCAGCACCAGGATGTCCAAAAAGAGTACGAAGTCAGGTGGCTGTTTGTACGGTTTCACGGTCGCACCTCCTTAGTGCGCAGGCGCGCCTGAAGCGAAGCTTCAGAGCCTACTTCAAATCGGAGAACCAAGACCAAGCACCAGCTTTTTGAAGAGATCGCCTCTCTGCTCATAATCGCGAAACATATCCCAACTGGCACAGGCAGGAGACAGCAGGACCAGGTCACCTGGCACAGCCAGCCGGGCTGCAGTGTTGACACAACCGTCAAGATCTTTTTCATTCCAGATCGCCGCGTACCCGGCTGCCCGCACCGCCTGCTCGATCTGCGGAGCGGCCTGGCCCAGCAGGATCAGTGCCTTGACCCTGCTCTTAATCCGCTTGGCCAGCTCGGTAAAGTCACTCCCCTTGGGCCTGCCTCCGGCGATCAGGATGATCGGTTCCTGGTAGGAATCCAGGGCCTTCAACACTGATTCCGGGTTGGTTCCCTTGGAGTCGTTGACATACTTTACGCCACCGATCACCGCCACCGGTTCCAGCCGGTGCGGCACTCCCGGAAAGCTGGATAGGGCTGCCGCGATGGCTTCAGGGGCGGCCCCGGCCAATAATGCCACCGTCACGGCAGCCAGGGCGTTTTCCAGATTGTGTTGCCCCGGGATGCGCACATCCTGCACCGGGCAGAGGATCTTTCTAACGCGGTGGCTGTCGTAGACGATGTTGCCGTCGGCCACACCAACCCCCGCGGCCGGTACCTGTCTTGTCGAAAACCAGCACTCCCGGGCTGACAGGCCGTGGATGTTGGCTGCCACCCAGGGGTCGTCCAGGTTTAACACAGCAAAATCCTCCGGGCCCTGATTCTGAAAGATCCGTGCCTTGACCCGGCCATACTCGTCAAGAGTGGTATGCCGGTCCAGGTGGTCCGGGGTAAGGTTCAACAAGACAGAGATGTGCGGGTGAAAATCGAAGCAGTGTTCCAGTTGAAAGGAGCTGACCTCCAAGACCCAGTCATCCACCGCGATCCCCTGGTCTTTCGCCCGCTCCACTTCCTGAATGACCGGCAGGCCGATGTTGCCAGCTACCACCACCTGGCGTCCGGCCTGCTGGAATATGTAACCGATGAGGGCTGTGGTGGTGGTCTTACCGTTGGTACCGGTGACCGCAATGATCGGCTCGTGGACAAACCGGGTTGCCAGTTCCAGCTCGCTCCAGATCGGAACACCCAGCCTGGCAGCCGCCTGTACCGGCGGTATGGTCGGAGGAACTCCCGGACTGATCACTACCAGGTCGAACAGACCTTGCTTTAAGTCCGGATAACCGTCGGTGATCAGCTTAACGGGGAGCCCTTTAAGCTCGGTCAGCCCCTCGCCCAGCTCCTGTTCCTCTTTGATATCGGCGCCGGTCACGCGGGCACCCAGCCTGATCAGCCAGCGCGTAACCGCCTGTCCGCTGCGGGCCATGCCGATAACCAGCACTCTTTTGTCTTCAAAGTTCAACATGCACACGCTCCTACCGAGCTCGGAGGTCAGAGACAGGAGGTCCGAGGTCGGAATAAAGATTTAAAAGCAGCCATAAACAGTATGACACATCAATAACAATTAAGGTGTTCTCATAATGATATTGCTAATGGGGACCTCGCATCGCCCAAAAACTCAAGACCGCGCAGCATAATCCCAGCATCCAGAACCAGCGCACAACCCTGGTTTCCGTCCAACCCGACAGTTCGAAGTGATGATGCAGGGGGCTCATTCTGAACACCCTCTTACCCGTTAGCTGGTAGGAGATCACCTGGATGATCACCGACAGGGTTTCCAGGACGAAGACCCCGCCCAGGATCAGCAACACCAGTTCAGTACGGGTCAGTACTGCCAAGGTGGCCATGGCCCCGCCCAGGGCCAGGGAACCGGTATCCCCCATAAAGACCCGGGCCGGGTAATGGTTGAAGTATAGAAACCCCAGACAGCTGCCTCCGAGTGCCCCGGCAAAGACCGCCGCAGTGTTCTGCCCGGTCATCCAGGCGATCAGGACAAAGGCTACCGCCACTACCAGCATCAAGCCACTGGCCAGGCCGTCAAGGCCGTCGGTAAGATTGACGGCATTGGCAGCGGCAACCAGAATAAACACCACCAGGGCGTAGTAGTATACACCCAGGTCAACCCTGAATCCGGTGAAGGGGAGCAACACGGTGGTCTCCTGATGCAGGCTGAACGCCGCCCAGGCCAGTGCCAGCCCCAGCAGTATCTGCACCAAAAACTTGGTGCGGGCCTTAACGCCGAGAGACCGCTTCAACACTACCTTCAAGAAGTCATCGGCAAATCCTAACAGCCCGCAACCGACCATCATCCCCACCAGCAACAGGGTCTCGTAGGCCTGACCGGCGACCAGCAGGCTGGCCACGCCGGTACCTCCGATGATCAGCAGACCACCCATGGTGGCCGTACCCTGTTTTTTTAGATGTGACTTGGGTCCGTCATCACGGACCTCCTGCCCGAACTTCAGGCGATTCAGCAGGGGCACGAGCAGCTTGCCCAGCAACAGGGTAGACAGCAGGCTGAGCACTAAGGCAATCCCCACCCCGGTGATCTCGTTCACTTCAACCACCCTCGCTCAGGGACGCTACGATCTGCTCCATTCTGGCGCCCCGCGATCCTTTTACCAGAATCACGTCCCCGCTCTTGACTAACTCCCCCATAAAGGCGATGACGGCCTGGTTGTCAGAAAATACGCCGATCTGCCCATCGGGCAGGCCCGCGGCCCGCGCTCCGATAGCGATCTCCCGGGCCAGCCCCCCTACCGTGCACAGGTAATCGACCTGCAGGGCTGCGGCGCACTCACCCACCGAGCGGTGCCCGGCCTCTGTGGCCGCCCCCAGCTCATACATGTCTCCCAGCACCGCAATTGCCCGCCCCCGGTCGGGAACATCCGCCAACAACCGTAGGGCGGCCTTGACCGAGGCCGGGCTGGCATTGTAAGTATCATCAATGATAGTGCTGCCAGCGATCCCCCTCTTGATCTCCAGGCGCATCCCCGTAAGGGAAGCCGCCCCGAGGCCCCGGGCAATCTGTTCCGGAGGCAGCCCGAACCGGGAGCCCACCGCTGCCGCCGCCAGGGCATTGGAGACATTGTGGCGTCCTGGCAGTGGCAGCTGGCACTGAGCCTCTCCCAACGGTGTGTGCAGCAGAAATTCGGATCCCCGTAAGCCGTTCATGACGATATCGCTGGCGTTCACCGGCCATTCAGGTCCAGGGCCGTAAAAGATCACGTCGCACCGGCACTTCCGTGCCAACTGCCGCTGCCAGCCGTCCTCTCCGTTTAGAACTGCACACCCCTCCGGGGGCAAGGCATCCAGCAGTTCGCCCTTGGCTTCGGCAATCGCCTGCTGAGAGCCCAACCGCTCCAGATGGGTCATTCCAATATTGGTAATCACGCCGATCTGAGGCTGGCTGAGTTGGCACAGGGCAGCAATTTCCCCCGGGCCCCGCATGGCCATCTCTAGAACCATGGCGCCGTAGCCCCGATCCAGGCGCATTAGGGTCAGGGGCAGCCCGATCTCGTTGTTCTGGTTTCCTTCAGTCTTCAATACTCGCAGGCTGATCCCCAGCACTCCGGCGATCAGGTCCTTAGTGGTGGTTTTACCAGTACTGCCGGTCACAGCCACCACGGGCAGCGTGAATAACTGCCGGTAATAGCGGGCCAGGGCCTGAAGCGCCTGAAACGGGTCCGCCACCATGATCAACGGTTGGCCACTATCAACGGAAACCTGCCTGGAGATCACCGCCGCCGCCGCTCCCCGGCTCAGGGCATCGTCTATATATAGGTGCCCGTCAGATTCGCTGCCAGGAAAAGCAAAAAAAAGCTGCCCCCGCTCAGCCTTCCTACTGTCGATAGCGATACCATCAACCACTGTCTCCGGGTTGCCCTGCAGCAGACGGCCATTCATAGCAGTAGCGATCTCCAAGACGCGGATCGGCTCCATCACTAAAATATATTCTCCTTTTGCAGAATCTCCCTCGCCACCTGGTAATCATCAAAGGGCAGCACCTGGTCGCCGACAATCTGGTAGGTCTCATGCCCCTTGCCGGCGATAACCACGAAATCCCCTGCTTGGGCGCCCTGCAGCGCCTGCCGGATCGCCTCCCGGCGGTCGGGGATCACCTCGTAATGAACATCGCCAACCTCCCTGATTCCCGCCTCGATCTGCCTGATAATCCCCAGGGGCTTCTCGCTCCGGGGGTTATCAGAGGTCAGGATGGCGACATCGCAGAGCTGCCCGGCTACTTTTCCCATTAAGGGCCGCTTGCCGGCATCGCGATCGCCGCCACAGCCGAACACAGCAATTACCCGGCCCCTGGTCAGATCCCTGGCAGTACGCAGCACATTCTCCAGGCCGTCCGGGGTATGGGCGTAGTCCACCACCACCGTGAACTCCTGTCCCTGGTCAACCACCTGAAAGCGGCCCGGCACCCCCGCCACTCCTGCCAGGGTCTCCTTGATGAGCGCCGGCTCTATCCCTTCACCCAACCCCACCGCTATTGCCGCCAGGCTGTTATAGACATTGAACCGGCCCGGCAGAGAGATCCTGAGGTTCATGCTTCGCCCCTGATAGGATACTGCGAATTCAGCACCGCGTTCCGAGAGGCACAGATCCCGAGCCTGTACATCAGCCTGTTCCTGGATACCATAAGTGATCACCGGCGCCCTGGTAGCCCTGGCCACCTCGATCCCTGACGGATCGTCAAGGTTGATCACCGCATAGCAGCGCCTCTGCTTGCTGCGGCTGGCGCCCAACCCCTGAAAAAGTTGCAGCTTGACTGCTAAATAATCCCTCAGATTCTGGTGAAAGTCAAGATGATCCTGGGTCAGGTTGGTAAACACGGCCACGTCAAATTCACAATCCGCGACCCTTTTCAGATAGATCCCGTGCGAAGAGACTTCCATCACCACCGACCGGATCCCCTGCCCGGCCCATTCCCGGAGCATACGCTGCAAGTCCAGGGATTCCGGGGTCGTACGCTGATTCCAAATGGTACCGATCACCGCGGTCGGCTCGCCCCTGGCCCGGAGAACGGCCTCGATCAGGTGTGTAGTGGTGGTTTTCCCATTGGTCCCAGTCACCCCAAACAGGCTCAGCTCGCGGCTGGGGTGTCCGTACCAGTTGGCAGCCACTGCCGCCAGCGCCGCCCGGGTATCCCTGACTCGCGCCCAGGCCAAACCGGACGGCAGCAATACCTCCTGGGATACGATCAGGGCAGCAACTCCCCTGCTGGCAGCATCTCCAATATAGGCATGGCCGTCGGTGCGATAGCCCGGTATGCAGACGAAGACAGACCCGGGCTGCACCTGCCTGGAGTCGTAATGAATTCCGGTCACTGGCGTCTCCAGGCCTTGCGCCGCTTCAACATCAATCCCCGATAGCAGCTGTCTGAAAGTAACGGTCATGATCTATCCCCGCCGGCCTGAATATGATTAGGTATTAATTCTATTATTGCCATTAAAATCATTTAACATAATATCATCCAGCAGTGGCGGTTATTTCCTGTCACGGACCACTAGTCAGGGGCAGCGGCGGTTCAAATTTCACCTTCACTTGCGCCCCGGCGCTGATCTTGGTTCCAGCCGGCGGGTCCTGCCAGGTAGCACTACCGGTAGGAAACTGTTCCCCTTCAGGGACCAGTTGCAGGTTCATGGCAGCAAGCACCTCTGCCGTATCACGCAAGCTTTTTCCTTTCAGGTTGGGAACGATCCGGTCTCCGGTGGGGGCCTCGCCAGATGCGTCCAGGCTCAGCAACACCTTGCTGCCTCTGGTTACTTTCACCCCATCTACCGGTGTCTGGTCCATGACGACCGGTCCCTGGCCGTTAATCTCCCAGGTCAGCCCGGCCTGAGACAGGGCCTTCTGAGCATCCTGAAGAGGCAGATTGATTACCGGAGGCACCACCGTCATCTGATCATTCAGGGTAGTGCCGCTGGGGAGGTAGCGCACCGGGACCCGCAGATACCGCAGGCTGTCACTTACCGCTCCCTGGAATACCGGGGCCGCCATGACACCGCCAAATTGAGGGTAACCCTGTGGCGTGTCGATGATCGCCAGGGCAACCAGCCGCGGCTGTTCGACAGGAGCAAATCCCAGGAATGAGAGGACGTGATCGGTATCCGAGTACCCGCCGCCCGGTAAAGGCTTCTGGCCGGTGCCGGTCTTCCCAGCCACGGTATAACCTGCGATGCGGGCATTGCTGCCGGTTCCATAATCGACCACCCGCTGCAGCAGTACCCCCTCCTCCCTGGCGGTATCCGCAGAGAGCACCTGGCGGATCACCTGAGGCTCAAACTGCTTGACCACTTCACCCTGGCTGTTGCGCAGTTCCTTGACCAAGTGTGGCCGCATCAGCTTGCCGCCATTGGCAACCGCACTCATTGCCGTCACCAGTTGCAGGGGAGTCACGCTGTTGGCCTGGCCGATAGACATGGTGGCCAGGTCCACCTGGGTGGCCTCTTTCTGGTTCACGATGATCCCCTCGGCCTCACCGGGCAAGTCTATGCCGAGCTGGCTCCCAAAACCGAAGGCATCGAGGTATTTATAAAATGTCTGCAGCCCCTCCCTGAGTCCAATGGTGATAAAACCGGGGTTGCAAGAGTTCTGAACGACCTCCTCCAGCGACTCGCTCCCGTGCCCTCCGTCCAACCAGCAGTGGATCGTCCGGTCTGCCACCTTGATATAGCCAGGACAGTAGAAGCGGTCGTTATTGCTGACCAGATTCTCTTCCAAAGCCGCTCCCAGGGTGACGATCTTGAAGGTGGAGCCGGGTTCGTAGCTGTTGCTGATGGCAACATTGCGCCGGGCTGAGGCGGGATATTTCTGATATTCGTTGGGGTCGAAGTCGGGCCTGTTAGCCATGGCCAGGATCTCCCCGGTGTTGGGGTCCATGATGATCATGGAGGCACTTTTGGGATGGCGCTCCTGTACTACCTTATCCAGCTCGCGCTCCGCGAAGTACTGGATGTTCTGGTCGATGGTGAGCACCACACTCAGTCCCTGTTCCGGTTCGATAAATTGCCGGGCGGATTCCGGGATCTCCCGGCCGGCAGCGTCATACTCTACCAGCAAGCGCCCGCTGACCCCGGCCAGCTCCTTGTCGTAAGCGACCTCTATCCCTTCCAAGCCCTGGTTATAATCACCGGCGATGCCCAGGACATGTGCCGCTAGATTCTTTTTGGGGTAATAGCGCTGGGGCTTGGAGATGATCCCGATCCCTGGCAGACGGCTCTGGCGTAGGGTTTGAGCCTGGGTCGGATCCAGCTTCAGTTTGAGCCAGACCGATTGCTGGTCCTGAGTGATGCTCTTGAGGAGGTCGCCCTCCGGCAGGCCAAGAATAGCCGCCAAGGAATGGGCGATCTGGGGCGCCTGGCCTGAACGCTTCACTTCGGCGGGAATAGCATAGGCCGCATCAGCGCTGATGCTGGTGGCCAGCACATTGCCATTGCGGTCGAAAATATCTCCTCGCTTGGGGTCGACCGCGATCTCGCGGATCCGGTTCTGGATCGCCTGCTGCTGGTACCAGGTGCCCTGAACCAGCTGCAGCCAGACCAGCCGGATGCTGAAAAGAATGAAAAAAGTAAAGATGATAAAAAAAAGAAAGGTAATTCTTTTACGAATCTCGATATTTCCTTTATACAAAACCGATCACCCCGCTAGCGGGGCGAAGCTTCAGCCTGGCCTATAAACCGTGGAATCACCGCCAACAACCGGCCGCTCCACGAGTTCTTTGGCGACACAGCCTGCACCTGTGTTTTTTGTGATGACAATTGCTCCGGGGAACTGAAGGCGATCATGAACTCCTGCGGCTCCTTCATCCCCAATTTAGTTGTGGCGATCTGTTGGACCCTTTCGGGCGCCTGAAGCTCCGCTATTTTCAACCCCAATTGCTTGTTTTCTCCCTGCAACTCGTTAACGCTATTTTGCAAATTATCTGTCTGGTAACCCAGGGCAATGATCCTGGTCGTCTGGTAGGTATATAGCATGCACAACGCAAAACCGGCTAGAACCACCAAGGTCAACAAAGTACATTTCTTCAGCGCCGCATTAGTTCTTAAAGCAGGTTTCGGCTTGAACTCACTCTCTATATTAGGCAGTTGTTTCCGTTCAGCTACTACCAATGATTATTCACCTCATTTTTTGGATATTACTGCAGCCTACCAGCAAACTTTTCTGCCGCCCGCAACTTGGCACTACGCGCCCGGGGATTTTGTTCCACCTCTATCGCACCCGGTCTCAGGGGCTTCCGGGTCAGGATCCTGATGCCTTCACCGGCGATAGGTTCCATTCCGTCACGAGATAGTGCCCGATCCCTGAAACTATTTTTAACGATCCGGTCCTCCAGCGAATGGAAGGAGATTACTACTATCCGCCCACCGGGCTTCAGGATCCTGATTGCCAACCGCAGAGCCTGCTCCAGTCCGGCCAGTTCATCGTTAACCGCAATCCGCAGGGCCTGAAAAGTGCGCTTGGCCGGATGAGGGCCAGTCCTGCGAACCGCTGCTGGAATCGCTGCCTTGATGATTTCCACCAACTGCCCGGTGGTAGCAATCGGCTGTTTTACCCGGGCTGCAGTGATAAAAGAGGCAATTCTCTTCGCCCATCTTTCTTCACCAAAACGCTGGATCAATCCTGCTAATTCCTGTTCTTTTAACCCATTTACGAGGTCTGCGGCGGTTACATCAGTTTTTCGGTCCATCCGCATATCCAGAGCTGCATCGTAGCTATAGCTGAAGCCCCGTTCCGGATCGAGCACCTGCCAGGTGGAAACCCCCAGGTCAAATATGACTCCGTCCACCCCGGTAATACCCAGTTCCGCCAGCACCCGGTCCACAAACCGGTAATCGCTGTTGATCAACGTCACCTGGCTGCTGAAATCCGACAGGTTCGCGGCTGCCCGGGCCAGGGAGTCCTCGTCCCGATCCAGGCCAATCAGGCTCCCGCCAGGGCCAGCCCGGCGGATCATCTCCCGGGCGTGGCCACCGCCGCCCAGGGTGCAGTCCAGGTAGGTACCGCCCTCCCTGACTGCCAACAACTCCAGAGCTTCCGCCAGCATTACCGGCTGGTGTTCAAGCTCAGACACTGAAGAAATCGCCTTCTCCCAGCTTAGAGGCCAGGTCATCAAAGTGCTCCGACACTGGAGCGGAATACTCTAGCCAGCGCTCCTTAGCCCAGACCTCAATCCGTGAAGAAACGCCGATGATTACAACCTCCCGGTTGATGGCTGCGTGCTCTCTCAGTGATGGCGGGATCAGTATTCGTCCCTGTGGATCCAGTTCGCACTCGGTAGCGCCGGAGAAGATAAATCTGGTAAAAGCCCGGGCCTCCGGGCTGGTAAGCGGCAATTTTCTAAGTTTCTGCTCAAGCATATTCCACTCATCGAGCGGAAAAACAAACAGAGAGCGATCCATGCCCCGGGTGGCAATGCAGCGTTCACCCAACTGGGCCCGGAACTTCACCGGCATGATCAGGCGTCCTTTGGCATCAAAACTGTGCTGGTGCTCTCCGATAAACATTTGCTCTCCACTCTAATCAAATATGCTACCACTTTACACCACTTTG
>JBEKKU010000013.1:0-28213 GCA_050010575.1 Thermacetogeniaceae bacterium | reverse complement strand
TCTTGACGCTGCAAGCGCTGGGCGATCTTCTCGGACAGGGACTGGCTCAACAGGCTGAATTGCGCCTGGCGCTCAGTTTTCAGATCGACGATGGTGACCCTGGGCAACTGACGCCCCCGCGGCCGCCTGGTCAAATGGAGCAACCGGTACTGCCCCGACCTGGCCGCAGTATAGCTTTCCAGGGAGGGAGTGGCAGAGCCCATGAGCACCACGGCCCGATTATAGAGAGCGCGCCTCGCGGCAACCTGTCCGGCATGGTAATACGGACTCTCCTGCTGCTTATATGACGAATCCTGCTCCTCGTCAATAATGATCAGGCCCAGGCTTTTAAAGGGAGCAAAGACAGCCGAGCGGGGACCGATCAGGATGTTGAGACGGCCCTGCCTGATCCCCGCCCAGGTCTCATACTTCTCACCGCGTGCCAGCCTGCCGTGCCAGATCGCCACCTGGGCGCCGAGGGCGCTCCGGAACCAGGCGCCGGCCTGCGGAGTCAGGGCGATCTCCGGAACCAGGTACAGCACCTGGTGACCCAGGGCCAGAGCGGTCATGGCAGACCGCAGGTAGACCTCGGTCTTCCCGCTGCCGGTAATCCCGTGCAGCAGAAACTTGCCTCCCGCCCCTGCCTGGAGCGCCAGATCGATCTCCTTGAGGGCGGTGGCCTGTTCACCGCTGAGCAGCAGCCGGCCATGGTTGCCGGTGACGTTCATCCCCTCTGACGGAGTCCGTTTCCTGTTAAGGAGTGGTTTGGGCGGAGGAGCGATCATCTTCAGCATCTCTGACAGGGGATGGAGGTAGTATTCTGCCATCCACCTGGCCAAACTCAACAACTCCGGGTTAAAATCCGGCTCTTGCCCAACAACAGAGAGGATCGACCGCAAGGCAATCCCCTCGGGTGGCGCGCTGTAGCCTACCACCCAGCCCAGTACCGTCTTATTGCCAAGAGGCACGAGCACCCTCATCCCCAACCGGGGTGCTGGTTCTGCAGCAGGCGCCAAGTAGTGAAATATCTGGCTGTGGCGCAGGTGGTTGATATCCACTGCTATCTCCGGACATTCTGCCACCGCCGGCCCTCCTTCGGCTTCAATCAAGGTAACTGCAACAGAGGGTTGCACCATGGCAACCCTCTGAGATCGTTCAATGCGAACAGCTGTTTCCCAACAGACCACAGCCGGCCTGCCAACCTACTTGCCATCAGCTATGTCAAAGCTGGTGATCTTGGCCGACTCGCGGCGGAGCAGTTCGGCCCGGTCACATCTCTCCCAGGAGAGATCCAGATCGGAGCGCCCGAAGTGCCCATAGTTGGCGGTTTGCCTGAAGACCGGCCGGCGCAGGTCCAACTGCCTGATAATCGCCGCCGGCTTGAAGTCGAACTGTTCGTTGACCAGTTGGCAGATGGCCTCGTCAGGAATGACGCCGGTGCCGAAGGTGTCTACGTGCACCGATATCGGCCTGGCTACCCCGATCGCATAGGCGATCTGAATCTCGCAACGGCGGGCCAGGCCTGCGGCAACCACGTTCTTGGCTGCGTACCGGGTATAGTAGGCCGCCGAACGGTCGACCTTGGTGGGATCTTTACCGGAAAAGGAGCCGCCTCCGTGCCTGGCCATGCCGCCGTATGTATCGGCGATGATCTTGCGCCCCGTCAGACCGGTATCCCCGTGGGGCCCGCCGATCACAAAACGCCCGGTGGGATTGACGTAATAGCGGGTCGCCCCGTCCAGATACTGGGCCGGAATAGCCTGCTTGATCACGGTCTCGATAATATCCCCACGGATCTGCTCCATGGATATATCCGGCTGGTGCTGGGCGGATACCACGACCGCCTCCACCCTGACCGGCCGGTCATGATCGTACTCGACGGTGACCTGGCACTTGCCATCAGGCCGCAGGTATGGCAGGATGCCGCTCTTGCGCACCTCCGCCAGCCGGCGCGACAGCCCGTGAGCCAGATCAATCGGCAGGGGCATCAGGTCAGGGCACTCGTCGGTAGCATAGCCGTACATCATCCCCTGGTCCCCTGCTCCCAGTTCTTCAGTGACAATCTCCCCCGTCTTGACTTCCAGGGCATTGTCAACCCCCAGGGCGATATCCGGGGATTGCTCGTCGATAGCCGTGATCACGGCGCAGGTATCGCAGTCAAAGCCGAATTTGGCCCTGGTATATCCGATATCCCTGAGAGTCTCCCTGGCGATGTGCGGAATATCCACATAGCATTTAGTAGTGATCTGCCCTGCTACAAAAACAAGGCCGGTAGCCACAAGAACCTCGCAGGCGACCCGGCCGTTAGTGTCCTGTTCATAGATGGCATCCAGAATAGCATCGGCGATCTGATCGGCTACCTTGTCCGGATGCCCCTCGGTGACTGATTCTGACGTAAAGTATCTGCTTGACAACAATTACACATCCCTTCTATGTTCACATAGTACCGCTATCTTATCCAGCAGTATACCTGCCAGTTCTACCTTTGGCATCATTGGAAGTTTGATGATATCTCCATTTGAGTATAATAATGTGACCAGATTGGTGTCAACTCCGAAACCGGCCCCCGGTTCGGCCAGGTTGTTGGCAATTACCAGATCCAGGTGCTTCTGTTTGAGCTTGTCGCCTGCGTTGACCAGCAGGTCTTCAGTCTCTGCGGCAAATCCCACCAGGATCTGTCCCTGCTTGTGCTGCCCGAGGTATTGTAATATATCGGGCGTTCTTTCCAGTTCCAGCACCAGCTGCGCTGACAGTTTTTTGAGTTTTTGCCCAGCTCTCTGCTGTGGCCGGAAGTCTGACACTGCCGCGGCCTTGATTACAATATCAGCCTGATCATACCTGTTCACGACCGCTTCAAACATCTCCTGGGCTGTCTCCACCGGTATCAGCTCAACCCCAGCAGGCGGCGCCAACTGAGTCGGACCGCTCACCAGAGCGACATCGGCGCCCCTGCGACGGGCTTCCCTGGCAATCGCATAACCCATCTTGCCGGAGCTGTAGTTGGATAGAAACCGAACGGGGTCCAGGGGCTCCCGCGTAGGCCCCGCAGTGACCAGGATTCTTTTTCCGGCCAACACTTTACTGGTCGATAAAAACTGCTCTACTGCGGAGGCGATCCTGGCCGGTTCTGCCAGCCGTCCCTGGCCAACCGTTCCGCAGGCCAGCCGGCCTGATTCGGGATCGATAAAATGATAGCCAAATCTTTTCAGGTAGGCGATCTTCTCCTGCAGTACCGGGTTGGCATACATTCCGTCATTCATGGCCGGCGCCAGCAGCACCGGCGCCCTGGCAGCCAAAATAGTGGCGGCCAACAGGTCATCCGCCATACCAGCAGCCATCCTGGCAATAAAATCAGCCGTCGCCGGGGCCACCAGAATCAAGTCTGCCCGCCTGGCCAGACTAATGTGTCCGATCTCCCAGGAGCCGGGGGAGTCAAACATGTCAACATACACGGGGTGCTGGGAAATTGCCTGCAGTGTGAGGGGGGTGATAAACCTGGCAGCCGCTGGCGTCATGATCACGTGTACCGCATACTCTTTTTTTACCAGCAGACTGGCCAATTCTGCCGCTTTATAGGCGGCAATGCTGCCGGTAATGCCTAGGATCACATTCATGCTCGTGCCTTGGGCCTGCTCGGGGAACGATCGATCCTCAGCTTGCCGCTGGCTATCTCATTCAAGGCAATGCTTACGGGTTTGAGTGATTTCTCACCTGCTGGGGGCTGTTCTCCCTCGGTTAACTTGCGTCCTCTTTTGGCTGCGGCAACAACAAGTTCATACTTACTGTTAATTTCTCGCATCAACACGTCTAGGCTTGGCTGTTGCATTTTTTATGCTGCCCCTTTCCTTGATGGTGAGTAAAAGCAGGCTCGCAGCATCCGGGTATCGGGTGTCCGCTTTGGCCGGGTGCGGTACGGGTGCTTCATCTGCAATGGATTGATCTTCTGGCATCCTCGATGATCTTTAACAGTTCAGCCAACGCCTGTTCCGGTGTATCGTTGACGACAACGTAATCGTAACCCTCTGCCGCCTGCAGTTCCGACGGCACACAATTCATGCGCCTTCTGATGGCCTCCTCGGTTTCGGTTCCCCGGTGGGCGATCCGGGCTCCCAGCTCCTGCAATGATGGTGGCTCGATGAAGATCAGGATGGACTGCGGAAACAACCGTTTGACGTTCTGCGCGCCCTGAATATCAATCTCCAGCAACACATCACGGCCCGACCGTAAGCAACTCTCCACCACGGAGCGTGCCGTACCATAGTGATGGCCGTAGACCTCCGCCCATTCGAGGAACTCGCCCCGACCGATCATGGTCTTAAATTCATCATCGGAAACAAAAAAATAATCCACCCCGTTCTGTTCACCTGGACGGGGTTGACGTGTAGTCAAGGAAATCGAATACTCCAGATTGGGAAGAGCTTGACGCAGTAAGGCACAAAGCGTACCCTTGCCTGAGCCCGACGGCCCAGATATAACGATCAATAGGGGCTTTGTGGTCAATCGCCCTGCCTCCTGTCAGAGAATTGGGCTATTCCTCTTGTTGCAGCGCATCCTTGCTGGAAAGCCGATGAGCTACGGTCTCAGGCTGTACCGCGGACAGGATTACATGGTCGCTGTCAGCGATCACCACAGCTCTTGTTCTCCGTCCATAAGTGGCATCGACCAACATGCCACGATCGCGCGCCTCCTGAATGATCCTTTTAATCGGCGCTGATTCAGGGCTGACAATAGCCACAATACGGTTGGCGGAGACAATATTTCCAAAACCAATATTGATCAGCTTGATATCCATAATACCCCTCCTTGGAATTGGATCTCCTGATTATTACTCTATATTTTGGACCTGCTCACGCATCTTTTCCAACTCGCCCTTGGCCTCGATCACCAGGGGGGAAATGGTCAGATCCGCTGCCTTGGCCCCAATGGTGTTGATCTCCCGGTTCATCTCCTGGATCAGAAAATCGATCTTTCTCCCTACGGGGCTTGCTGAGCTTAACATCCCGGCCAGTTGCTCGAGGTGTGAATGCAGGCGTACCAGTTCCTCGGTGATACTGCTGCGCTCGGCGAACAGAACAACTTCCATGGTAAGGCGCATCTCATCGATCCCGCTATCAGTGATGAGAGTCTGCAGGCGCTTCCGGAGCCTCGAGCGCAGTTCCTCCTCCAGTTCCGGGGAGCGTTCCTGAATCTCGTTGACAATGCTGCCGATCCGCGCCTTGCGTGAGGCAAAATCCCTGGCTAACTGTTCTCCTTCGCGGGTTCTCATGCTGACAAGCTGCTGTAATGCCCCGGTTAGAGCCTTCTGAACCGCCGCCCAAACGCTTTCCAGGTCTTCCTCGGCCTCTTCTTCAACGATCACACCTGGAAACTGGGAGAACCTAAAAACGTCCGGCTGGAAATCAATTTGCATTGTTTCCGCCAATTCCCTCAAGCAATTATGATACGCAACTACTAATTCTTTGTCAAGCTTGACGTTACGCTTTTTTCCGTGGTTATCCACCAGTGTAACAAAGATGTCCAGGTGACCCCTGGCCACCTGCGACTGCACCTGTTCCTTGATGCGCTCCTCCAATGGAATGAATGACCTGGGAATGCGCACCGCCACCTCACAAAAACGGTGGTTCACGCTGCGGATCTCCACTGCAGAGCGCACACCATCCAGTTCCGCCTCGCCGCGACCGTAACCGGTCATACTTTTCAGCATGTCAGGCAACATCCTTTCCCGCCGTTAATCGAACACAAAAGCTCCGAAGGCCTCCTTGAGGCGTCTGAAAGCCTCGAGGAGACGCTCCGTGGGTATGGTGAGCGAGATTCGGAAAAAGCCTTCTCCATAGGCGCCGTAACCGATGCCCTGAGTGATCACCACCCCCGCTTTTTCCAGCACCAGTTCGGCAAACTCCAAGGAGGTGTAGCCAGGCGGCACCGGCGCCCAGGCGTAGATGGTAGCCCTGGGCGGGTCCACCTGCCAGCCCAGGCCGCGCAGGCCCTCGATCACGATATCCCGGCGCTGCTGGTAGACCTGCCGCATCTCCCGGACGCAGTCCTGAGGGCCTTCCAAGGCAGCGATCCCGGCATACTGAACCGCCTGAAAAGCTCCGGAGTCCAGGTTCGATTTGAGCGTCCCCAGAGTCCTGATGACCTCGGGGTTGCCCGCAGCCCACCCCAGCCGCCAGCCGGTCATGTTGTAGGTTTTGGAGAGAGAATGGAACTCGATCCCCACCGCCTTGGCCCCTTTTGCCTGCAGGAAACTGGGGGCAACGTAGCCATCAAAGGTGACCTCGGTATACGGCGCATCATGGCAGATGATCAGATCATAGCTGCGGGCAAAGCTGACCGCCGACTGAAAGAACTCCAGATCAGCCGTGGCGCCGGTGGGGTTGTTCGGGTAGTTGAGCCACAGCAGCTTGGCCCGGCGGGCGATATCAGCAGGGATGGCGCCGAAATCCGGCAGGAAGTGTCGCTCCGCCGTTAGCGGCAGGATGTAGTTCTCCGCTCCCGCCAGGGCGGAGCCGATCCCGTAGACCGGATAGCCCGGGTCCGGGATCAGGGCAATGTCGCCCGGATTTAGATAACAGAAGGCAATGTGCCCGATCCCCTCCTTGGAACCGATCAGGGTGACCACCTCCGACCGGGGGTCCAGGTTTACGCCGAAACGGCCTTGATACCAGTTAGCCACCGCCTGGCGGAAGGCCAACAGTCCCACCGATGTAGGATAGCGGTGGTTCTCCGGATTGTCCGCCTGCTCCTTTAGGGCCTGCACGATGTGCGGGGGCGTCGGCCGGTCGGGATCGCCGATCCCCAGGCTGATCACGTCTACGCCACTGTTTTTAAGCTCTTCAATCTTCTGCTCGATCCGGGCAAACAGATAGGCAGGCAGAGCGGCGACCCGGTCTGCTACTTTCATCGATCCTCACTCCTTGGCAAGCTGACCGTTGTCAGCAAAAGTACACTCCCTGAAGGCTGCGCCCAGCCGGCCGGTAAAAACCTCCTCGGCAGGGCCAGTCATAAACAGATGGTTGTTATCCGCCCACTCGATCAAGAGCTGGCCGCCCGGCAGGTTCACGCGCACCAGTCGCCCGGTCCGGCCGGTCAATACCGATCCGGCCACCGAAGCACAGGCGCCGGTCCCGCAAGCCAGGGTCTCCCCCACCCCGCGCTCCCAGACCCGCACGGCGATCTCGTTGTCGCTCCTGACCTCGATAAATTCCACGTTGGTATGGTTGGGAAACAGTTCGTGCCGCTCCAGGAGCGGCCCCAGGCTGTATACGGGGGCCTGTGCGACATCCGGTACAAAGACCAGGCAGTGCGGGTTGCCCATGGAGACGGCGGTGGCCGTCACCCGCTCTGATCCCACCTGAACATCCTCCCCGATCATCCTGGTGCCCGCGACTCCCAGCGCCGGCACCCGGTCCCGCTCCAGAACCGGTTCTCCCATGTCCACCTGCACCGCGGCCACCCGGTCACCGTCCAGGATGAGCTTCGGGAGCATCACCCCGGCCCTGGTAAGCACCGGAAAGGCCGTCTGGCTGACCAGGCCGCGCTGGTAGGCATACTTGGCCACACAGCGGATACCGTTACCGCACATCTCCGGCTCCGAACCGTCGGCATTGAAGATGCGCATGTTGACCATGCCCCGGTCGTCCTTGAATACAAAGATCAGTCCGTCGCCGCCGATCCCGAAGTGCCGATCGCAGATGCGGCTGGCCAGATCGGCCAGTTGCTTGGCCGGCCATCGTTCCGGCCGCCCATCCAGCAAAATGAAATCGTTTCCCAGTCCCTGCCACTTAGCGAACTCCACGACTTGCCTCCAAACTGCGTTTTTGCAGATTTTCACTTTTTCAGTATTAGATTACCTCATAATCCTGTCCTGGGCAAGGAGTCGAGCCAGAATAGCGTTGTTTCTTTTGATCCGGCCGTTACTGCTGCCAAAATACCAGGAGCAACAGTACCCAGCAACAATCTCCCTTATTAGTTGTAATACTGGTAGAATATAATAAAGGCAAGCTGCAAGCGGATCAATCCAGCTGCTTAGCAGCAAGTATTTGGTTGTCAGCAAGAATGGAGTAGAGAACAGATGTCACCAGACGGAATCACCATACACCTGATCGTAGAAGAGCTGAACTCCGAACTTCAACAGAGCCGGGTTGACCGGGTCTACCAGCCGGAACAGCTGGAAATCATCCTGTCCCTGCGCAAACCGGGCCAGAGCCTGCGCCTGCTCCTGTCCGCCCACGCAGAGAACGCCAGGTTGCACCTGACCTCCCAGGAGAAAACCAATCCGCCATCCCCTCCGACTTTCTGCTTCGTCCTGAGAAAGTACCTGGAGGGCAGCCGTCTGCTCGACATTCGTCAGGTAGACCTGGACCGGGTCGTCTATTTTACCTTTTCCCGGCTGAGCGAGAGTGGCGGGTATCAGGAGGTCCACCTGATCAGCGAGATCATGGGCAAGCACAGCAACCTGATCCTGGTGGACCCGCAGACCGGCCAGATCATCGACGCTGTCAAGCGTTATTCTCATGCTGTCAGCCGTTACCGGGAGGTGCTGCCCGGACGAATTTATATCCCCCCACCGCTCCAGTCCAAGGTATCACCCCTGGACCTTGACGAAGAACGATTTGTTCAGGTCCTGCAGGACGGTAATTGGGAACTGAAACTGAAGGACCTGGTTTTTAAACACCTGGCGGGCATCGGTCCCGACCTGGCCAGGGAATTGATGTTTCGGGCCAACTTGCCCGCGGATCTGCTCATGGAAGACTGCGGCGAATATGAACTGCGGAGCCTCTGGCAGGCGCTGCAAAAAACCATCAGCCCGCTGCTCCGGGGTGAGTGCGAGCCAACTCTGGTCTTCGATGGCAAGAAACCGCTAGGTTATACCCCATATTTACCAACCATGTATCAGCCCCTATCCCTGACGGCGGCCCCATCACTGAATGCAGCCGCTGACACCTTCTATACCAGCCGTACCGAGATGGCCAGGTTCGAGCAGTTGCAAAACTCGCTCGCCGGTATTGTCAGGCGGGAGGCCACCCGGGTCGATAAAAAATTATGGTTGCAGCAGCAGGCCCAGTCTGAAGCTGTCAAGAGCCAGGATTATCGGATTAAAGGGGAGATGCTGTTGGCTCACCTGCATCTTTTGGAACGTGGCCAGACCATGGCTCACCTGCCCAACCTCTACGAGCCGGAGGCGCCGCCCCTGGAGATCGCCCTGGACCCATCCCTGACCCCATCGCAGAATGCGCAGCGGCTGTTTCGCCGTTATGAGAGATCCCGCAACACCCTGAAGACCAACCAGTTACGGATGGCGCAAACCTTGGAGGAGCAAGCCTACCTGGCCAGCGTCAGAACCGCCCTCGACCTGGCGGAAACCAGTGAGGAACTGCAAGAGATCAGGGTTGAACTGGAAGAGGCCGGGTTTGTGAAGGTGAAGGCGAAGGAACGGAAAGGCAAGCCCCAGAAGAAAACTCCACTGCAGGTCTCCAAAATTCCAGCTGCAGAGAACTTTGAGATCCTGATCGGTAAGAATAACCGGCAAAACGATTACCTGACCATGCACCTGGCAAAAAAGGAAGACCTCTGGCTGCATGCCAGGGAGATCCCGGGCGCCCATGTGATCATTAGGTCACAGCCGGGACGGGAGATCCCGGCCTCCGCCCTGGAGCAGGCCGCCCGCCTGGCAGCCTATTACAGTGAAGCCAGAACTTCCTCTAAGGTGCCTGTCGACTACACAGCCCGCAAGAACGTCTGGAAGCCCGCCAAGGCCCGCCCCGGCTTCGTTTTATATGAGAATTACCAGACCATCCTGGTCAACCCGGAAGCGCCGGAATAACTCCAAAGTTTTCCTTGCGATCACCTAGGCCAGATCGACACTCGATCAAAAAAGCCGTTTGCACAGCTACGGCTTTACCTTGTTGTTTATAAATCAGTTAAAGCAACTCTTTCAATTCTTCTGTTGTAAGACCCGACTGATCGAGAATGCTTTTCAGTGTTTTTATGTCAAGTATTTCATCGCTATGGATGGGTACGGTCACAAGTTTGCCACCAGGCCTGCGCAGATAATGATGAGAGCCGCGTACATGGGACAATTGAAAACCAGCCCGTTTTAGGGCTAGTACCACATCCTTGCCGCATACACGCGGTAGCCTGGTCATCCCCCGTAAGCCACCTCAACCTCAGAAATATCAATATCATCTGCAGGTATCGGTAATCCTTCGATCGCCAGCGCTTCCAGGAATCCCTCTATTGCTTCCTGAATTCGCTCTAAAGCCTCATCCCTGCTTTTCCCCTGAGTAACGCAGCCCGGCAACGCCGGTACTGTTACCGTATAGCCGCCACTGTCGTTTTTTTCAAGCACTACCTTAAAACGCCGGCTCAAGACGACCACCTCTTTTACTGTTCCTTACAGTTATTATATCCCATTCTGAATTGCAGATGAATGAAACTCTTTCGATCAGGACCGACCACTCAATAAATATTATTATTCACGACGCAGATGATCCCTCGGTTCTGATATTATGCCATCAGAGTCCGGCTACTTTTATTAAATCTCAGTTCATTTTTATGGATTTCATAAAACTTTTCTCTTGCAGTTCGTTCGATCCAGGGTTCATACCCGCAGTTTTCCAATAGGATAAACCGGAAGTTTTTTACGGTACGACCCAGCGGAATTTCTACTCCTGCAGCAGGACGGGGATCGAAGTCGCCGTGGATCGCCACCACCGGGCACCGGATATATTGCCCCTGCTTCAGAAGCTCACCACTGCACCGCAACTCTTGGGCCTCTCCCCATACCGCCTGAAATATATCTAAGGCCATTAACTTTTCTACTGTTTGCGGCTGCCGGGCTTCACCGGGGATGAGCCGGACTGGCAGAGCGGGCAGGATTCGGGCTGATAGGTGGCGATCTCCAGACGCAGCAGACCATGATACGGGGCTTCGAACTCCAGGCTGCCGGTATGGCGGTCGATCAGTGAGCCGATACCCACCACCCTGGCTCCAGCCTCCTCGACTACCGCGATCACCTCTCTGGTGGAACCCCCGGTAGTCACCACATCCTCTACCACCAGCGCCCGCTCGCCAGGTTGAATGGCAAAGCCGCGGCGCAGGGTCATCTGACCCTGGTCGCGTTCGGTGAAGAGCGCCCGTACGCCCAGGGCACGGGCCACTTCCTGGGCCACCAGCACCCCGCCCAGGGCCGGGCCGACCACCAGGTCCACCGGAATGCCGGCAAAGCGCCCGGCCAGCTCGGCGCCCAGCTTGGTGGCGATGTCAGGGTGCTGCAGCACCAGGGCGCACTGCACGTAACGATTGCTGTGCAGTCCCGAGCTCAACAGGAAATGCCCCTCGAGAAGCGCCCCGGACTGCTGAAATACTTCCAGTACTTGCTGTTCGGTCATCTGTCTGACGCCTCCATCTCTGCGATTATGTTCAAGGCTGCCTGACGCCGCTCGGGCGCCTTGGTGATCGGCCGCCCCACCACCAGGTAGCTGGCGCCGGCAGCGAGCGCCTCACCGGGCGTGCCCACCCGCTGCTGGTCATCCTGGTCAGCGCCCGCCGGACGAATCCCCGGTGTCACGATCAGGAAGCCGTCCCCGCACTGCTGGCGGATCCAGCGGATCTCCCGGGGAGAGGCGACCACGCCCGCCAGGCCGCAATCCTTGGCCTGCTCTGCCCAGAACACCACCTGTTCCAGCGGTGGCCGGACGAGGCCGACCTCCTCCCGGAGCTCTTCAGGCCCCAGGCTGGTAAGCACGGTGACGGCCAGGATCAGCGGCGCCTCACCAGACCGGGCCTCCTGGCTGGCGGCCTCGGCCGCTGCTCGCATCATCTCCGCCCCGCCTGCCGCGTGCAGGTTGAACATGGCCACGCCCATCCGGGTGGCGGCCCGGGCGGCTCCGGCCACCGTATTGGGGATATCGTGAAACTTGAGGTCGAGAAATACCCGGCCGCCCTGCTCGTGAACCGCCTCCACCGCTCTCGGGCCATGGCTGCAGAAAAGTTCCAGGCCGATCTTGAACATGCCTACCAGGTCATGCAGTTCAGTAACCAGTTTTCTGGCCTGATCGAGCGTGCTGACATCGAGGGCGACGATCAACCTCTGCTTGGCTTCCATGTCAAACCTCCGTAATTGCAGATATCAGATTCAATGCTTCCAGGCGGCGCCGATCAGCGCACGCCAATCGGCGATCCCCTTCCGGTCGCAGTATCGCTCCAGTTCCTCGATAATCTTCACCGCGGCCAGGGGGTCGTGGAAGAAGGCGGAGCCCACCGCCACCGCCGAGGCGCCGGCCAGGATGAACTCCAGGGCGTCTCGCCCGGTGCAGATGCCCCCCATACCGATGATCGGCACGTTGACCGCCTGCGCTACCTGCCATACCGCCCGCACTGCTACCGGCCGGATCGCCGGGCCGGAGAGGCCTCCGGTGATATTGCCCAGGGCCGGCCTGCCGGTCTCCACGTCGATAGCCAGACCCAGGAGGGTGTTGATCAGCGACAGGGCCGCTGCCCCGGCGTCTACCACCGCCCGGGCCAGGCCCACAATATCGGTCACATTGGGTGTCAGCTTGACGATCACCGGCAGCGAGGTCGACCGCACTACGGCGGCCACCACCGACGCCGCCAGGCAGGGATCGGTGCCCAGGGCCATACCGCCCGCCCGGACGTTGGGGCAGGAGATGTTCAACTCCAGCCCGTCCACTCCCGATCCGTCGAGGCGCTCGGCCAGGGCCACATACTCCTCACCGGTGGAACCGGCGATGTTGGCGACCACCGGCACGCCGTAGGAGCGCATCACCGGCAGGATATCGCTGATAAAAACGTCGACCCCGGGATTCTGCAAGCCGATGGCGTTGAGCAGCCCCGCCGGGGTCTCCCAGAGGCGTCGCCCGGGGTTGCCGGCGCATGGCCGCAGGGTCAGGCCCTTGGTGACCAGGGCGCCCAGCCGGCTCACATCGAAGACCGGACAGTACTCCGCCCCGTACCCGAAGGTGCCGGAGGCGACCAGGACCGGATTACTCATGCTGATCCCGGCGATGGACACCGCTAGGTCAGTCATCAAAGATCACCTCGTCAGCATCGAATACGGGCCCCTCGGCGCACACCCGGAGCATCCGGGAGGGGTCCGATCCCCGGCAGGTGCAGCCCATGCAGGCCCCCAGGCCGCAGGCCATATTCTCCTCCAGGGATAACTGTGCCGGGATGCCCCTGTCCGTACTGGCCCTCTGCACCGCCTTCAATACCGGCTTAGGCCCGCAGGCAAAGATGTCAGAATATGAACTCTTTTTTAACGCATCCTGCAACAGGGCAGTGACGGAGCCGCGCCGGCTGGCACTGCCGTCATCGGTAATAACCAGCACCCTGCCGTAGCGTTCGAGGGCTGACCGGCAGAGCAGGCCACGCGCAGTCCGGGCGCCAATTAAAATGTTCAACGTCCAGTTTAATGCCGCCAGGGCTTCCGCCAGAAAAAGCAGGGGAGCGACGCCAATGCCTGCGCCCACCAATAGCGCTTTCTTGCCGTTCCCTGCATACCGGAATCCCCGGCCTAACGGCCCGAGCAGCGGTACAAACTCACCCTGCCGCCTTGCGGCCAGCCACTCTGTGCCCTGGCCGCGCACCCGGTACAGAAAACTTGCTGCTCCTGCCGTACGCTGGATGCGGTGGATACTCAGGGGACGCCTCAGGAAGGGGTCGTAGCCAGACCCGCAGCCGATCATGGCAAACTGCCCGGGCTGGGCAGCCGCAGCGAGTTCCGGCGCCTCCAGCGTCAGCAGGAAAGCATCTGTGGCCAAGGTCTCCTGGCAGATGACCCTGGCCGTGTATTCCCCGGTCTGACCCGTACCAATCGCCTCCCAATCCGGTTTACAACCTCAAACTTTACGTGCCACAACTGCCTGCGCATATTCGTCCAGGGGGATCAGAGAAGTTTCCTTGCCGCCCTGAAGGAAGGCGATCACTTCCTGCAGCGCCCTGGCAGTGTCCAGGGAGGTCAGGCAGGGGATCCCGTGTTCTACCGATTCCCGTCGGATCTGAAAACCGTCCCGTAGTGGGCCCCGCCCGCCGCTGTAGGTATTGATCACAAAGTTCACCCGTCCCTCTCGAATCAGGTCGACCACGTGGGGAGAGCCCTCCTCGATCTTGTTCACCTCGTTGACGGTCAGGCCCCGGTCCCGCAAGAACCTGGCTGTACCCCTAGTGGCGTAGAAATCCAGCCCCAGCCGGGACATTCCCTCCACCAGGGCCAGGGCCTCGTCTTTATCCCGGTCGGCAATGGTGATCAGCACCGCTCCGGAGCGCGGGACCGAACAGCCGGCGGCGATCAGTCCCTTGTAAAGAGCGCAGGGAACGGTACGGTCCACGCCCATCACTTCACCGGTGGATTTCATCTCCGGCCCCAGGTAGGTATCCACCCGGGTCAGCTTGCCGAAGGAGAAGACCGGCACCTTGACCGCCACCAGGCCACCCGATGGGACCAACCCGCCCCGGTAGCCCAGGTCCTGCAGTTTCTTGCCCAGCATAATCTTGGTGGCCAGGCGCACCATGGGGATTCCGGTGATCTTGCTCAGATAGGGCACCGTCCGGCTGGCCCGGGGATTGACCTCCAGCACGTAGAGAGCGCCCTGGTAATAGACGAACTGGATATTGAGGATGCCTCGGACCTGCAAGGCCAGGGCCATGCTGGTGGTATCCTCGACGATCTGGTCGACGACACTTTGCGACAGACGAGCCGGGTAGACTGCAATACTGTCCCCGGAGTGCACCCCGGCCCGCTCGATATGCTCCATGATCCCGGGGATCAGCACCTGTTCCCCGTCGCAGATGGCATCGACCTCGATCTCCTGGCCCTGGAAATACTTGTCGATCAGGACTGGATGATGGGGTGAGACCTCCACGGCATTAGCCACGAAGCTCTCCAGGTCATCCTCGTCGTAGACGATCTCCATCGCCCGGCCGCCCAGCACGTAAGATGGCCGCACCAGCACCGGGAATCCGATCTGGCGGGCGATCGCCAGGGCCTCCCGCATATCAGCGGCGCCCCGGCCCGGCGGTTTCTGAATGCCCAGTCTGGTTAACAGCCGCTCGAACCTTTCCCGGTCCTCGGCCTCGTCGATCTTGTCGACGGCTGTTCCCAGGATCGTCACCCCTGCTGCTGCCAGTGGGCCCGCCAGGTTGATGGCAGTCTGCCCTCCGAACTGAACGATCACCCCGTCCGGCTGCTCCAACTCCACCACGTTCAGCACGTCCTCCAGGGTCAGGGGTTCGAAGTAGAGCCGATCGGCGGTGTCAGAGTCTGTGCTGACGGTCTCCGGGTTGTTGTTGATGATCAGCGCCTCGACCTGCTCCTCCTTCAGAGCCAGGACGGAATGCACCGAGCAATAATCAAACTCGATCCCCTGCCCGATCCGGATGGGGCCGCCGCCGATCACCAGGACCTTGCGCCTCGGCGTGGGCAGCGCCTCGTTCTCCAGGTCGTAAGTGGAATAGAAATAGGGCGTGGCCGCCTCAAACTCGGCGGCGCAGGTGTCCACCATCTTGTAGACAGGCTTGATGTCGTGGTCATTCCGCCATCGCCCGATCTCCGAGACGGCGATCCCGGTCAGGCGGCTGAGCAATTGGTCGCTGAAACCGGACCGCTTCGCCCGGATCACTGTCTCCCGGTCCAAGCCGGCAACATCGTGAACAGCGCTGAAAACCTGTTCCAAATTCACGATTGCCTGGATCTTATGCAGGAAAAACCGGTCGATCCCGGTCAGAGCGGCGATCTTCTCCTGGTCAAAACGGCGCCGGAAGGCTTCCGCCACTAGAAACAGCCTCTCGTCGGTCGGAACCGCCAATCTATCCAGCATTTTCTGGTCATCCAGGCTGTCCAGACCCGGGTACAACAGCCCCACGTTCTGGAGTTCCAGGGAACGCATGGCCTTCATCAGGGCGCCTTCGAAGGTGCGGTCGATGGCCATCACCTCACCGGTCGCCTTCATCTGGGTACCCAGGGTGCGGTCGGCGCTGCGGAACTTGTCGAATGGCCAGCGGGGGACCTTGACCACACAGTAGTCCAGGGTAGGTTCGAAGCAGGCCCAGGTTTTCCTGGTGACGAAGTTCTCGATCTCGTCGAGGCGCAGCCCCAGGGCAATCTTGGCGGCCACCCGGGCGATCGGGTAGCCTGTGGCCTTGGAGGCCAGGGCGCTAGACCGGCTGACCCTGGGGTTGACCTCAATCACATAATACTGGAAGCTGAGCGGGTCGAGGGCGTACTGGATATTGCAGCCTCCCTCCACCCCCAGGGCGCGGATGATCTTCAAAGATGCTGTTCTCAGCATCTGGTATTCATGATCGGTCAGGGTCTGTGACGGCGCCACCACGATACTGTCGCCGGTGTGCACCCCCATCGGATCGATGTTCTCCATGTTGCAGATAGTGATGCAGTTATCCGCCCCGTCCCGGATCACCTCGTACTCGATCTCTTTCCAGCCGGCCACGCTGTGCTCGATCAGGACCTGGCCGATCATGCTCAGGGCCAGGCCGCGGCTCATGATCTCCCGCAACTCCGGCTCGTCGTAGGCCAGTCCGCCCCCGGTGCCGCCCAGGGTGTAGGCCGGCCGTACTACCACCGGATAGCCGTTGCTTTTGGCAAAGGCCACCGCCTCCTCCACCGACAGCACCACCTCGCTGTCCGGAACGGGCTCGTCGATTGCCTGCAGCATATCCTTGAATAACTGCCGGTCTTCGGCCTTCTTGATCGCTGCCAGGGGCGTCCCCAGCAGCAGCACTCCGTACCGGTCCAGCACCCCGGACTCTGCCAGGCGTACTGCCAGATTCAGGCCGACCTGTCCTCCCAGGGTGGGAATCAGGCCCTGTGGCCGTTCCCGTTCGATGACCCGGGCCAGAAATTCCGGGGTCAGGGGTTCGATGTAGATCTTGTCGGCCATCTCCTGGTCGGTCATGATCGTGGCCGGGTTGCTGTTGACCAGCACCACCTCGATCCCCTCTTCCCTTAGGGCGCGGCAGGCTTGCGTTCCGGCGTAATCAAACTCCGCCGCCTGGCCGATGACGATGGGGCCCGACCCGATGACCAGCACTTTTTTCAGATCCGGATTGCGGGGCATATAAGTTCCTCCTCTAGTGCAGGCGTGCTGCGTGAGCGCGGGGACGGTTCTCGCGCTCACACCATTACGAAACGTAAGAACCGTCCCCGCGTTTCGCCTATTGAATCAACGCCAGAAAGCGATCGAACAGGTAGGTGGAGTCCATCGGACCGGGCGATCCCTCCGGATGGTACTGCACGGAGAAGACGGGCAGTGTCTTGTGCTGCAGGCCCTCCACGGTGCCGTCGTTCAGATTCCGGTGGCTGATGACCACCTCGCTGTTCGGCAGGCTTTTATCATCCACCGCAAAACCATGGTTCTGAGAGGTGATCGCTATCTTGCCGGTGGCCAGATCCTTGACCGGATGGTTGGCGCCCCGGTGCCCGAACTTGAGCTTGTAGGTGTCTCCACCGAAAGCCAGTCCCAGGATCTGATGCCCCAGGCAGATGCCCATCACCGGGCATTTGCCGATCAGTTGGCGGGCTGTCTCCACGGCATACCAGACATCCTTGGGGTCTCCGGGGCCGTTGGTAAGCACCACCCCGTGCGGCCGGCAGTTCATGATCTCCTCGGCAGTCGTTGCCGGTGGCGCCAGCTTGACCGTACAGCCGCGCTGTACCAGGGAACGGACAATGTTTTGCTTGACCCCGAAGTCTACGACCACCACCCGCAGCGGCCCGTCTCCCCAGGTCTGGATCTCTTTGGTGGCGCAGGCCGTGATCAGGTCCTGGCCGGAAATGGATGGTGATGACTGGGCTGCCTGCACCAGAGTGGTAGTATCCTGATCGCCCGTGGCGATGACGCCGCGCATGGTGCCGTAATTGCGCAGCCGCCTGGTCAGAGCCCTGGTGTCGATGCCGGCCAGGCCGATCACGTCATACTTTTGCAAGAATTCCTCCAGCTTGATCCAGTAGCGCCAGTTGCTCGGGTAATCGCACAGCTCCTTGATCACAAACCCCTGCACCCAGGGCCTGGCTGATTCGTAGTCCTCCTTGTTGATGCCGTAATTCCCCACCAGCGGGTAGGTCAGCACCACGATCTGCCCGCAATACGAGGGATCTGTGAGGATCTTCTGGTACCCGGTCATGCTGGTATTGAAGACCACCTCACCGAACTGGCGGCCTTCACTGCCAAAGGCCGTTCCTTGCATGACCGTACCGTCTTCCAAGGCCAGATAACCGATCATGGTTCAGGATGCTCCTCTCAGCGTGCCTGTGCTTGCATCTGTTGATGTCGAGCGTGTTACCCGTGTCTGCATGGCGATCTGACCCGAGATCACCGTCATTATAGGCCACCCGCGCAGCTCCCACCCGGCAAATGGTGTGTTCTTGCCCAGCGAGGCAAACTGCTCGACAACCACGGGTAATTTTAACCGGGGGTTGATCACCGTGAGGTTGGCCACCCCTCCAACCCTGATCGTGCGCTCGGGCAGGCCAACGATCCGGGCCGGATTCAAGGCCATCTTCTGCGCCACCTGTACCGGGGTCAGTACCCCGGTCTCCACCAGGTGTTCCCAGACCAGGGGCACCGCCGTTTCTAACCCAGAGATCCCGCAGGGAGCGAGGTTGAATTCCACCTCTTTCTCCTCCCTGGTGTGGGGAGCATGGTCGGTGGCGATCGCATCGATGGTGCCGTCCCGTAGTCCCTCCAGCAGGGCTTTCACATCCTGCTTGGAGCGCAGGGGCGGGTTCACCTTGGTGTTGGTGTCATAGGACCGGACGGCCTCGTCGGTCAGGCAAAGGTGGTGCGGAGTGACCTCCGCCGTTACCCGCACGCCTCGCTGCTTGGCCTCCCGGATCAGGCGCACGGAGCCGGCAGTGCTCACATGGGCAATATGCAGCCTGGCCCCGGTCATCTCTGCCAGGATCAGGTCGCGGGCGACGTGCACCTCCTCGGCTGCCGCAGGAATGCCTCGCAGACCAAATACAGTAGAGTTGAAACCCTCGTTCATCAGACCGCCGGCACTCATATCCTGGTCCTCACAGTGGCTGATCACTACCAGGTCGAACATCCGGCTGTACTCCAGCACCCGCCTCAATACCTCGGCGCTCATGATCGAACTGCCATCGTCGGACAGGGCGACCGCCCCCGCCTCGACCAGGTCGCCGATCTCGGACAGTTCTTCGCCCCGGCGGCCTTTAGTAGCACAGCCCACCGGGTAGACCGGAACGATCCCGGCCTCGGCTTGGCGCTTGATAAATTCAATCACCGGACGGTTGTCCGCCGGCGGCCTGGTGTTGCCCATGGCCACCACGCCGGTGAAACCGCCCCGGGCCGCAGCCCGCGTCCCGGTCAGGATCGTCTCCTTTAGCTCGTCTCCGGGCTCCCGAAGATGGCAGTGCAGGTCGATCAGGCCGGGAAGGACGTAGCAACCGTCAACCGTGATCACTTCCGCATCCGGCGCCTGCAGGCCCGGGGCCATGGCGGCCACCCGGTCCCCCGCCACCAGCAGGTCCAGTTGCTCAACCTTCTCCTCCAGGGGATCAACTACCAGGCCGCCCTTAAGCAGATATGGCACTCTGCTCACCTCCACTTAGCAGCAGGTAAAGGAGCGCCATCCTCACAGCCACCCCGTTGGTCACCTGCTCGTTGATCGCCGAATGGCTGCCATCCTGCACCCCCGGGCTGATCTCCACCCCCCGGTTGACCGGGCCCGGGTGCAGCACCAGTACATCCGGCCTGGCCACCTGCAGCTTGTCCTCATCCAGGCCAAACAGCCTGGTGTACTCCCTGATGCTGGGAAACAGACCCCTCTGCTGGCGCTCCAACTGGATGCGCAGCACATTGATCACATCCACTTCCTTGAGCCCCTGGCGCCAGTCATGGAAGACCGACACACCCAGTTGCTCAATCTCCGGCGGAATCAGGGTGGGCGGCCCCACCAGCCGCACCTCGGCCCCCAGCTTGGTCAGGCCCCAGATGTTGGAGCGGGCCACCCGGCTGTGGGCGACATCGCCCAGGATCGCCACCTTGAGCCCGGCGATGCCGCCCTTCTTCTCCCTGATGGTGAACAGGTCCAGCAAGGCCTGAGTGGGATGCTCATGAGAGCCGTCCCCGGCGTTGATCACTCTGGCGTCCAGCAGTTTGGCCAGGAGATGGGGTGCTCCGGTAGCCGAGTGCCTGATGATGATGGCGTCGGCGCCCATCACTTCGATGGTCCTGGCGGTGTCCCCGAGGCTCTCGCCTTTCTGTACGCTGCTGGTCGCCACTGAGATACTGACCGTGTCCGCCCCCATGTATTTGGCCGCTAGTTCAAAGGAGGTACGGGTGCGGGTACTGGCTTCGTAAAATAGGGTGACGATCACGCGCCCGCGCAGGGTGGGCACCTTTTTGATCTCCCGCCCCAAAACCTCCTTCATGGGCTCGGCAGTATCCAGGATCAGGTTGATCTCATCGGGGCGCAACTCCTGTAACCCTAATAGATCCTTATGCCCAAACTGGTTCATGCGCCGTTTCCCCCCTTTAGGGTTTTAAAATATTCTTTCCCTGGCCTGTTTACTGTCCAGGTAAAGGGTGAGCCTGCCGCCCACTTTACTCGCTAGGCTCTTTGATCACTACCTGATCCTTTCCGTCAATCTCCAGCATTTGTACCGCGACGACCTCCCGGTGCGAGGTAGGTACATTCTTGCCTACAAAGTCCGGTCTGATCGGCAACTCCCGGTGCCCCCGGTCCACCAGCACCGCCAATTGCACCAGTTGCGGCCGGCCCAGGTCCATCAGGGCGTCCAGGGCGGCCCGCACCGTTCTCCCGGTAAAGATGACATCATCGACCAGGATCACCTTTTTATCGTTGAGGCTGAAGGGCACATCCGTTTTTCTGATCACCGGGTTGTAGGCCAACTTGCTCAGATCGTCCCGGTACAGAGTGATGTCGAGGATCCCCAGTGGGACACTGGTGCCCTCGATCTCCCTGATGATCCCTGCTATTCGCTGGGCCAACGGAACCCCTCGCCTCCTGATGCCGATCAGGACGAGCTGCCGGGTCCCCTTACTCCGCTCCAGGATCTCGTGAGCAATCCTGGTGAGAGCCCGCCGAATCCCTTCGGCGTCCAGGATCTGGGCCTTTTCCTGCATTTCCATGAACACACCTCCCCGTTAAAAACCTGCGCAGAAGATCTTGCTTAAACAATAGATAATTTTCTTGTCAGGCTGCTTACCCTATTTTTAGGCTCGTTCTGAATTTAATTCAGCCGTGCCCGCTCAGCTACGGGCATCCCTTCTTTTTCCTCCTTTATGTTGTTACAACTCCTGCAAAAACGGCACAAAAAAACCTGTCTACAAGGATAACCTTGCAAGCAGGTGTCATCTCTCAGGGCTATTAAATTCATCAAAGCACCTTCTTCCTTCCCAGTCTCTCAGGACTGGCTTTAAAGGCTTATTTATTTTTTTATTATAGCATTTGCTGACCGCCTGTCAACAAGAATAATTCACCCGGGCAGTCACTGCCTCCCTGACGATCAGGGGCTGATAGCTGCTCGTGGAACCGGCAAGCGCCTAGCCTAAGTCATCAAAGGATAATATTTAAGGTTGGTTCAGGCGCCGCAGCAGGTTCAGGGCCTCGCTGAAGGCCGGCGGCGGCGGCGCTTCGAAAGCTAACAGCTGGGCAGTCCGGGGGTGCGTGAAGGCGATGCGGCGGGCATGCAGCGCCTGTCCCGGCAGATTCAGGGGATTGTCGGCACGAGTGTGGCGCGTTCCGTAGACCGGGTCACCGGCCACCGGGTAGCCGGCATAGGCCAGGTGCACCCGAATCTGGTGGGTGCGGCCGGTTTCCAGGTCCACATCCAGCAGGGTGTAACCCGGAAACCTTTCCCTGACCCGATAATGGGTGCGGGCCTCGCGGCCGCCGGTGATCACCGCAATCCGCTTGCGATCCCTGGGGTCCCTACCCAGGGGGGCATCGATCAGCCCCCGTTCAGGCCGTACCTCCCCATGCACCAGGGCAAGGTACGTTCTTTTGATCTGGCGGGCTTTCAACTGGGCGGATAGGCCCTGGTGTGCAAAATCGGACTTGCTCACCAGCAGCAGGCCGGAGGTGTCCTTGTCCAGGCGGTGGACGATACCGGGGCGCAGGTAACCGCCGATTCCCGACAGGTCCGAACAGTGATCCAGCAGGGCGTTGACCAGGGTGCCCCGGTGATGCCCGACCGCCGGATGCACCACTAATCCAGCCGGTTTATTGACCACCAACAGGTCCTCATCCTCGTAGAGGATCTCCAGGGGGATCGCCTCCGGTTGGAGGGTCACCTCCTCGGGAGGCGGCACCGTCATCACGATCAGGTCCCCTGCCCGCAGCCGGCAACTGGAACGCCCCGGGCAGGTGTTGATCAGTACCAAGCCTTTTTCCATCAAACGCTGCACCTGGCTCCTGCTCAGAAACGGAGGCTGACCGGCCAGAAACTGGTCCAGGCGCTGCCCCGCCATCTCCGGTCCCACTGCAAAACTGAAGGTCCCGCCGCTCAAGAATGTTCATCCTTCCTGCTGCTCCGGGAGAACAGCAGTATATAGATGAGCAGGGCCGTGCCAATACAGATAAAGGTATCCGCCACATTAAAGACAGGCCAGACCCGGAAATCGAAGAAATCGATCACGTATCCGGTACGCAGGCGGTCTACCAGGTTGCCTAGCACACCGCCGGTTAAAAAAGCGAGGGCGAGGTTCAGAGCAAGGCTGGTCTTGCCTAGGAAGAAATGGGCTGCCACCATCACGACCACCAGGAGTATGCCCAATACCACGAACTTATCCGTGTGGTAAGCCATGATCCCAAAAGCGCCACCGGGATTCGCCACGTAAGTAAGTAAAAAAAAGTGCGGCAGCACCGTGATCGATTCGCCTGGAGTGAAATGTGTTGTCACGATCCACTTGGTGAACTGGTCAACCGCCAGGATGGTCAACGATACTAATAAATACAGCCACAAAACTGGTTGCCTCCTCTTTAGATCTCCTCCCGGGCCAAGCGCTCCAGCGCTGGCTGATCCTTATCGAGCAGTGCCTGGTAGGCCCTTTCCAAGCGGATGGCCATTTTCTCTGCCGTGAGGTTTTGCGCCCTGACAGCAGCAGCTGACCCGATCCGCTGGCGAAGCGCCTGATCATGCAACAACTGGTCGATGCGTTCCACAAACGCCTCCTCGGTATCGCAGAGATAGCCGGTGACACCTTCATCCACAATCGCCACCGACCCGAAGGCGGCCCTGGCTACCACGGCCAGGCCGGCAGCCATCGCCTCCACCAGCACTAGTCCCTGGGTCTCAGTCATCGAGGGGAACACGAAGAGATCGGCGCTTTTATAAGCGCCGGCCACCTCCTCCTGCGACAGGCGCCCGGTAAAGATCAGTTTGGATCTGATCCCCAGCTGCTCCGCCAACTCGTGCAGCTCTTCATCCTCAGGCCCGCTGCCCGATAAGGCCAGGGTGACAGCGGGGTTATGCCGCAACACCCCGTTAAAGATCCTGAAGAGGGAGTCCAGGTTCTTCTCCTTGCTGAGACGGCCCACATATAGCAGGATCTTTTCCTCTGGCGCAATGCCGAAGCGTCTCCGGAGAAACGAGCGGTCTCCCGATTCAAACAGCTGGAGATTGATGCCGGTGGCCACGGACACGATCGGAACGGTCACCCCATAGCTGCGCAAGAGCCTTTCGATCACCTTGGTGGGAGCAACTACCAGGTCACAACGATTACAAAACTCCCTGGCCATAAAAACCACCGCTTTCTGGGCCAGGCCTTTGGCAAACGGAAAATAATGCACATACTGATCATAAAGGGTATGGTAGGTAAAGACAAGAGGAATCCCCAGGCGTCTCGCTATCGAGGCGCCCACCTGCCCCAGGCAAAAGGGAGAATGGACATGGATTAGATCCAGCTGCAGGTCCCGGGCAAACCTCCGGGATCCCCAGGTGATCGGCATGCCGATGTAAAATTCCGGATAAAAAGGCGTGTGGAATGAAGGATAGCGATAGACCCCGGGTTCGTCGTTTTCATCATAGTTCGGGTAGCGGGGCGCAAATATCTTGATATAATGCCCGCGGCGCCGCAGTTCGCGGGTGAAAGTGTCTATCGATTGCACCACGCCGCTGACATATGGCTTGTAGCTATCGGTAAATATTCCTATTCTCATTGTCAATAAGCCTTAGACAGGCCCTCCAGGCGGCCCCTCGTCATCCCGGGCCCGCAGGTCCTGATAGAAGGTCCCATCCCGGTCGCGCCGGTAGGGTATCTTCTCCACATTGCTGCCTGCTTCCTGGCTCTGTTCCCCCTCATCGTGGCGCACGGTATCGGATGATGTTCCGTACCTGGCCACGTCCCTCCAGCTATCTTCACCGTCGTACATGTTGCCTGTAGAGTTGCTCTCTCCCGGAACGCCTCCGAACGGCATCGCAATAGCAAGCTCTTCCACCGGGCGTATTCTAAACTTATCCTCTGCATCTCTGATCTCCTGGCAGTGAACGCAGAGCGTGGTCTCCGGCACCGCTTCCAACCTGGCCTCGGGAATCTGATCCCCACAATGCTCGCAGGTCCCATAAGAGCCCTTGTCAAGCCGGGCCAGGGCTTCATCGATTTTGACCAGCCGCACCCGTCCGCGGTCTCTAAGGCCGATGTCCTTACTGCGTTCAAAGGTTTCCGTACCGATATCTGCCGGATGATTGTCGCAGACCGACAATTCGGACAGCGCATCCCGCTGATCAACCCCCAGCAGTCCCTCCTCAAGATGATCGAGCAGCTCCCGCTCCCGGGCCCGCTCATGATCCAGGCGTTGCCGGAAATGTTGCAGTTGATCCTGGTTCACTATCAAGCCTCCATCTTGTTGGTTTTAAATGCTGCGTATCTTGAGTTGCAGTTGCACCAGCCGCACGATCTCCGCGATGAAACTGCTCATTCCCGGCAGGTTCAATACCACCAACCGCTGCAGCAGAATCAGGACCAGGGCGCTGAGCAGGGTGAAACCGACCGCAATGCCCAAGCCCCGGTACAACCCCGACAGAAAATTGATATAGAACAGGCGCCAGGGTTTGTTCAGCAGATCGACGTACTCGCCCAGCTTCATTTTTTCCAGATTCAGCGAAAGCCGCTCGATTCTGTCTTGCAAGGCTTCGATAGCGCCCGACCGGAGATCCTGCATGAACATACCCCTGAATTAATTCTGCCCAAAATGCTCGCTTTCCATAATCACTTTCATGCACACAGGCTCTGTCGGCTACCGGCCGGCAGTGACCACTTCATGGCAGCGCCGGCACAGCAGGGGATGATCGTCAAACTGGCCGACTGAAGCATCATAGAGCCAGCAACGGGTGCATTTATGGCCGGTGGCCTGTTTTACTGTGATCTTCAGGCTGGAACCGCTGTCCGTCAGCGCTCCCACCGGGGCTGCCTCCCAGACCTCATGCAGTTTGACCCCGGAGACGATCAGCAGCCTCTTCAGATCCGGCTCGATCTCCCGCAATATCTGGGCGGGCTCTTCATTCTCCGGATAGAGGGCCACCTCCGCTTCGGCAGAGGCGCCGATCAACTTCTGCTTGCGGGCCTCTTCCAGGGCCCTGGTGATCCCCTCGCGCAGTTCCAGGATCCGGGACCATTTAGCCTCCAGGGAGGCGTCCAGGTAACTGCGGTCCGCCTGCGGCCAGGGGGCCAGGAACACACTGGCAAACTGCTCCTTTGCCCGCGGCAGGTGCCCCCAGATCTCCTCGGTGGTGAAGCTCAGCACCGGGGCCAGCAGCCGGGCCAGGACGCTGGCGACTTCCAAGAGCACGGTCTGAATACTCCGCCGCTCCCGGGAGCCGGCACCGGAGCAATAAAGGGCATCCTTGATCACGTCCAGGTAGAAAGAACTCATATCCACCACACAGAAATTGGAGATGGCGTGGTAGACCACGTGATACTCGTAGTCATCGTAGGCCGTGGTCACCCGCTGGATCAGCCGGTGCAGCTTCATAAGCGCCCAACGGTCTAACGGGCTCAACTCCTGATATGGCAGGGTGTCGGTACTAGGGTCAAAATCGTACAGGTTTCCCATCAGGAAGCGAAAGGTGTTGCGGATCTTCCGGTAGGCCTCGGCCAACTGCTTCATGATCGCCTTGGATACCGCCACGTCGCTGCGGTAATCCGAGGAGGTGACCCACAGGCGAATCACGTCGGCGCCGAACTGTTTGATCATTTCCTGGGGATCGATGACGTTGCCCAGAGACTTGGACATCTTCCGGCCTTCCTCGTCGATCACGAAGCCGTGGGTCAGCACCGCCTTGTAAGGGGCGACCCCCCGGGTGGCCACGGAGGTGCATAGAGAGGAGTTGAACCAGCCCCGGTGCTGATCGCTGCCCTCCAGATAGAGATCCGCAGGCCACTTCAGGCCGGAACGCTGCTCCAGCACCGCGGCGTGGCTGGAGCCAGAGTCAAACCAGACATCCATGATGTCGCTCTCTTTACGGAACTCCCCACCCTGGCAGTCGGGGCAGACAAAGCCTGGCGGCAGCAATTCCGCCGCCGTCTTCTCGAACCAGATGTCCGAACCGTGGCTGCGGAAGAGGCCCTGCAGCCTGGTGATGGTCTCATCGTTGATGACCGTCCTGCCACAACGGTTGCAGTAAAAAATCGGGATCGGCACACCCCATACCCGCTGACGGGACACGCACCAATCGCCCCGCTCCGCCACCATGTTATAGATGCGCTCCTTGCCCCAGGCAGGTATCCATTGCACCTGCTGCTCAATGGCTTTCAGGGCCTCGTTGCGGAAACCGTCGATCGAGGCGAACCACTGCTCAGTGGCCCGGAACATCAGCGGCTTCTTGCAGCGCCAGCAGTGCGGGTACTGGTGGGTGATGGTATCCTGGCAATACAGCAAGCCTCTATGTTTCAGTTCATCGATCACGCTCTGGTTGGCATCCCAGATCCGCTGTCCGGCAAACAGCCCGGCCTCCGGCACGAACCGGCCCCGGCCATCCACCAGGGAGACCACCGGGAGGTGATAGGCCTGGCAGACCTCGAAGTCCTCCACACCGTGGGCCGGGGCAGTGTGCACCGCTCCGGTACCCTGTTCCAGGGTGACATGCTCCCCGAGCACCACCACCGACTCCCGGTCGCTGTAAAAGGGGTGGGCACAGCGGATCCCCTCCAGTTGCGCTCCCTTCCAGGCGCCCAGCCGGTTAGTCTCTGTGCTGTGGTGCAGGGCCAGCACTCTGGGCAGCAACTCTTCGGCCACCAGTATCTTTTTACCGTCAATCTCGGACAGCACATAGGTAAAGTCCGGATGGAGGCTGATGGCGACGTTGCCCGGCAACGTCCAGGGTGTGGTGGTCCAGATCAGGATACAGGTCTGATCATCCACCGGAAATACACCCTTGCTGTCCTTGACCGGAAAGAGCACATAGATGGATGGT
Organism: Thermacetogeniaceae bacterium; assembly: GCA_050010575.1. Taxonomy (GTDB): domain Bacteria; phylum Bacillota; class DSM-12270; order Thermacetogeniales; family Thermacetogeniaceae; genus Palsa-1188. The sequence continues at coordinate 795 of JBEKKU010000013.1, read as the reverse complement.
GACTCCTTTTCCTGGTACTCCACCTCCGCCTCGGCCAGAGCCGTCTCGCAATCCGTGCACCAATACACCGGTTTTAAGCCTTTATAGATAAAGCCGCGTTTGGCCATCTCGCCGAAGATACCGATCTGCACGGCCTCGTAATCCGGCATCAGGGTCAGGTAGGGATGGTCCCAGTCCCCGCGGACTCCCAGGCGCCGGAACTCCTCCCGCTGGATATTCACGTATTTTAGGGCGTACTCCTTGCACAGGCGCCGGAACTCCAGCACGTTCACCTGGTGCCGGTCCACCTTCAGGGCCTTGATCGCCTGCTGTTCGATCGGCAGGCCATGGGTATCCCAGCCCGGGACGTAGGGAGCATCGTATCCCGCCATACTGTGGTATTTAACGACGATATCCTTGAGGATCTTATTCATGGTCGTACCCATGTGAATATCCCCGTTGGCATAGGGCGGACCATCATGCAGGATGAACTTGGGTTGGCCCTCGGACTGCTGCTGTACCTGTTGGTAGATCTTCGTCTCATCCCACCAGCGCAGCATCTCCGGCTCCCGTTGGGGCAGGTTCGCTTTCATGGGGAATTCTGTGCGCGGCAGGTTCAATGTCTCCTTGTACTCCATGACGCCACCTCATTATCAATATCAAAAATAAAGAGAACCTCTCACCACCAGGGGCGAGACGTTCCCGCGGTACCACCCTTGTCAGGCTGCGTCATCAACACAGCGCTCTCTTCAAGAAGTAACGGTCTCCGGCCGGCCTGGTCTACTTACCGCTGCTCTGACGGTTTTCGGCAGGCAT
>JBEKKU010000012.1:0-32610 GCA_050010575.1 Thermacetogeniaceae bacterium | reverse complement strand
GACATCAGAAGCGACATTAAAAACTTCCTGGACAAGGTAGCGAGCGGAACCGTCACCGACAGCGACCTCCAGAGCATGCAGGCTGAGCTGCAGCAGGCCGAGCAAAAGTCCGGCAGCACGCAGTCGGCATCCTCTGCCACTACCGATGCTTCCGACATCAGAAGCGACATTAAAAACTTCCTGGACAAGGTAGCGAGCGGAACCGTCACCGACAGCGACCTCCAGAGCATGCAGTCTGAGCTGCAGCAGGCCGAGCAACAGTCCGGCAGTACCCAGTCGGCCTCAAAGACCGCCGGCCCTCCCCCGCCTCCGCCGGGCATGCCGCCGATGTCGGCCCAGGGTGTTGCTTCGTCGCAGACCACAAGCAATTCCACGGATAACAACAATACCGACAATTCAACGTTCATATCTCAACTGTTCACCTCAATGATCAATGCTTATTCGAACGCCAATGCAAACGCTGTGAACAACTCGACGCAAAATATTACAGTCTGACATTAACAAGAGGATAATGGAGTAGATGATAGAAAATCATAAGCATTCAATAGTGGATGAACCATGGTTTATCCACTATTTTTATAATAATCTTAGAAATAACATGCTATAAATCCAGATAAACCCAGCAAGTGCCTTTCTAACCGATCACCTCCATATTGATTTTACATTCCGTGACCAGAACTAATATTTAATCCACTGGCATTTTTAGAATATTTGAGAAAGCTTAAATATTGCTTAAGGATTTGATAGGAATGTAAAAAATATTTATAATATTTGCTGGGATATGGCGTAGATGCCTCGGATGAGGGGAAGAAGCAGCCGCCAGTCTGGATTTACAGGAGCAGATAGGGCTGACAAAGTGATAATAATGAGAAGAATGCGGGGCTGACTGCGTGAAGAGATGAAAATAACCGGTAGGTTGTAGCGTGCAGGTTTTTTATTGCACCATGATGGCTGTATGAGTAGGGGGTTTTCTCGGGAATCAGTTTCTCAGGCTCTGAATGGGAGCGGGTATCCGGCCGCCTCGCTTGATGAATTCCTCGCAGTTGTATTCGTTCACCCGCATCACTGGACCAGAGCCCAGCAGCCCGCCAAATTCCACGATATCGCCGACATCTTTGCCGGGGGCGGGGATGATCCGGACTGCGGTAGTCTTGTTGTTGATCATACCGATGGCTGCCTCATCGGCGATGATGGCGGCGATGGTGCTGGCGCTGGTGCTGCCCGGCACCACGATCATGTCCAGGCCCACGGAGCAGACGCTGGTCATGGCTTCCAGCTTTTCGATAGTCAAGGCGCCGCTGATTGCCGCGGCAACCATGCCCGCATCCTCGCTGACCGGGATGAAGGCGCCACTCAGCCCGCCCACGTAAGAGGAGGCCATGGTGCCGCCCTTTTTCACTGCATCGTTGAGCAGCGCCAGGGCAGCAGTGGTGCCAGGGGCACCGCACTGCTCCAACCCCATCTCCTCTAGGATGAGCGCCACGCTGTCGCCGATGGCCGGCGTGGGCGCCAGGGACAGGTCCACGATCCCGAAGGGTACGTTCAGCCTGCGTGAGGCCTCCTGGGCTACCAGTTGTCCCATCCGGGTGATCTTGAAGGCGGTTTTCTTGATGGTTTCCGAGACGGTCCCGAAGTCCGCCCCCTTGACCCTTTCCAGGGCCCGCTTGACCACTCCGGGCCCGCTCACCCCCACGTTGATCACGCACTCCGGCTCTCCGATGCCGTGGAAGGCCCCGGCCATGAAGGGGTTGTCTTCGGGCACGTTGGCGAACACCACCAGTTTGCAGCAGCCCAGGCCGCCCTCGGCTGCGGTCAGCCGGGCGGTCTCCTTGACCACAGAGCCCATCTCCCGCACGGCATCCATGTTGATGCCGGCCTTGGTGGTGGCCACGTTCACCGAGGCGCACACCTTGCGCGTAGTGCTCAGGGCCTCGGGAATGGAGTTGATCAACCGCCGGTCACCCCCGGTATAGCCCTTGTGCACCAGGGCAGTGAAGCCGCCGATGAAGTTGACTCCGACCGCCTCGGCAGCCTGATCCAGGACCTGAGCGAACTGTACATAGCTCTCCTCGTCGCAGCTCTCTGCTACCAGGGAGATAGGGGTTACGGCGATCCGCTTGTTGATGATGGGGATCCCGTATTCCCGCTCGATCTCCTCGCCCACCCGGACCAGGTTGCGGGCGAGCCGGGTGATCTTGTCATATATCTTGACCCTGGCCGCCTTCCCATCAAAGTCGCAGCAATCCCTGAGGGAGATGCCCATGGTGATGGTCCTGATATCCAGGTTCTCCTCCTGGATCATCTTGATGGTTTCAATAATCTCGAATGGGCTGAGCATAAAGTATTCTCCCATCGTATTGTTCGAATGGCCTTGAAAAACAGGTAATTATCAGATTCGGTGCATGGAGTTGAAGATATCTTCGTGCTGGATCTGGATGCTGAGCCCCAGGGTGTTGCCCAACTCTTTCAGGTCATCGGACAGCCTGGCAAAGGGCGTGTTGGCCCGGGAGATATCCACCAGCATCACCATGGTAAAGATCTCCTGCATGATGGTCTGGGAGATGTCGAGAATGTTGACGTTGGTATCCACCAGGATCTTGCTGACCCCGGCGATAATGCCGACCCGGTCCTTGCCGATGACACTGATGACCGCTCTCATCTTAAGCCCTCCTAGTGACTACACCTTTCGTACCCTCACGCCTTTACTTATTATATCAAAAAAGCTCCAGCGCAGGCAGGAGCAGCTTTGAAAAGTCAGGTGGCCGGGAGTATTTAGTATAATCCTATGCCGGGTGCGCAAACCTATATACTGAACGAGCTCAGTGGACTGTTAAGCTGTAAATGTGGTACGCTATTAGCAAATATTTGGAGGAGGGAGCTGCAATGCCTGATAATGATGAAAGTAAGGCGAAGAAGAAAGAAGCCCCCGCTCAGTTAGCCGAGCTACAGGAGACCGCTCGGAAGATGTCGGAGCAGTTGACCGCCATGGGCCAGGAGATCGCCAAGAGCATGTCCGCTCCGGCAGCTGAACTGCAGGAGGCGATCAGGAAGATGTCGGCCCTGGCCGAACTGCAGCGAACCACCAAGCGGATCTCCGATTCTCTGGCCAGCATGGGCAAAGAGGTGGGGGCGCTGATGTCCGGCCCTGCCATCGAGCTGCAGGAAGCGATCAAGAAATTGTCCACCTCTGACGAGGCTCACGAAACAGCCAGGAAGATTACCGATTCCCTAGCTGCTATCGGCCACGAGATGACCAGGAATATTTCTGCCCTCTCCGAACTCCAGGAGACAGCCAGCGCCATCTCCGAGAAACTGGCTTCCCTGGGGCAAGAGATTGCCGACAATATCTCCGGTCCCGCCACCGAGTTGAGGGAGGCGATCAGGAAGATGTCCCCGCCGCCGGAGTTCCAGGAAAGGGCGAAGCGGATCTCTGATTCCGTGGGAGGTACGGCTAAGAAGTTTAGCAAGGGAGTGGCCAAGAACCTGGCGGTAACAGTTGATGAACTGCGGGAGACGGCCAAACGGATCGCTTCCAAGAAGCAGGAACCGGCAAAAAATACCGAAGAAGAGCCCAAGGAGTAGCTTGCTCGTTCAGCGGGAGAACCAATCACCCATCGGCAAATATATTATAGACTCCTGGCATCCGCAAAATCGGCCGCCCGGAGTTTTTATTTTTAACATTCTAGATGTCAGCGAAAACATGATCCTTTTTCAGCCCGGTTGATTATCGACGAGATCTCTATGGGCCTGGCCCCGGAGCTGGTCAGCCAGGCCTTTCAACTGATCGCCCGCCTGCATGGGGAGGGGCGGACCATTCTATTGGTGGAGCGCCAAGAGGGCCCTACAGGTGGCAGAACGGGGCTACTTGTTGGAGAACGGGGGGTCGTGCTCATTGGCACTGCGTGGTCCTTGTTGGAGCGAATAGGATGATGGTTGTCTATAGCTTTTATATGCCTTAAAATTAAGCTGAAACAATAGCAAACAGATATGGAGGTCGCTTTACTTGTGTGAGGACAAATGCCAGGACAGCCCTACCAAAAAAACGAAATGGGGTGGTTTAGATCATTAAGCAGGTGGTATTGAAGGTGGATGGCATGAGCTGCGGGCACTGCAAGATGACCGTGGAGAAGGCCCTGGTGGCCACGTCGGGAGTGCGGGACGCGGTGGTGGACCTGAATGCCAAGACGGTCAAGGTGACCTACATTGAAGATAAAGCCACGCTCGATAACCTGGAAAAGGCTATCGTAGATGCCGGTTACGAAGTGATCAGGTAGGGCGCCAGACTCTGCTATGGTGTCGCTAAATCTGCTGCAGGACGCAGGCCGGTAGGATCATCAACGAGTATGACGACAGAACACGCATCTGCGCGGGATGAGCGCAGTGTTTTTTTTAACTGAGTTGATGATCAGTAGATACTGGTGGTAGCTAGGAGGCATCAGGCTCCGGAAATGGATACTGCAGCAGCCAGCCGGGCATCCGGCTTGATATCCAGTTCTTTGCGCAGTCGACTGGCAAAATCCGCATACAACTTGGCGGCACGGCCTCTCTGATTGATGCTTGTGTAAAGATTGAGCAGGTGGAGGCAGGCCTCCTCATTGTACCTGTCAATATCGAGGGTTCGCAACAGTTGCCCTTCCGCTTTATTATATTCCCCCCTGGCCAGGTAAATAGAGACCAGGGAAAGGGACGCCTCGAGAAAGAGAGATTTCAACTCCTCTCTGGCCTCAAAAGCCCAATCCAGATAGGCGTCTTCCTTCAAGAGATCGCCCTGGTACAGGGCGATCATCTTTTCCAGGACAGCCGTTTTCGCCTGATTGGCGTCGCCGTCGCCGGCCATGCCGTCGCGGCCAGCACCGCTAGCAGAGGTGTGATCCAACTCGCGATAAAGCGATATAAACTCATCTACATCAACAGATAGACCGCCTCCGGTTTTTATCTCCAGGCCGCCCCGCTGCTCACTGATCAGGGCAGCATCCCCTGCAACCGGAGCGTCATACCAGGCCAGCACCTTGCGCAGTTCATGCAAGGCCGACCGTAGCGACATGGAGGCTGCTTTCTGGTCCGAATTCGGCCAGAACAACCCCATCAGGTGGTCTCTGGTTACTATCTGATTCCGGTGAAGCATCAGGTATTTCAGCACGCCCGCTATTTTTCTGGTCTTCCATGCTGTCTCCGGGATGGTGGCCCCGTTTACTGTGACCGTGAACTGACCCAACAGGCAAACACTGATCTTGGGCGCAGGGATTATGGTAGGCGCTTCTATTCCTCCTCCGTACCGGGCGAGAAACACTGCCGCCATATCCTGCAGGCAGGCTTCAGCGGCAACCGGAGCGTTGGCCGCCAGATCATCCGCCGCCGGTGTTCCATAATACCTGGCTACCAACTCTAGAGCATAATCGGGCCCGATCTGCTCCCGAATACACCGGGCCGACGTCTCTACCAGGGTGGGCAGATGCAGGTCCCAGAAGCTCACGTACCCTTTATCGGCAGCAATGCCCATGGCTTGCCCGAGAACCTCTCTGCCCCTGGCCTCGTTCCCGGTGTCCCAATAGAGCTTGGCCAGGTGCATCATGGTACCACAGAGAACCTGCCGGGCATTTTTAGCCTTACTTCCGGCGATCGAGCCAAGCAGGCACTGTTCTGCAAATCCATATTCCCCAGTCTCCCTGGCGACCGCGCCCAGCAGTGATAACCCGATTTCGCGGAGGCATTGCCCGCTGCGGTTGGTGGAGAGAAACCTGAAGGCACTCCTGGCCTCAGCCAGCAACGGCCCCGAATCGGGCCCCCCAGCAAGCCAGAGACACCGGCTCAGCTTGTTGAGGGAGGCCATGGCGGTGTTTCCCAATTGCACAAAGCAGTTGCTGCTGGCATCGATCTGTTCGAGAGCTCCTGCCAGATCGTGTTCGGAGTATCGCTCCATGGCCGTGAGCCGCCTGGCAATACCTAGCAAATAGAGGTAGCCGAACCTCTCTCCGACGGCGATCAACTCGTCCCGCACCTGCGGGAATGCGGCACGATCATCCTTGAGAGACAGCGTGACGGCGTAAAAGGCCAGGGCAAAACCCTTGAAGATCACTGTTCGCTGCATCAGGTTCAGTTGCAGCACCTCTGTGGCGAAACTGGCTGCCTGGTCGAGTTCTCCCAGCAGGTTGTGCAGGATGCAGGAGTAGGTAAGGGCGATCCATCGCCAGTCATCATCCAGATCCAGGCGGCGGATCCGGTTGCACAGGCTCAGCGCCTTGTCGTATTTCTCTTCCCAGAGTGCCCGGAAGAAGTCGAGGACAGCCATGCATTTCTTCAGATAGGGATCGTTCGTCTCTTTCAGCTGGCGCGGGAGCTGGTTCAGGCACCTGATCAGGCTGCGGACGTCGTTGCGCACTGCAAAGATGTGACTCATTAGCGAAAGCGTATACATCTGCATGACGATGTCGTTCTGCTCCTGGAACTTGGCCAGGGCGCGCTGGAGCAGTGGCACCATCTCATCATCCCAGTTATGCGTGTACAGGAAGCTTTTAATGTAGAGCAGGCGGCCGTTGTCGTTGACCACCGCCTCGGGCAGCAGCTTGAACCACAGCCTGAGCTGTTCCACCGCCTCAAAGGTGATCATCTTCATGCTCTCCTGGGTCACCAGATCGACCGCCAGGTCAACATTGCCGCTGGCGATGAAATGCTCGATCGCCCGGCTGAAGAGTTGTTGTCCGATGTAATGGGATGCCGCCCTCACGTGATAGCGGGAGACTGCTGCCGCCGGCAGGTGGGCGGGCTGCGCCTGCAGCAGCGCCTCCCGGAACAACGGATGAAAGCGGTAGGTGGTTTCGGGGCCTGGTGTCTTTTGGATGAACAATCCTTTCTGCTCGCATTGCGCCAGCAGATCCGGCGTATTTGGCTCTTCGAGGATGCTGCTGGCTTCAGCGATGGTGAAATCGCTCAGGACAGCTGCCTTGACCAGCCACATGATCAGGTCACTGCCGGTGGTTTTCAGCACCTCAGCAGCCAGATAGTTAAACAGGAGTGCCTTCTGTCCGGCCCTCTTGATTATGCCGGTGGCTTCACTGGTAGTGTGCCTCACCAGCACCTGGCAGGTGATGATGATCCCGGCGATCCAGCCCTCGGTCGTGCAGATAATCTGCTGCACCAGCTCTGGCGCCGCGGCGATCCCATAAATCTCCTGCAGCAGCCTGGTCAACTCCGCTGCGGAGAAGAGCAGGTCCTCTCGTCCGATCTCCAGCATGTTCTGCTGCAGCCTCTGTCGACCGGCCAACAGTCCGGTTTCGGTGCGGCTGCTGACGATCACGGAGCAGTTGACGGGGAGATTGTTGATCAGATACTCGACAGCGCTGGTAATCTCCGGCGAGCCGGCGGCGTGCTGGAAATCATCCAGAACGATAAAGGTTTTCTGAGTAGAGTGGCATTCTTGCCATGCCCATAGCTCCTGGCAGATGACGGCAGCCGCGTAACGGTGTGGTTCCGGGGTGTTGCCGTAGCGCTCCAGGCTGGCGCGTGTTCCGATCCAGGCCTCATCCTCGCCGGGGAAGAGGGTTTCGGCCAGGTGGGCGTAAAAAACAGTCAGGTCGCGGTCCTCCTGCTCCAACCGGTACCAGCATACCCGGTGATCCTGCGACCCGGCGAGAGCCAGAGCGGCGGCCAGCAGGGTGGTCTTGCCGTAACCGGCGGGAGCGGTCACTGTGGTTGCCCGGCTGTCGAAGATCGCTCGCCCCAGTTTGGTTATCCGTTTTGAGAGCAATAGAGAGCCAGGGAGTTGCGGGCTGATCAGCTTGCTCTTGACCACGGGGATGCCCTGCATGCCATTACCCCCAAAAGTTGACATCTAAATAGATAATATCATAGGTTTAACAAAAATTTCACACATATATATTACAATGAAAAAAAGTATTTTTACTCTGGCGGACGGCGAAAGAACCAGGCACGCTCTGTTTTAAAATAATATTTGGCCAGCGAAATTCGGGCAGGGATGCGATGGATGGGCGTACAGGTTTGCCGTTGCTGCAGAATTGTAGAGCATCTGCTTATATCAACGTTAGGTGCAAATTTCAGTGATTGCAGATGATTGCAATAGCTGATATCCGCATTGATTGTCATGAAAGGGACATGTCTTGGTGACTAAAGGAGGATGTAAAAATGCTCAGAGTAAAAGGGTCAGTAATGGCGGTTCGCCCTCGTGGGCGCATGACGAAGTGGCTGGTGATCATGGTAGCTGCTTTACTCATACTGCCGCTGGGCTGGGTGGCGCCGGCAGCAGCCGGTTCCCTGCTCACCGTTCCTGCGGGCGGAGAGTCCTGGTTCGTCGGCACCGTCCACAACATCACCTGGAATTATGCCGGCATCACCGGGCTGACTAACACAGTCGACCTGGACTTCAGCACGGATTCCGGGAACACCTGGTCTTCGATCGAGCATGACCTCCAGCTGGCAGGGCAGCCACAGCAATACGCCTGGACTGTTCCCAACGCTTCCACCACCCACGCCAGGATCAAGATCACCGTCAACTATACGATACTGAGCTCGTCCGGTGGTTTTCCACCCAGTATAACAACGACTACGGAGGTGGGAGGCTTTGGGCAGAGCGGCGACTTCACCATCGCGGCGCTGGTGCCCAGCCTGCCGGTTTATCTAAAGGCCCCAACCGATCTCACGGCCGCAGCGGCCTCAAGTTCGGAGATCGACCTGGCCTGGAAGGACAACGCCAGCAACGAGACTGTCTACAACATCGAGCGCAAATCGGGCAGCGGGAATTATGCGGTGGTTACCCAGGTGGCTGCCAACACCACCTCATATAAGAATACCGGCCTCTCCGCCAGCGCCACCACCCCATTATTCCATATCACTCCGATCACACCGATCACGCCCGTGATTCCCGGTCTGTTTTCCACGGTGCTGAAGTTCTATATCGGCCAAAGCGCTGCCAAGGTCAACGGCGCCAGCGTGCCGATCGATGCCAACAACCCTGGGGTTACGCCGGTCATCGTCAACGGGCGCACTATACTGCCGCTGCGCTTCATCGGTGAGCAACTGGGCTGCCAGGTGGACTGGGACCAGGCGCAGCAGCTGGTCACCGTGACCTACCCGAAGCCGTAAGCGCGACCAAAGGGATCGCCATACGCGGATCCGTACTACAACCGATCGTGGTTTCTGGCGCAAGGCTTATGCGGCCAGTTCGTGTAATTGATTTTTTGCTTCGGAGGGCAAGATGGACGAGGAACACAGCGGGACCGGGAGCGATCAGGAAGATCCTTCTTCGGGGGTAGCGGCCACAATCAAGACCGGCGGCAGGATCGTCAGCCTCTTCGATCTGGCTAAAGCGATCATCATGGCCATTGTGGTGACCGTATTCGCGCTATTTCTGTCCCACCGGGGCGTACCGCTGCTGATCTGTATAGTTGTAGCTGCTGTGCCCTGGCTGCTGGTGGTTGTCCAGCATATTGCCTATCGCAAAATCAGTGCCGTTGATCTCGGCCCAACAACCAATGCTCATACGCTGGATCTTCAGATCAGTCCTGATGAGAAGATCATCGATCGTGTGTCCGGCATCATGAGGATCGGTTGGGGGGCCAGCCCGGGTCAGGTGCTCCGTGCCGGTCAAACATTCGGGGTGGGGAGGGATCTGAACCCCGAGAACGCCATGCTGCTGACCGATAGGAGCATCTGGTTGATCACGGTTCCGATTGCCGGGGCGGGCACGGTGATCAGGGGAACCGATATTTCGACGATGGAGTGGCTTTTTTCCCGGAATCAGATCGATAGTAAGCTGATGGAAATGATGGCGACCATGTCCTTGCAGGAGATTGTTCAAGCAGGCGCAAGATCGTTCAAAATTTCCTTTAATTGCATCAGGGATGTGAAGACCAGCGATCATTCGCAGATGATCGCCATTTCTGTTGCGGACAAGAAAAAATATCAGTACAGCATACGGAATCTGGCTGATTATGAGAAGGCCAAGGAGATCATAACCAAAATTCCTCGACGTCCATGACCAAATGTTGATGTTTTATAAAATGTGGGGCCATACTTTCCACGCTTGGTACCAGTGCTAATAGTCATGTAAGAGCCGGCTATTGATACGATTGCTTAAAAGTCAAAATGCTTTGAGGGGGTGGGGGCACGACACCATTGTATATTTTAAAATCTTGAGGAGGTACTGCGGTTGAAAAACAGTTTCATCAGGGTATCAGCGTCTTGTTGGCGATCACCTTTGCCTTGCTCAGTTGCCTGCCCTTCGAAGCGGGCCGGTCCGAGGGGATCACCATTTACAGTTCCGCCAGTTCCTGGGCGGTGCCGGAGATCCAGCAGGCCTATGATTACGGCTTGACCTATCCCGGCATCATGTTGGAGCGAGTCGGCAACATCTCAGCAACTACTAAAAATCACCAGGAGGCTGAAGCATGAAAAACGTGAAGATGTTTGTCTGCGGGTTTCTGGTATGTGCGATGTTGATAGGTATCGCTGCTGTTGCTTTTGCGGATAGCGGTGTGAACGTCACTGCGGTACTGTCCAGCACCATCAAGATGAAGCTTAACGGCAATGATTTTAATCCTCAGGATACAGACGGCACCTACGTCAAGCCTCTGATCTACAACGGCAGGACCTACTTGCCCGTCAAATTCCTGGCGGCAGCGTTGAATATTCCGGTGGATTGGGACGGCAGGACGAGTACTGTCTGGATCGGCGGCCAGTCAGATCTATTACAGGTGAACGATGTCAAATATTATGAGGATTATTACGGCACGGTGCTCACCACCGACACAGGCATGCTTACCAGCCCGAGTGCGACCTACAAGTGGGGCGTAACCAATGATAAACCTCTGGATATGCAGTACTTCACCTTTTTCTTGAAGCCGAACGGATTGTATAAGCGATTCCGGGCCTCGTTCTTCCTCGATAGCAGCGCCAAGGACAATCTGACCATAAATATCAGGAAAGACAACTACGATGGGCAGGTGATCAAGTCCATCGTGCTGCAGCCGGGAGCGACCCTTGATAATGTCGATCTAGACATCGGTGGAATTGACAAGATTTGTATCGAATCAAATATCGCCATCAACCATGGGATAATCAAAAAGCTGATAGTCGGAGAGCCGATATTCTATAATGAAACGCTTCCCTCGGTATCGGCCACCCACAGATAGGTTCCTCTCGGATGTTGATGGAAATTGACTGGAAGGTTTCGGCCCTTCAGTCAACAGTTCGGCAAAAACAATATTGGCAAAGCGGTTAAATCAGAGGGGGATCAGGATGTGCTTCATGAAACAAAAGTTTCACAGAAGTGTTAATTTATTATTGGTGGTTGCTATCCTCTGTATCAGCTGCCTGCCCTTCGGGGTGGGCAAATCAGAAGGTATTACGATCGACAGTTCCGCCAGTTCGTGGGCAGTGCCGGAGATCCAGCAGGCGTATGCCGACGGCCTGACCTATCCGGGCATCATGATGGACTTCAAAAGGCCGATCACCCGCCAGGAGTTCTGCACCATCGCCGTCCTGCTCTACCAGAAGCTGACCGGCCAGACCGTGACCGCCGGCAGCGATCCGTTTACGGACACGTCCGATCCCGAGATCATCAAGGCCTATCAGTTGGGGATCGTCAAGGGTACCGGGCCCGGCCAGTTTTCCCCGGGGCTGAACATCACCAGGCAGGAGATCTGTGTGATGATCTTCAACGCCCTGGACAAGGCGATCGGCAATCTCAACAAGGACACCGGCGGCCAATTTCCCTTTGACGACCAGAACCAGATCGCCGCCTGGGCGCTGGACGCCATGAAGTTCGCCTATAAGAACCAGATCATGAGCGGGGTGGGCAACAACCTGATCGATCCCCTGAGCAACACCACCCGGGAGCAGGCGATCGCCCTGATCAAGAGGACCTACGAGGCCTTCAAGAGCGGCGGTTCCGGCAGTCAACTGGGGCCGGGCGGGACGCCGGGCACCCAGACCGGCAGCAATGCCACCGTGCCGATCGGGCAGGTCACTCCGCCGCTGGCCTCCCAGATGGACCGCTTCATGAAGGTGAACCTCACCAACCGGCTGACGAACCCGAAGTATGACACCCGCCTTAAACTGTTCGCGGCCACCGGGCCGGGCAAACCGAACGCCAAACCGGTCCTGTCTTCCAGCCAGATGATAGCGCCGCCTATCTCCAACCTGCAGCTGGGCAACCTGGCGGCCAGCTCCACGGTGCAGTCAAGTCTCTCAGCCTTGAACTTGCCGATCATCCGGCCGATAGTACCAATAACACCTACGCTTCCTACAATACCTATACTGCCAACATTGCCTGTACTGCCTAAAATACCGCAGTTGACCTCATCGGGGCCGGTGTACTCCAACGCCGATTGCGGCGCCTTCATCGACCAGAACGGGGACCAGAAACGCTGGTTTTCTTTCGGCCTGAAAAACGCTTCCGGTGCTGCCAACGTCCTCTGGCAGGTCTCCAAGACACCTTTCACCGGCTTCCCGGACAACTGGAAGCAGCCTCCCGGCCTGGTCGCCTCCGGGCAGGTATCCGCACAGGCGGGTGAGTTCACCATCGATTTCGGCGCTCTCGGCTCCGGTCAGCAGACCGGCGGTCTCTTCGGCAACCTCCACCTGTTCAGCAATATACATCTGTTTTGGAACGGCAGCAGTACCTACCAGGAGATCCCCAAGGCCCAGCGCATCTACTACGTGCGGGCGGTGCCGGTGGACTCCGGCGGCAACTGCATCGGCGATCCCGGGGCCGGCCTGGCAGTATTGTACGGCAAGCCCCTGACGGCGCCATCCGCCTTTGCCCAGGGCGTGTCCTCCTCCTTCGAACTATGGGCGGCGCAAAACGCAGGTCAACCCTCACAGGCACCTGTGGAATTTCCTAATAACATTAAGCACCTGCAATCAGTGGGAAGCGGCCCTGAAGTGGATCCCTACTGGTTCCAGTTCAAGAACTTCGACGCCGCTGCCACACAGGTGGTGATGCAGGTGGCCACGCAGCCCTTCTCCGGGCAGGCCGCCGGCTGGGATTCACCGGCGGGCCTGGCCTACTCCCAGGCCTACAGTTCGCTGCCGGTGTCGCTGACCTCGTACGGCAATAACATCGTGCCGATCAAGTTCAGCGACTTCGGGCCCACCAAGGCGCAGATGCAGGCCGACCAGTACCTGAACTATTACGTGCGGGCGGTGGCGCTGAAGCCCTCGGCCACCCCCGGCTGCATGGACGTCTCCTTCTCGGAGACGATCACCGTCAAGTACGGCTATGCCACCCCGGTCAAGATCTACGCCACTAAGAACGTGACGGTGGCCTCCCGGATCCCGGATGTCAAGATCCTGCACTACGAGCCGGTGCAGTGGGAGGACCCGGACTGGGCGGCTCACTACTACGTGTTCCGGGCACCGCAGTGGAGCGAGATCAACTGCAAGTTCAAGAACAGCACGACCGAGCTGTTTCCCTACTCGCCCTTCACCTATCCGAACACCACTCCGCAGCAGTACCAGCAGCAGGTCATTCCCACGGTGCTCGTCCAGGGCACCAAGGTGCAGATCGTGCATGAGGACCAGGACAAATCCTGGTGGGAGGACCTGTGGGACAGCATCGTCAACTTCTTCAGCGACCTGGTCGACGCGATCAAGGGGATCGTCAACTGGGTCAGCCAGGCCTATAATGATCTGAAAACCGGGCTGATCAACTTCGTGGCCAACGCCTTCCCGATCGCCAGCTGGCGTGACGCCCTCAAGACTGCCCTGACCGCCCTGGTGGACACCGGCCTGGCGGCCATGGGCATACCGCCGGAGTTGCCTAACTTCGACCAGCTGACCAGCATGAGCCTGGATTACATGGCGGAGGTCGCCCTGGATGAGGCGGGGGTGCCTGCCGATCAGATTACCAAGGACGTGATCGAAAAGACGGCCTCGGGCCTGGCTGACTCCATCGCCAGTTCTGCCAACTCATCCACGCCCAACCCGATCAATGAGCCGTTTTTGAAGGCCGACCCGGATTACCTGGACCGGCCGGCCTACATCGACGTGCAGGTCAGCAACCCCTACTCCGACGTCACAACGATGCCGGGCAGCTTCAACATCGACGCTAAGTTTGAGTATGATGGCTACCCCAGCCAGTTTAACAGCATCTCCTTGGATTACGAGGACTGGGGCGATTTGCCCACCGACCAGCAGTTTGCCGATGCCATCAGCTATGAGTCGCATTTCTGGAACCTGCTTAAAGGCGAGCCGGGCTACCCGAAATACTGGTGGATCTACGAACCGGTGCGGGGGCAGGAGATCCCGTCCCTGCAGCCCGGCGAGAGCAGGACGGTGCGCATCTACCTGAAGGAATACGTCGGGAAGCCCTATCCGGGCACGGTCAACGCCGACACGGCGGACAGCGAGGACTGGGCGAACCTGTACTGGAAGAGCTGGGACAATGCCACCTTCAACGTCTACACCAGTGGCTACGACCTGTCCCCGGCCAAGGATGTCTGGCTGTCCCAGGGCCATACGGAAAGCCCCGACACCATCTACACCTTCAACTACGACCGCACCAGCAGTGGGGGGAGCTTCCAACGGGTGCCCTGCCAGGCGTACACGCCGTAACCTGCGGGCGGGAAGTTCTCAGAACAAACTACCGAAACTGGTGAAACCGGACGCTCGAGCGTCCGGTTTCCACTTTCAGTCACCCATGCCGGCCATTTTAATTGGGGCCTCTGCAATTTAATAGAGGAAACTGTTCTCTGTTCGGCCGTTTCAAGCGATATGTTTGGCGATGAACATCACCTCCAATAGCATGATATCGCCGGCGATTTCATAAGCGCCGTATGCAGCGTATGCCAATCTGGCCTAGACCATCTCCAGGAAGGCCTGGATCCGCACCCGGAGGGTTTCGATGTCCGACTGCGAGTAGTCGGTCTCCAGTTGCAGGAAGGGCAGGCCGAGCTGGTTCTTGACCAGGTCGGCCACGAAATGCGATTCGATGTTATAGGTGTGGCAGGCCTGCCAGGTGAGGTCGATGACGCCGTCCACCTGGAAATCCCGGATCATTCTCTGCAGCAGATCGAACCGCCGGCGGTTGGGGGACATCACCGAGCAGGGGATCTGCATGTATTTCCGGGCCAGCAGCAGCAGCGGATCGGACTGGTCCTGCTCGTCGACGCGCAGTTCCACGGTTTTGTAACCGCCGCAGTTCTCCATCGCTACCACCAGGCCTCCGGATGACTCCACCAGTTCGATCACCTTCTCGCTGCCCACTCCCACCGGGGTGCCGGTGAGCAGGATGCGGGGCGCAGCGGCCGGTGCCGCGGCCAGGCCCTCGGAGGCTTTAGCCCTGGTCTCCGCCGCCAGGTTGTCGATCAAGCGCACCGCCTCCTGGCGATCGGCCTGAAAGCCGATCTGCCAGGCCACCCTCAGCATGTCCATGCCGGAGATCAGGGCGGGTCTGGCCTGGTTCAGGTCGAACAGGGCCTGCAGCGCCAGGCTCTCCTCATTGACCTGGTGGATCGCCTGGCGCAGCGCCTCATCGGTGATGGTTCTTCCGAAAAACCGCTCCAGGTATGCCTTCAGGCGCTTCAGTTCGGAATACCACAGCTGCACCGAGGCCTCCTCGTCCGGTGCCTGGGGCAGTTGCATCACGTAGATCTCCTTGATCTGCTTGCTCTGCATGATCTCGAACATCTTCTTCTTGCCGTCGCAGGTGGTCTCCCCGATCACCAGATCGGAGGTGGCGAAGAAGGGGCAGGTGTCGGTGATGGCAAAACCATAGGAGGACTTGATCAGGGGACACAGGTTGCGGGGCAGGTCCTGCTCGGCGGCGGCGATTGGCGTCTCCCTGGTACCGCATAGGCCGACCGGGATACCCCCGCCGGCCAGCACCAGTTCCCGGGGGCAGTAGGTACAGTAGATCCCCACTACCTTAGTACCGTCCTGCTTGGCGCTCCGCATGGCCACCAGGCTCTCCTCGCGGATGTTGTCAAACGTGTCTAAGGCTGCCGGTTTCACGGCGATCACTCCTTTAAAGTTTGCGATAAAACATGGATTGTAGCAGCGCAGTTAAGAGAGACACAGTATAGTATTGGCTGGCCTCATATAAAATCCTGCAATGTAATAAATAACTTTAAATAATATTGCAACGAGGCGGGAAGGAGTTTATGTATAACATATGCTAATAAAAAATATGCAGGATAATTATGAACTAGCTCGAAACTAAATGATAGCCAGCTTGAGCATCGGATCTCAATCTGAACATTGACCCGGCCGGTGGCCGATCGACCCCCCAGCGGCTGATTTCGTATGCTGTTTCAGCCGAGGCCAGGTGATAAGCAATCGACGATTGCGCCGATCTTGTGTTGATAGGGGTTGAGGAACGGCCCCCGGAGGGTGAAGGGAAGAGCTACAGCCGTACTGGTCAAACAGTTTATGGGAGACGAGGAGGGATCGAGGATGGGCGTTGTGCTGCATGGAGATCGGATGACACCCAAGGAAAGAATAGCGGCTTTTGCCACTGGCAAGGAATTTGATCGCCTGCCATGTTTTTTGTCTCTGGGAGAGACGGCGACAAGCCTGATCGGCAAAACAGTGGCCGAATACCACCACTCCCCGCGGGTGATGGCAGACGTGGATGTCGCTACCTACCGTCTGTTCGGCCAGGATGGAGTGGGGGTAGGTCCGGGCTTCCACGGCATTGCCGAGGCAATGGGCACCGGACTGTGCTTTCCCGATTTTAATGTGCCCTATATTGCTGAACCGGTGGTCAGGGATTATGACGATATAGATAGGCTGGAGCCGGCGGACCCGTACCGTGACGGCCGGCTGCCGCTATTTCTGGAGGCAACGCAGTTGATCATCGACGAACTGGGGGATGAGGTAAACGTGGGCAGCGGCATTGGGGGGCCATTTTCCATTGCGGCCTGCCTGCGGGGAACCGAGTATTTTCTCAGAGATCTGCGCAAGAATCCGGAGGCGGCACACCGGCTGCTGCGACTGGCGACTGAAAGCGCCCTGCGCTACATCGACGCCGTCAGTGAACTGGGGATCGCCCCGGGCTTTGCCGACCCGGTGGCCTCGGGCACAGTGATCAGCGCTGCCCAGTTCCGGGAGTTTGCCCAACCCTACCTGAAGATCTGTACTGACCGGATCAACGAGAAATGTGGCAAGAGGCCCAATCTGCACATTTGTGGCGACACCAGCCGTATCTGGACGGAGATGGCTGATACCGGAGCCGCAACGCTCAGCCTGGATAACATAGTTGACCTGGCTGCAGCCAAGGAGGCGGTCGGCAACCGGGTTTGCCTGATGGGCAACGTGTCGCCGGCCCAGACCCTGCACAAGGGCACGCCGGCGGATGTGGAGGCGGAGGCCAGGTCATGCATTAGAAAAGCCTATGACAGTCCTAAGGGATATTTTCTGGCAGCGGGCTGCCAGATCCCCATTGGGACACCGGTGGAGAATATCAAGGCCCTGATCGATACGGCTAGAATTTACGGCAAATGGCCGATCGCCCCCGAGCGCCTGAATCCTTAAGTCTGGTCAGGGCATCTAGAAAAGTTAGTATAAACGGAGGTATCATTTGATGGCAGTGGAAGAGATATTGGAACGCCTGATCCGGGGTGTCCGGGAGATGGATGAGGACCTGACCGCGGAAGCGGCGCAGGATGCCCTGGCCAGCCAGATACCGGCTCTGACCGCCATCAACGACGGCCTGGTCAGGGGCATGAATGAGGCCGGCCGGCTCTACGAGATCCAGGAATATTTCGTACCCGAACTGCTGCTCTGCTCGGACGCCATGTACGCCGGACTGGGGATTCCGTCGCCGCACATTCAACGGGCCGAAGAGGAGAGCAGGGCAAAAGTGGTGCTCGGGGTGATGCAGGGTGACACCCACGACATCGGGAAGAACCTGGTCAAGCTGATGCTGGAGGTGGATGGATTCGAAGTCTTTGATCTGGGGCGGGACGTGCCTCCGGCCGCTTTTGTGGCCAAGGTCAAAGAGACCGGCGCTGAACTGCTCGGCATGTCCACTCTGATGTCCACCACCATGGATGCCATGGGCGTGGCGATCCGGATGCTGCAGCAGGAAGGGCTGCGGGAACAGACAACGGTGATGATCGGTGGCGGGCCGATTTCCCAGGCCTTTGCGGACCTGATCGGGGCTGACGGCTATGCCGAGAATGCCACCGGCGCCGTCCGGGAGGCCAGGCGGCTGCTGGCCTCCAGAGAGGCCGCGGTCCGGTGATCAACGCCGTAGACAGGTCGATCATATCCCTGCAGAGGGGTCGGGTTGAAGTAAATAACACCTCCAGGATGATCATAATGGTGCCCGGATCATGGGTATACTCCTGAGTGAAAAAGGATAGAGATTATCCTATAATATGAGCAAAATGAAATTTAGGAGGGTCTAGATGATGGACAAAGTCTCTCTGGGGAATAAGGGTCCTGTTTGCGTGACACCAGTCTGGGTTATCGGCACCTACGATCAGGCGGGGAAGCCCAATGCCAGCACCGCTGCCTGGGTGGGGATGTGCTGCTCAGTCCCGCCGGCGGTGGCAGTCTCGTTCCGGAAGGCCACCTGTGCCTACGAGAATATCTTGCAGAAAAAAGCCTTCACGGTATCCATTCCTACCGAGGATTACATCAACGAGGCCGATTATTTCGGAATCGCCTCCGGCCGGGACGCCGACAAATTTGCCGCCACCGGGCTGACTCCGGTGAGGAGCGAGCTGGTGGACGCTCCTTACGTGCAGGAATTCCCGTACATCCTGGAGTGCAGGCTGCTGCAGCATATTGAAATCGGCCTGCATACCCAGTTCATCGGTGAGATCCTGGACGTGAAGGCAGATTCAGCTGTACTGGGCGAGAACGGGGCTCCGGCCATCGAGAAGATCAGACCGATCTTCTTTGCCCCTGGCAGCCGTTCTTATTACGCAGCTGGCCCGCAGCTAGGCAAGGCTTTCTCCGTGGGAAAAAAGATCGGCTGATTCAGCAGGTGTCGGGGGTTCGGGCTCAGGCGCTTAAGGCCTTAGGCGCATATGGCTTGTGCTTACTGGAGATGGCACAATTTTCAGGATATAAAAAATGTGTTATAATGGCTGAGCGATGCCAGGTTTTTGGTGTCCGTCTCTTTCTAGGGATAAAACATTAATGTGCCAGGTTTGGTCGTGCTAGACGGGGGGGTAGCGGCACCCTGTAGCCCGCAATCCGCTAGAGCGGGGTTGAATTCCTGCCCGAGGGTTGATCTTGTGGGGCTGCCCGTGGCAAGTGGTGAAGACGTTTGGGTCCTGCGCAGCGAGAACCCATGAACCCCGTCAGGTCCGGAAGGAAGCAGCGGTAAGTGGTGCTTTTCGGGTGCCGCGGGAGCGCCTGAATCGAGCTGGCTGCCACGGTAACGCCCGGAAGGTTTCATTCGGAGGCAGGTGCACGGCCGTTAAAATTGGGAAGGATGGCGATGATTGTTGCGCCATCCTTTTCTTGTTGATTAGTCTTTCACCAGGAAGCTGATGGCTGAGCTGATGATCATCAGCATCAAAGCGGCGATGATGGCGGAGCCGAAGCCCTGGATGGTAAACCCCCTTACGACCAGGCTGACCAGCCACAGCATCAGTCCGTTGACAACCAGCGTGAACAACCCCAGGGTCAGCACGTTGATGGGAATGGTGAGCAACAGGATTACCGGGCGGATGGTGGCGTTGGCCAGGCCGAGGAGCACGGAGCCGATGATTGCCCCCAGTATGGTCACGTTGAAGCCCTTGACGATATAGGCGGTCAACAGTATTCCTACGATATTGATAATCCATCTGATCAGCCAGCGCGGCATTATCGTTCCTCCCCCGTAATGTCATTATCGCTAGAAATTGGCATCTTGTTTTTTTAAGTGCCTATCTTGTTTCATCTTACCATCTATTCGACCCGTGTCAAATAATCACAGGATTGGGAAGGCATACTATCATCTGGTATCTGCGAGATTATTTAAAGTCGAATGCAACCGAAACCACCCTGTTCTCGGCAAGTTTGCAGTATTCGGCGGCGATGTCGTAGCCCACGTAATGACGGTTGCTGGCCTTGGCGGCCACGCAGGTGGTGCCGGAGCCACAGAACGGGTCGAGCACCACGTCTCCCACGTAGGAGTAAAGTCTGATCACCCGGTTGGCCAACTCTACCGGGAAGGGAGCGGGATGCCCAACGCGTTTCGCCCGTTCCGGGGGGATCTCCCAAACAGACAGGGTGGATTCCATAAATTCATCCCGGGAGATGTCCGATTCCCCCTTGTCCGGCCGGCCATAGAGCTCCTTGGTGAACACCAGCAGGTACTCGTGGAGGTCGCGTAGCCGAGGGGACTTAGCGGACTTCCAACTGCCCCAGGCGCAGTTGCCGCTGGCCCCGCGGCCCTTGCGCCAGATGATCTCCCCCGCCGGCAGGAAACCGACGGCAGTATGGACGGCATAGAAGTAGGCGTGTAGGGGAATATACGGTTTGCGGCCGAGGTTAGCCACATTGACCACGTAGCGGCCGCCGGGCAGCAGCACCCGGTAGACCTCCGCAGCCACCCGCCGGATCA
The DNA here is from genome assembly GCA_050010575.1 of Thermacetogeniaceae bacterium. Lineage (GTDB taxonomy): Bacteria > Bacillota > DSM-12270 > Thermacetogeniales > Thermacetogeniaceae > Palsa-1188. The sequence continues at coordinate 12,092 of JBEKKU010000012.1, read as the reverse complement.
GCTCCAGGTAATCGCTCAGGCACAGGTCTGGCTCGTATTTCTTCCCGGTGTTGTAGGGCGGCGAGGTAAAGGCCAGGGCGACACTGCGATCGGGTATCTGCAGCATCTCTTCCGAGGTATGACAGTAGATGCGGTCGGCCCAATCTGCTAGTGGGTACTCTGGGATTATCCTGACGGTTGACTGTTCCTGGGATGGGGCGGCTTGATCGATGAGCAGACGGGGGATGCCGCTCCCATCCTGGGCGTATAGGCTGCGGGCATAGAAGGCGCTGGCGTCGTGAGACTCCCGTTTGGACACGCCAAAGGCTGAAGTTTGGGTTTTCAACAGGTTTCCTCCCAGGATCAAGTTACGTTGCTAACATCACATGTTCGAGACCAGGGGGTCGCTTTCCTCTGCTGCCCGATATTAATCGGCGCATTTACTCGGCATTTTTACTGGGATCACCGGCTTCTATCCCGGCTTGACAGCCGATACCTGATAAAGGAAACTTACTTCAGGTGGGGTTTTAACCCCAGCTGAAGTTTAGTTGACTTATCCCGCCCGGGTACGGGGCACCCGGCTTAGCGCCCCTTATCCCACCGCTTGCAAAAGTGGGGAGTATTAGGGGCGGTTAGCTATCGGATAAAATAGTATGAAGCAGGAAAGCGTCAGTTAAAAAAGAAGTTACTAATAATGCAGGAAGATATTAAGACTATATCATCAGTGATGAGGGGGGCTTGAGCATGGAACACCTGGCCTTGTACCGGTCATGGCGGCCGCAGTTTTTCCGCGAGGTGATCGGGCAGGAGCACGTCTGCCGGACGCTGCGGAACGCGGTGCGCCTGGGACGGGTCGCTCATGCCTACCTGTTCTGCGGCCCCCGGGGCACCGGCAAGACCAGTACCGCCCGCATCCTGGCCAAGGCGGTTAATTGCCCTAACAATGAGGACGGTGAACCCTGTAATAACTGCTCTGCCTGCAAGAATACTACCGCTGGTGTCTCCCTGGACGTGATAGAGATGGACGCTGCCTCCCACCGGGGGATCGAGGAGATCCGGGAACTCAACCAGAAGGTCTGCTTCGCGCCCACTGCCGGCAAGTCCCGGTTGTTTATCATCGACGAGGTGCACATGCTGACCGGAGAGGCCTTCAACGCCCTCCTGAAAACTCTGGAGGAGCCTCCCCGGCACACCATCTTCGTGCTGGCCACCACCGAGGCCCACAAGGTGCCCCTGACCATCATGTCCCGCTGCCAGCGCTTCGACTTCCGGCGGCTAGGCCGGGGCGTGATCGGGGAATACCTGCGCCGGGTGGCCGGGGAGGAGGGCTGGCAGATCGACGATGAGGCCCTGGAGCTGCTCAGCCAGCACGCCGGAGGCGCTTTGCGGGATGCCCTGGGTCTGTTGGAGCAGGCCGCCAGTTTTACTGGTGGCATCATTACCCGGACTGACCTGGAAGCCCTGACCGGCGCCACGAACCCCGAAGGTTTGAGAGCACTACTGACTGCGGTCATGGCGGGAGATGTGCCCTCCCTGCTGCAGCAGTTGGACAATCTGTTTACCGGAGGCTGTGAACCCCGGCAGGTACTGTTCCAACTGATCGACCAGGTGCGAGAATACCTGTTTACCGCGGCCATACCGGGGTCTGAGCGCACCGGCTATGCTAGTCTGCTGCGCGGCCTGGCTGCAGCGGAGGTGAACCTGAAGGGCAACAGCCGCCCGGACCTGGTGCTGGAGTTGGCCCTGGTACGATTTGCTGATGCCCAGGCGATCTCCGCTACAGAACGAGGAGCACGACTGCTGGCAGACCCCTCTGGGCCAAGCGGCAGCCAAGCGGCTGTAGCCAGAACGGGTACGGCTGTGGCGACCCCGGTGGCAGCAACGGCTGCAGCGGCAAGACCTGCAGCGGCGATAACCGAACCGGTTGCCACCGATAAAACCAGAGCAACTGCAGGAACAACAGAGGCGGTTGTTGCTGCCGGCACAATTACCGGGCCGCCAGCTTCACGACAACAGCCACCGGCTGCGGGGGATCTCGGTAACATCAGGAAGATCCTGAGCCGGAGCCTGCAGGGACTGCCGTTTGCGGTACAGGCCCTGGGAGCATGTAAATTGGAACAGGACGAACAAAGGATCGCCTTGAAGGTGCCTAACACCTTTCAACTGGAGACTCTCTCGAAAGACGAGATCCGCCACCGGTTGCAGAATGCCCTCGCACAGTACTGCCTCACCCTGTCGTTGGAGATCGCCTATGAGGCGGGGACTATAGGGGAGAGAAGCTCTCCGACTCAGGCGCTGCCACAGGCCTCTCCGCTCAGGGGTTCCCCGCAGGATGCACTGCCAACAGAGCCTCCCCGGGATGGGCTAGAGCCAGTGGCCTCAGCCCCAGACATCCTGTCAGAGGGTCGGCAGCGGGAATCATCCTCAGAGATAGAGCCTCCATCACCTGATACCGAATGGGAAGATCGCAGGAAAACTCAGGTGGGCGAAACTGTTGATATTGAAGATGGCTTGGAACCGGGTCTCTTTGAGATTCTGGCGCAGGAAGCGGTCCCGGTGGCCGATCAGGATGCCGATCATAATGAAGCTTTACCTGCCCCGGAGGGTGAGCAGCAGACTGAGCCTGAACAGCAGCCGGAATCAGGTCCGGCGCCCGGCCACAAAGAGCAATCCGCGGCGCAGCAGTACACGGATCACCGGAGTGATCCCGGCCAACCGATCGACCCGGTGGGAGTGGCCCTGACATTGTTTAACGGCAAGATCATCAGCTGATCAACAGAACGGAGGTTTTACGGATGGGTTTTGGCGGCAACATGCAGAAGATGATGAAGCAGGTGCAGAAGATGCAGGCGGATATGGCGCGCCTGCAGGATGAGTTGGGCAACATCAACGTAGAGGGCAGCGCTGGGGGTGGCACTGTCCAGGTGGTGTCCAACTGTCACCAGGAGATCAAACAGGTTAAGATCGACAAGTCGGTCATTGACCCAGAGGATGCAGAGTTGCTGGAAGACCTGGTGCTGACCGCGGTCAACGATGCCCTGAACAAGTCTAAGGAGACTTCTGCTCAGGAGATGGAGAAGATCACCGGTGGCATGAAACTTCCAGGGATGTTCTAGCCTGTCATTTAGTAGAGTGACGATGCCGGCATAGCTGTTCTTACTGCCGTATCTATACTTCAATCAAGGCGGGTGAGTATTCTTGTTTCTTTATCCGGAGCCCCTGGCGGCGCTGGTCGAATCCCTGCGCAAACTGCCTGGGATCGGGCCTAAGACAGCCCAGCGCCTCGCCCTATACCTACTCCATGCCCCGGCAGCAGAGGCGGAGGGGATCGCCCACTCCATCCTGGAGGCACGGGAGAAGATCTTTCTCTGTTCGGTCTGCGGCAACTTTACTGATGTAGACCCCTGTATACTCTGCCAGGATGTGAACCGTAACCAATCACTGGTCTGCGTGGTGGAGTCGCCCCGGGACATCATCGCCTTTGAGCGCACCCGGGACTTCAGAGGCCTCTACCACGTCCTGCACGGTGTACTCTCGCCCATCGACGGGATCGGGCCGTCGGATCTGAAGATCGCCGAACTGCTGCAACGGGTTCAGGGTGGCTCGGTCAAGGAGGTCATCCTGGCCCTGAATCCAAACGTGGAGGGCGGAGCCACGTCCATCTACCTCGCCCAACTGCTCAAACCTCTGAATCTGAAGGTGACCCGGATCGCCCACGGCATTCCGGTCGGTGGCGATTTGGAATTTACCGACACCGCTACCCTCAGCCGCTCCTTCCTGGGACGGCAGGAGTTATAGACGCTTCTCAAACAACCGCGAAATTATCGAAACAATCGTGCAATAACGGCGCGCCCCGCTCTCTGATTTACTTCAGAGGGCGTTCGGCCGTAGATAGACCATTTAGAAAAACATACCATTAACCAGCAATACTCCTATAATATGTTAAAAAATTCCTGTCATGAGTTCTCACGCCGCCTGCAACCCTGCTGCAACTGTCAAGTTTTTGCCACCTTCCTCATATATTAAGTTAAATCAGTCAGGATGAGAGTGCCATCGCAGTTTAAAGGCAGGAAGCTACTGCGCGGGAGGGAGGTGTCTGGAGATGTCCGGGCAGTTGTCCGAGTGGCTCAAAATCTGTGCCCAGGAGTTTATTCCCAGGGATCGGGATGACCGGAGCGAGGAGTCCAAGGCGCTGGAGAAAGCGCACCGGGAGTGGCTGGAGGCCAGCCGGTTGTTCGATTATGCCACCGAGCCGGAGTTGGTGGATTATGCCATCTACTCCCTCCGGGCGGCGGAGACACAGTTCGTCTATCTATGGAAGAAAGCCAGGGAGCGGGCCTGATAAAGGAGGGAGCAGCTTGGCAGGTACTATTCTGGGGGCTTTGTTCGCCGTTTTTCTGATTTTTTTGGTGGGACAAGCCCTGTGGGGGCCGTTGCGCATCCTGTTGCGGTTGTTGTTCCGGGCCGTTCTGGGTGGGCTGGCCCTGTTTCTAATCGATCTGGCAGCCTCTTCCTGGGGTTGGAGCCTTGGCCTCAACCCGGCAAGTGCGGCCCTGGTGGGAGTGCTGGGATTGCCGGGCCTGATACTGCTGGGCGCCTTAAAGGCGTTTTTCCCCATCCGTTAGGGCCTGCATTCCGGGGCTACCGCACCGGTTACCCTATTTCCCGGTAGTTTGTTTGGACGGCATTGAGGGATCCGGGTGCTTGGAGACATTCAGATCAATGCTCAGCGGATACCCACCGTACGCCAGATTGCTATCCCCGGAGAATTGCCAGACATCGGCTAGGGGCGTTCCGCTGTCAGCAGGAATGAGAGCCGAAGACGGCAGGTTGTTTTCTGTATAATGGGCCGCCCAGACGTAGACATTGCCCGCCAGGGCGCTTCTGATCTGGTTGGCGTTGACCGCATTGCAGTACATGCCCACGCCATATCCCCTGCTCTGAACTTCTCTGTTCCAAGCGGTAACATAGTTCATGTAACTGCCCGTCAAGGGATGAGGGGTCTCGATATCCAGGTAGATGGCGGTATTGCTGGGGAAGCCGGCATAAACCGCCAGAGTCACGGCATCATCGGCATCGCTGATACCGGTCTGTGGATCCAGGTGTTGGCTATCCGCCTGGCGACCGACATATATGGGCAGCAATCCCCATCCCTGATTGACCAGAACCTGCCTCTGATACATAAAACTGGCATCAGGATGGTATGGCGCCGGTCCAAGATAGAAGCCTGTATAAAAGAATGGAGAGTTGTTCCACCAGGCCTGCATCGCAGCGTCTCCCGGATAGGGAGAGGCATCTATTCCATAGTAGAGGTTATTGTCGGCAGGCTTGCCGAGCAGCGCTTTTTTCGCTGCCGGCTGTTGCAGCCACAGGATGAATTGCGTCCCTCCGGCATCGGTGCCCGAGGTATAAAAAACGTCCGGAGCAACCTGCACCACCAATCTGACGGTACCGGTCCGGTACTGGCTAAGCTTGATGGCGGTGACTCCCATGGTGTTGAGCTGCTGCTGCCACGATTGCAGCGAGGAGCTGAGCGTGAAGCCGGTAAAATCGAAGATGAACTGCGGCGAGGAGCCGGTCGACTTGGATGCCTGAGGGTTGAGCGGCGCCGTGCCGGAGAGTTTGATCGCCACGAAGTCTGAGATAGGTACGGCCTGAATCTGGTAGATCTGTGGCGGCAGGGTGATCAGGAACTCACCGGACGCCCCCTGTGTTGTGTGGTAGACCAGGGGCGCGGGGAGAGCCGTAAAGAAGATCTCTACCTCTGCCGTTACCGGCGTTGTCCCCGTAAGGCGCGTCACGATCTTGTCCAGGCCGCCTTGCCCGATATCGATCTCCAATGGGGTGGCGGCGTAGGCGGCCCCCGATACGGTCACCAGCAGGCGCTGGGGGTTCGTCTCGTCCTTGCATTGATAGCTGCCCTGTGCTCCTGTAATATCCACGGTGGTTCCGGTGTTGTCCTGCTTGACCTGCACGCTCAGTGTGCTCTGGCTGGCAGGTGGATTTGCGGGGGTCGAGGGCTGGTATATCTGCACGCAGTCGCCGGAGATCCAACCGGTCTGGCCCTGCCAATCGATCTGATACCAGCCATTATGGCTTTTTGCTCTTGCTTGAAGGATATCTCCGGAGTGTACCTGTCCGATCTTCGAGGTGTTCGTGCCGGGTCCTGAGCGTACATTGACGGTATTGTCTGTTACCTGTAATTGATCGGTCACCGGGGTAAACTGGGAAGCAAGAGCATTATTGATGATCACCACCGCTTCGGCGCGGGTGATAGTTTTTTTCGGCCTGAAGGTTTTATCGGGATAACCGGCCATGATCTCTTTGGCAATCAGGCTGGACACAGAAGGCTTGGCCCAGTTATCGATTTGACTGGTGTCGGAAAAGCGCAGATTTCCCTCTCCGTTTAATTTCAATAGCTTGGCCAGCAGGCAGGCAGCTTCCTGGCGGTTAACCGCCTTCTGGGGCTTGAAGGTCCCATCTGGATAGCCGCTCACAAACCCGGCTGCCAGAGCCGATTTCACGCTTTCGTCAAACCAGTCTTGCTGGCGTACATCCTTAAGGGTGTGCTGATCCTGTTCATTTGCTACCTGGAAAGCACTAACCACCATCGCCACGAATTCGGCCCTGGTCACACCGGCATCCGGTTTGAACCTGCCATCGGGATAACCCTTCACGTATCCCGTGGCGATAGCTTTCTGGATCTCGACAACTGCCCAGTGGCCTGCGATGTCTTTAATATTGGCGGCGGAAGCAACGCCTCTGGAAAAAAAGCTGAAAAGGAATAAAACGGAAAGCGCCGCCAGAAGGGATGCCTTCACAATACCCCGCACTGTCAAACCCCAGACAATACGCCTACGAAACAGTTCATCTATAATATCGGGCATGGTGATCTCCCTGCAGTCTTATCTAATATTTACAATATATAATACATATGAATTCGCTATTTACTTACAATTTCCTCCTCATACTTTTGATGGGGCTAACAGGTATTTATTACCCTCTTCTTCGAAGTTTCCATAAGCGGATTCTTTTTCAATTAGTATGTGTCATTTGGCATATATGTGGTATTTTACTTGACTGAAAATGGCGTTTCGGTATACACTTATTGCATCTATCCCGCGTTCTGTAGAAAGATGCCTCTCACCGGGGGTTCTCTGGTGCGCATCCAACCCAACCATTATTTTTAGTTGTGGCAGTCAATATTAAGGATCGCCAGATTTTGAGGTGAACTGATTGTCCTCCGCCCAACATACACCCCGTGTGGTTGAAGCTTACATCGGAGAATACGCCAGCGGCAAGAGCGAGATCGCCGTCAACCGGGCACTGGAATTGGCCGATATGGGCCGCCACCCGGTCATCCTGGTCGATCTCGATCTGGTGGAGCCCTGCTATACCCTGAGGCCGCTCAAAAAGTCGCTGGAACAGGCAGGGATTACGGTGCTGGCCTGGTCGACCAGCGATCTGATCGGCCTGGGCGAGACCGGCAATATGATGCAGCCGGCAACCCGCTTCTGCCTGTTACGCCCTGGCGATTGTATTCTGGACATCGGATACGGGGCCTCCGGGGCTCAAGTCCTCAACCTGGTGGAGAACGCCTGGCGCGATCCGGATTTGAAGATCTTTGCGGTGATCAACATTGCCCGGCCGATGACCGCCACCATCGACCAGATCGTCGCCCACGTGCGAGACCTGGGCCGGGTGGAAGGGCTGATCAATAATGCCCACCTGGGAGGTGAAACCGATAGGGCAATTGTTGACCAGGGAGCTGTAGCCGTAGACGCGGCCGCCAGGATCCTGGGAATTCCGGTGGTGGCCACGGTGGTGGCTGAAGGCCTGGTTCCGGGTATAGCAGAACAGGATGCCTACGGTCATCCGGTGCGGGTAATCCGGCGGCTCATGCCCGGGGCTTTTTGGTAGCACGGGATGCCATCATCCGGACGAATAGGCCTCCAGTTACTGTATTTTAATTGCCGGTCGTTGCCTCTATTTGTTCCCCTATTTGTTCCACCAATAGCTGTCGTTAAAGTAAGCGGAGAGCCGTCCCTTGAATCGAATCATTTGTCGAAGTATTGATCCGGCGTGCACCCGGGCATGTTAAATATATTAAGGGAAATATAGCGGCAAAAAAGTATGAAGATAAAGAGAGAGGCCACCCGTTTATGGGATCAAGGCCTACAAACAATATTAGGGAGGTGTTTATCTGGTTATGAGCGAGACAAATGCCAAGCCCGGGTGCCCTGTGGGCGCGGGAGAGCACAGGGCTTTCATGACCGGCAATGAAGCGGTATGTTGGGCAGCCCTGGCTGCCGAGGCGGAGATCATGTACGGCTATCCGATCACGCCGCAGAACGAGATCATGCACTACTGGACAAGGAACGTGCCCAAGTTCGGGAAGCGCTTCCTGCAGACCGAGGACGAACTGTCCGCCGGCTTTACCACCATCGGCGGCGTGCTGGCCGGCCGGCGGGCCTTCACCGCTACCGCCGGGCCCGGCAACGTGCTGATGCAGGAACCGCTGTCCATGGCCGAGGCGATGCGGATACCCACCGTGGTGATCATCCAGCAGCGCGGCGGCCCCTCCACTGCCACCGTCATCTACTCCCAGCAGGAGGTCACCCTGACCTGCTTCGGGGGGAACGGCGAGGGTCTGCGCATCGTCTATTCCACCTCCTCGCACCAGGAGCTGTTCGACTACACCATCAAGGCCTTCAATACCGCCTGGAAGTACCGGTTCCCTACCTTCGTGCTGGCGGACGGCTACCAGGCCAAGATGCGGGAGTCGCTGACCATCTACGACCCAGCCGCCAGGGGGATCAGCATGGTGCCCACCGAGCCGTTCCTGGGTAAGCCGGGCAAGATCGGCGAGGGGCGCACCGCTGCCCATCTGCGGAACACCTACAACATCGAGGAAGAGCTGAACGCGGTCTTGGAGAAGGATATTGCCGACTACGAGCGCTTCGCCCCGGAGATCGTGGAGTACGAATCATCAGTACCCGAGGATTGCGACCTGCTGGTGGTCACCCACGGGGTGGTCTTTCGCTCCGCCAGGATGGCGGTCAAAGACCTGGCCTCCCAGGGCAAGAAGATCGGCTACTTCCGTCCGATCACCCTGCGCCCCTTCCCCGAGGAGCAGTTCCGGCAGGCAGCCGCCAAGGCCAAGCAGTTGCTGGTGGCGGAGTCCGCCTACGGTCAGCTGCTGAAGATCGTGCAGCAGAACCTGTACGGCAGCACCGTCCCGATCAGGACGATGCTCAAGCCGGGCGTGGGGATCACCCCGGAAGAGATCACCGATGAGTGTTCGGCCATCCTGGCCGGTAAGGAGGCGTGAGCGATGGCAGTAGAGATTGAACTGCAACCGAAGATGCCCAACTGTTGGGACCAGAGCACCAAACCCCACAAGTTCTGCCCCGGATGCGGCCACGGCATGGTACTGAAAGCCCTCGGCCAGGCCATCGACGAACTGGGGATCCAGGATAAGGTGGTGTTCGGCTGCGATATCGGCTGTTCCCTGCTCTCCTGGGACTTCTTCAAATTGGACACGGTGCAGACCCATCACGGCCGGACCACCCCGGTGCTGGTCGGTGTGAAGCGGGCGAACCCGGATCTGATTACCATCGCCTACATGGGGGACGGCGGCGGCTACGCCATCGGCTCTCAGCACCTGGTCAGCGCCGCTAACCGGAACGACCGGATCACCGCCATCCTCTGCAACAACACCAACTACGCCATGACCGGCGGCCAGATGGCCCCGACCACCATGCCCGGCCAGAAGACCGAGACCACCCCCTACGGGCGGGATGTCAACGAGCAGGGCTACCCGATGCTCGGTCCGGAGATGGTGGCTGCCATCACCCACGAGGGAGCCTACGTCGCCCGGGGCACTGTCTCCAAGCTGCGCACCCTCAAGGGCTATATCAAGAAGGCCCTGGAGAACCAGATCGCCGGGCGGGGCTTTTCCTTTGTGGAGGCGCTCTCCACCTGCCCCACCAACTGGCGCACCAACGCCGAGCAGACCTGGGCGTTCCTGGAGGAGCAGATGCAGGTCTATTTCCCGGTGGGTGAGCTGAAGGTGCCATCGGAATTGCAGGCGGCGCCTCAGGCCGCAGAAGGGAAGGAGGAGTAGTCATGGGCAGAGCTGTGAAGATCGCCATGGCGGGCGAGGGTGGACAGGGCGTCCAGACCATCGCCCAGATCCTCACCGATGCGGCCGACCTTGAGGGGAAAGAGGCGCTCTACATCCCCAACTTCGGGGTGGAGCAGCGTGGTGGCGTTACCATCGCCTTCGTGCAGATCGGGGATGAGCGGATCGGGGCGCCCAAGTTCAAGATCGCCGATATCGTCATCGCCCTCTCCGGCCGGGCGGTGCGCCGCACCCGGATGTACACCGGTCCGCAGACACTCTTCGTCTACGACTCCGGGATCGAGGGAGTGGAAGGCGATCTGCCGGACAATGCCCGGCAGGTGCTGCCCATCCCCGCCCTGGAGACCGCCAACAAGACCTTGAACCCCCGGGTGTTCAACATCCTGATCCTGGGGGCGGTGATCGGAGCCACCAGAGTGGTCACCATCGATAGGGCGAAGCAGGTGATCGAAAAGCGCCTCGCCTCCAAGTTCGAGAAGAACCCGGAACTAAGGGAACTGAACTTCAAGGCCCTCCAGGCCGGGATCGACCTGGTGGCGGGAATGGGGGTGGAAAAATGAAAGCGTTCCCTTACGAAGTCAATGGCGGCAAGGTGACCTTCAACATCTTCCCCGAGCTCTGCAAGGGCTGCGGCCTCTGCCGGGAGAAGTGCCCGGAGCGTGCCCTCAGTTGGTCGGATAAGCTGGGTGTCTACGGCACCCCCACGGTGGTGCCGGACCCGGAACTCTGCAAGGGCTGCCGCACCTGCGAGGTGGTCTGCCCCGACTGCGCCATCCTGATCGCACGCAAGAAGAAGGAGAACTAGATAGAACGCCAAATTCCCAGCGAACGGGCCGGGTCGCGCCAGGGTTTGGCTCTGCAAGTAGATTCAAGAAGGATTCAATAGCTGTATTTTTGCGTATAATATTAAAACAGGATGTTTACGGGGAAGTTGGTGACAGCATGGCCAAACGGGAATCTAGCCTGCTTACCGAGAAGAAGCGGGGAGTGTTGCTTCCGGTATGCATGGTCTGTGAGCAGACCCCCCCCACGGGCATCGCAGGGGGAATGCTGGTTTCCGGCCGCTTCCTGTGTAACCGGTGTGAGCGGGAGATCGTCCGCATTCAGGTCGGTGACAGCCGTTATACTCAGCTTAAGGAGAAGCTCAAAAAGCTGTGGGCCCGGGTCCGCTCCTAACTGTGACTGTTCCGCCAATCTAACCAGGTATGGCATTGAGCTAATATAAGCAATCTCGTCTTTTAAGCCCAGGCGTGTAATCATAAGCCTGGGTTATTGCTTGTCAGAGGCGACTCTCGGTTTTCAGGGGTATACAGGATGATATTAGCGATATCGCCCGTGCTATAGCTTGGGGAGCACTTGCTTAGAGCAGAAACCACTGAATGATCGGGATGGAGAAATGATTCTTAAAAATGGGAAAGACCATCGATATGCCGAAGGAGATCAGGAATAGCCCCACCAACGCATTTAAAAGCCTGATTCTGTTAGCTTTCAATATGCCGGACAGGTAGTTGCCACCGGCGGCGATCAGCCCGAGCCAGAAGATGGTTGCGGTCACACAACCCAGGGAGTAAAGCAGGGGATTGACTGCTCCGTGCAGTTTGCCGGAGGCGATCATGGAGCCGAACAGAGAAGACCAGAACAGAATGGTCAGGGGATTGGTCAGCGTCAGGGCGATGCCGTAGCCGAAGCTGTTTTTCCGCTCTCTGGCCGGACCGGCCGCTTGCTTGGCGGCAGGTATCAGCAGCCTGGAGCCGAAAAAGATCAGGACCAGGGCGCCGGCAATCAGAGTCGCAGTTTTGACGGCTTCGATGCGCAATAGGGCGGCCATCCCCAGCCATGAAGCCAGGATGTACATGCCATCAACCAGCGTCACCCCCCAAACCATCTTCAGCGCTTCCCGAAAGCCGCGGGTGGCAGATTCGTAGAGAATGGCCAGGCAGACCGGCCCGATCGACAGCTGCAGGGTCAT
>JBEKKU010000011.1:0-32891 GCA_050010575.1 Thermacetogeniaceae bacterium | reverse complement strand
ACAAGGGGTTTGACCGGGAGATCTCTTTGGTCACCAGGGATGAACACCAGGGGGATGCTTCAGAACTCAGCATGAGGGGCGACACGGACTCCACCATGGACGGGATCTCCACCGGCGGTGTGCTGGTAGGTATTGCCGGGCTGGCAGTCGGTGCAGGCGCCCTGGTCATCCCGGGCATCGGCCCCCTGATCGCCGCCGGACCGATCGCCGGACTGCTGTCCGGTGCTGTTACCGGCGGTATTGCCGGAGGCCTGATCGACTGGGGCATCCCCGCCGAGGAGAGCCGGCGCTATGAGGAGGACGTCAAACAGGGTAAGTCCCTGGTAACCGTTCACGGCAGCAGCCCCAAGCTCGATGATGCTGCCCACATCCTGCGCCAGCACGGCGCCAACAACGTCAAAACCTACTGAAATTAGAGGTCGGAGGTCGGAGGCCAGAGGTCAGAGGTCAGAGGCCGGATAAAGATTTTAAAGAGCCAGGGCATACGCTGCCCTGGCTCTTGCTGTCCATATTTGCTCCACCATTCCAGCTTTTCCCTGTCCTGCGTCCGACCTCTTGTCTCTGACCCCTGTTAGCGGCCGACTGCCTTGATGCCCAGCACATCCAGTTCTACCTGGTTGAGGCCGACACCCCGCAGGCGCTCCCTGCTCCCCCGCAGGCTCTCGATGGCGTTCACCCCCAAGGCGCCGAGGATCTCCTTCAGCTCCAGGGACCAGCCCCGCAGCAGGTTGGCCAGCCGTTCGGCGGCCTCTTCCGGCTCCAGGCGGGCAGTCAGTTCGGGACGCTGGGTGGCGATCCCCCAGGAGCAGTTGCCGGTGTAGCACTTCTGGCACAGGTGGCAACCCATAGCTAACAGAGCCGCGGTACCGATGGCGACCACATCCGCCCCCAGGGCGATCGCCTTGGCTACGTCGCCGCTGTTCCGGAAACCACCCGCCACCACTAGGGAGACCTGGTTGCGGATCCCCTCCTGGCGCAGCCGGTCATCGACGGCGGCGATCGCCATCTCGATCGGAATCCCGACGTTGTCCCGGATGATGGTGGGAGCTGCGCCGGTGCCGCCCCGGAAGCCGTCGATGTAAACGAAGTCCGCCCCGGCCCGGGCGATGCCGCTGGCAATGGCAGCCACGTTATGCACGGCGGCAATCTTCACCCCGACCGGCTTGGTGTAGCGGGTCGCCTCTTTCAGGGCGTAGATCAACTGCGACAGGTCCTCGATGGAGTAGATGTCGTGGTGTGGCGCCGGCGACAGGGCATCGCTGCCCACCGGGATCATCCTGGTCAGAGAGACCTCCTGATCGACCTTCTCGCCAGGCAGATGGCCGCCGATGCCCGGCTTCGCCCCCTGCCCGATCTTGATCTCCACCGCCGCCCCCCGCTCCAGGTACTCCTGGTTGACCCCGAAACGCCCGGAGGCCACCTGGACGATGATCCGGTCGCTGTAGGGATATAATTCTTTATGCAGGCCGCCCTCCCCGGTGTTCATGAGGGATCCGGCAATGGAAGCCGCCCGGGCCAGGGCCTTGTGGGCCGGCAGGCTGATCGCCCCATAGGACATGGCGCCAAAGATGATCGGGGTCTCCAGGATTACCTGCGGGCTGAGCCTGGTATCCAGCACTACATCCCCGTCCTGCTCCTTGAACTGCAGGGCGTTCGGCTTGCTACCAAGGTAGGTCCGCAGTTCCATCGGTTCCCGCAGGGGATCGATGGACGGGTTGGTCACCTGGCAGGCATCCAGCACCATATGATCGAAGTAGCTGATATAGTCCCGGTCGTTACCCATACCGGTCAGCATCATACCACCGGTCTCGGCCTGTTTGTAAATGGCCTTGATGCTATCCGAGGACCAGTGCCCGTTGCTCTTGAAGGTGAGCGGGTGACGCTCCACCGTGATCGCCCCTTCGGGGCAGAAGGCCACACACCGCTGGCAGGCCACACACTTGTTGTTGTCGGGCACCACCCGGTCCAGAAAGCTTAGCGCCCCAAAACCGCAGTTCAGCACACACCGTTTGCAGCGCCGGCAGTGCTGGTGATCGATCTTGACCAGGAAATCGGGTGACACTAGGCTTCTGGTCATGGTTGCACCCCCTCCTCCAGTGTGACGATGATCGGCTCCCCGGCCCTGATCGTCCAGACCCGGTCGGGGGCCGGGCAGATCTCCCTGATGGCGCTTTCCTCGCTGGACAGGTAGACTACTTCATCCTTCTGCCCGCAAACCAGAGGGCGCAGCTTGATCCGGTCGGTGATCCCGATCATGCAACCGGTGAAACCGACCACCAGGCTGAACGGCCCGTTGAGCATGGCGGAACCGTAGACCTGCCGGATCGCCGTGACCGCCTCCCGCTTGGTCTCCGGGTAGCGGTCGATCTCCTTCCAGAAAGGCGCCGCCAGGGCCAGGCAGGTATTTTCCAGGGACAGGCCCTGCCTCCGGTGCAGCAGGTCGAAGAGATAGGCGATGACCTCGGTATCGGTCTGCAGGGTGCAATGATAGCCAAACATCTCCAGATAGCGCTTGTTGATCCCGTATGAGGAGATCTCCCCGTTGTGCACCACGGACCAGTCCAGGATGGTGAAGGGATGGGCGCCACCCCACCAGCCCGGGGTGTTGGTCGGAAACCGGCCATGGGAGGTCCACATGTAGCCCTCGTATTCATCTATCCGGTAGAACTCCCCGATATCCTCGGGGTAACCCACGCCCTTGAAGACGCCCATATTCTTGCCGCTGGAGGCGACGAAGGCCCCGTCGATCTTCTGGTTGATATCCATGATCTGGCGAACCACGAAGTTCTTTTCAACATAACCGTTGCCAGCCTCCCCCAATAGCCGGCGGTCCTGGCTGGCGGAGAACTGCTCCACCGCGTAGGGCTTCAGCCGTAAAAAATAGCGCCACAGGATAGGGGCATCGGTGATATTGGGGTGAGGGCGCGTCGGGATCGGCTCGCTCCGGTCGACGATAAAATTCTTTTCCAAAAAGCGCTCCGTCTCGTGCTGGCTGGCCTCGCTGCCGTAAAGCATGTGAAAGGCGTAGTGATCCCTGTATTGCGGGTAGATGCCGTAGCCGGCAAAACCGCCGCCCAAGCCGTTGGACCGGTCATGCATCAGCCTGATAGACTTGATCACATCAGCGCCGCTGAATCGCTTGGCTTTTCTGTTGAAGATGCCGGTAATGGAACATCCTGATGGTATGCGTGGGCCGGTTCCCTTCATGCAGTCTCATCCCCCAGTGCTTGTGTCCCCATTCCTCTACTGATCTTGCTGCAATAAGCCGAGTAATGTTTGCAGTTCTGTTTCTCCTCCCGGCGGAAGAGCACCCAAACCAAGTTTTTTACGGGCCTTCTCATCGATGGCGCCCAACTTGCCAGTCTGTAAAAAGCTCTTGATCCCGCCCTGCAGCGGCGCCGGAGCGGCGCCGCGGGCCACAGACAGGCGTTTCAGGGCTGTAAATACCTTTTCCATGCCGAACTTCTGCGGACAGAGCTCGGAACAGGTGTGGCACTCCAGGCACTGCCAGATCGCCTTGCTCTGTAAAAGCTGATCAAGGTGGCCCTGCAGCAGGCTGCCGATCAGCTCCCGGGGCTGAAATTGGCTGCTCACCTGGGCAGTGGGACAGTCATCCACACACGCCCCACATTCATAGCAGCGCTTGAGGGAGGCCAGATCGATCCCGCTCCTCTTGATCGCCTCCAGG
Source organism: Thermacetogeniaceae bacterium (assembly GCA_050010575.1). GTDB lineage: Bacteria > Bacillota > DSM-12270 > Thermacetogeniales > Thermacetogeniaceae > Palsa-1188. Next base: position 29,203 of record JBEKKU010000011.1, on the reverse strand, counting down.
GCGCCAGTCCGGCTGCTCCAGGCCTGGAAAAACGGCTCGGTGCCCACCCGGTGCTCTTTGAGGCCCAGTTCCTCGCCCGGGATGCCCATGGCCAGTCCCAGCAGTTCCGCATAGGTAAACACCGGCAGGTTCAGCCGCTCACCCTGACGCTGCAGGATATACTGGCGCTGGTCGAATTGAATGAAACAGGCCGGGCAGACCACGGTCAGGGCATCAGCCTGGCCACTCAAGTCCTGCAGTTTCCTGCGCATCATCATGGCCGCTTCCGGCTGCGCCCCCGCAGAACCGAGATTGCTGCCACAGCAGAGCATCTTGGTCTCGTACTGTACCGGTGACGCCCCCAGGGCTTGCACCAGCAGATCGTATTTCACCGGATGCAGGGGATCATCAAAGTGGAGCCGATCTGCCGGCCGCAGCATGTGGCAGCCGTAGTGCACGGCGATCTTCAAACCGCTCAGCGGGCGGGTGACCAGCTTCCTGATCCGCTCCGGAGTGATATCGTCGTGCAGCACCTCGATCAGGTGCTTCACCACCGCCTTGCCCTGGAAGTCCAGGCCGATCGTCTGCAGCTTGGCGCTTACATGCTCTCTCAGCGCTGCCGAATCCTGGATGTCGCCGAGTGCGGTCTTCAAAGTGCTGTAGCAGCCGTTGCAGGGTGTCAGCAGCGGCAGCCCGGACTGCTCGGCCAGGGCCAGGTTGCGGGCCGCGGTTAGCAGCCAGGCCTCTTCCGAATAGCTATTCACTAAACTGCGCTCCGGGCAGCAGGTAAAGCCCGGTAGGTCCACCAACTCGATGCCCGCCTGCTGCAATACCAGGCGCGTTGATTTCTCGACGAAGGGGAGGCGAGCCGGTATCTGGCATCCCCAAAAAACCGCATAGCGTTTGGCCATGAGTTTCTCCTCTCCTGTGCAGCCGGTGACAGCATCCGGCGCCGGCAGGTGATCTGACTATTAGTCCTTGATGCGGCACAAGGCCTGACCGACCTTGACCACTTCTCCCTCTGTTGCCAGGATCTCCTCCACTAGGCCGCTCACAGGGGAGGGAACGCTGAAGACGGCCTTGTTGGTGAACATCTCCACCAGCTCGTCCTCGTCGGCCACGTCGTCTCCCTCATCCACCTTCCAAAAGGAAATGGTGGCCTCGTCCACGCCTTCGGCCAGAAACGGCAACACTACATCTATCATTGAGATCCCTCCTTAGTATTGTGGGTGATCGATCCTGGCGATCGACCCTGGTGATCCTATTATAATCCGGCCTGATGATCCGGCCAGGGCAATTTTTCTCCAGTCAGGCCGGTGTCACGCCCCCACAGCTATTTCAACCGCCTCTTTCAGGGCTTCTGACAGGGTCGGGTGGGCGTGGATGGTATCACTTAGCTGGGACAGAGTCAACCCCCAGCGCACCGCCAGGGCTCCCTCCGCAATCAGTTCGGTGGCATGCGGCCCGATGATGTGCAGACCCAGCAGGCGCCCGGTATCAGCTGCAGCCAGCACCTTGACAAAACCATCCCCCTCCCCCTCGCATTGGGCCTTGCCGCTGGCGATGAAGGGGTACTTGCCGGTTTTCAGGGGAATACCCAGGGCCTTGGCTTCTTTGCTGGTGATGCCGACACTGCCGATCTCCGGGTAGGTAAAAATACAGCCGGGTACGGCGCTGTAATCCATAGCGCGCTCGTCGCCCAGGGCGTTGGCTGCCGCTGCCACTCCCTGGGCGGTGGCTACGTGGGCCAATAGGGCCTTGCCCGTAATATCGCCGACGGCATAGATGCCGGGGACGGACGTTTCCATTTTATCGTTGACGACCACCGAGCCGTTGTTGGTTTCCACACCGGCCAGTTCCATCCCGATGCCCGCCGTGTTCAGGCTGCGACCGACCGAGATCAGTACCCTGTCAGCGATCACCTCGGTGTCGTCGCTCAGAGAGACCTTGGCATGCCGCCCATCCCGGGTGACAGCCATGATCCTGGTTTTAGTCTTCAGGATGATCCCCTGCTGCTTCAGAACGGTCTGCAGCTTGCGCGCCAGGTCCTCCTCGACGGAGGGAAGAATGGTCGGCTGGGCCTCCACCACGATCACCCGCACTCCCATGGCTGCATAGATCCCGGCAAACTCACAACCGATCACGCCACCGCCGACGATCAGCAGCGTCTCAGGGAGCGCTTCCTGATACAGCATTTCTGTACTGGAGACCACCAGATCGCCGTCATAACCCAGCGATTGTGGCAGCAATGGCTCTGAACCGGTAGCCAGGATAATCTGGTCGCCAGTGATCTGCCCGGTCCTGCCATCTGAAAAAACCAGCTCGATCAGGTTGCGCCCGGCCAACCGGCCATGGGCCTGCAACAGATCGATCTTGCTTCTCTCCAGCAGGAACTGCACTCCGGTCCTCATGCGGGTGACGATCTCTGACTGGCGCGACCGGACCCTGCCGTAGTCCAGAGCGATGGCGCCGGTCTCCACTCCAAACTCGCCGGCCCTGCGGGCGCGTCGATAGGCAGAGGCGCTCTCCACCAGAGCCTTGGTCGGGATACAGCCCCTGTTCAGGCAGGTCCCACCGACCTGTCCGGCCTCGATCAGACAGACCCTGGCTCCCATCCGGGCCGCTCTCAGGGCAGCCGGGTAGCCTCCTGGGCCTGCTCCGATGACAATTACCTGGTAGTCCAACTGCCAACCCCCCTGTGTACAGGCTCCTTTCAGCCTGAAGCGCAGCTTCAGAGCCTGCCCCGACCCACCTTTGGCGGGTGCCCCGGCAGGCGTGCATGTCCTAATAGCAGTATAGCCTTCCATAGGGCCGGTTGGAAACCGGAATCAGTTTACAGAACTGCTCCGCACAAACCTCGTCATAATTGTATCCAAAGGCAGTACAGAAATCCTGCAGGTGCGGACCCAGAACAGTCCAATCCGCCTCGTCCAGATCGAAGACGGATACCTCTTTGCCCAGGGTGAAGGGGTCCACCTCACCCCTCAGGTAGATCACCCCGCCATGCATGCCGGTACCTAGATAATCACCGGACAGAGGCGTGCCCGGTTCTCGCTCCAGACCAAGCAGCACCAGCATGCCTCCGGCCATGTATTCTCCCAGAAAATCTCCCGACGTCCCACCAGCGATCAGCACTGGAACCTGCTTCTTGTATTCCTTCATATGAATTCCGACCCGGTATCCCACATTCCCTTTAATAAACAGGCGCCCGCCGCGCATCCCGTAGCCCAAAACATCGCCGGCATGGCCATGCACCGTAACCTGCCCGGCGTTCATGGTGTTGCCGATGGCATCCTGGGCGTTGTCGTTGATGGTGATCGCCGGCCCGTTCATAAATGCGGCCAGGTCGTTGCCCGGTACCCCGTTGATAGTCATGCTGATATCCGAATATGCCAGGCCGGTGCCTAGATAGCGCTGGCCGTTGATATTGTCAAGCTGAAACTCACGGACACCTTCCTCCGCCAGTCGCTTGATCAGTTCATTCAACTCCCGGTAATGCACGCCCTGGCTATCGATCCTCTCCATGGCCGATCCCCCGCTGGTAAGGCTTAATAATCTAGTATGCGCGATTATAACAGCAGCCACCACAAAATACAATCTACTTCATGCAATGAATACAATGTACTTCTTCCCAGACACACTGCCGCGCCTCGCCATTTTAAAAAACCGCCGCCAACAGGTTATGGTGGCGGTTATGGTCAGCACCTGTTTAATACTTGCTGAGATATTTGTCGCGCTCCCAGGAGTGCACCTGAATCCGGTACTCGTTCCATTCCAGGGTCTTGGCCGTCACGAATTTTTCGAAGATATGGGGGCCGAGCGCCTCCTGGATCAGGGTATCCCGCTTCAGTTCTTCCAGGGCACTGCCCAGGGTATCTGGCAGGTACCCGATACCCAGATCCTGTAATTCCTGTTCCGACATTTCGAAGATGTTCTGGTCCACCGGAGCGGGTGGTGTGATCTTGTTTTTGATACCCTCAAGGCCGGCCTTGAGGTTGACCGCGAAGGCCAGGTAGGGGTTGCAGGATGGGTCCGGGCTACGAAATTCCAGGCTTGTTCCCTGCCCCCGGCGGGCAGGCACACGCACCAGCGGGCTTCTGTTCCGTGGTGACCAGGCAATGTAGACGGGAGCTTCATACCCTGGCACCAACCGCTTGTAGGAGTTGACTAGAGGGTTGGTGATAGCAGTCAACCCCTTGACATGAGAGATCAGTCCGCCCAGGTAGTATAGGGCCGCACTGCTCAACTGCAGGGGCTGTGAAGGATCATAGAAGGCGTTCGTGCCGTCGGCGAAAAGGGATTGGTTGATATGAAAGCCAGACCCGTTGATCCCAAACACGGGCTTCGGCATGAAAGTGGCGTGCAGGCCGTGCAGCAGGGCAATGGAGCGCACCACATACTTGAAAGTGACCACGTTGTCAGCCGTGGCCAGGGCATCGTCGTACCGGAAGTCGATCTCGTGCTGCCCGGGGGCGACTTCGTGGTGCGACGCCTCCACGTCAAAGCCCATCTCCTTCAAGGCCAGCACCATGTCTCTCCGGGTATCCTCGCCGCGGTCCAGAGGGCTCAGATCGAAATAGCTGCCTTCATCGTGAGTGGTGACAGTGGGGCGGCCGGATTGCTCCGTATTGAACAGGAAGAATTCCGCCTCCGGTCCCACGTTCATGGTGTAGCCCAGTTCCCTGGCTTCTGCCAGCACCTTTTTCAGAGCGTAGCGCGGGTCACCGATAAAGGGTGTACCATCCGGGCTATAAACATCGCAGATCAGCCGGCCCACAGACCCATCCCGCCCACGCCAGGGAAAGATGGTAAAGGTATTGGGGTCTGGAACCAGGTACATGTCGGATTCCTCGATCCGGACAAAACCCTCGATAGAAGAGCCATCGAACATGATCCCTTCCGATAGGGCTTTTTCCAACTGCTCTGCCGTGATGGCCACGTTTTTCAGGGAACCCAGAATATCGGTGAACTGAAGCCTGATAAACTGCACGCCGCGGTCATGAGCCAGACTGAGAACGTCTTCCTTAGTTTTAGTAATCATTGGTAACCCTCCTGCTTTATTTCGTCACTCAATATTTTACCTCATAATCCCCTGCATTTCAGGCTATTATCCGTGATTTTATGGTGATCACTTGTTCAAATCGTAAGCGAGAATGATCGCCTCCGCCACCTTGCGCATCGACAGGCACTTGTCCATGCTCTGTTTCTGCATCCGGCGGTAGGTCTCGGCCTCAGGCACCCCCAACTGCTCCATTAGCAGTCCCTTGGCTCGCTCCACCAGCTTCCTGGTCTCGATCTTCTCCTGCAGGTTGCCGATCTCTGCCTCTAAGGCCTGAATGTGTTTTTGGCAATTGAACAGGCTCTCGATAGCCGGAAACAGATTATATTCCGATAGGGGTTTAGTGGCATAGCAGATCGGGTAATATTTCGTCCGTTCCTCTGGCTGCGAAAAGAGAAAGGCCTGCTGGGAGATCAGGAGTACCGGGGTTCGCCTATCCTGGTTGAGAACCCTACAGAGTTCAAAACCATTCATGCCCGGCAGGTCAACCTCCGCCAGCACCAGGTCCGGGCTGAGGGAGCGGGCCTGGCGAAGCGCCTGCTGCCCATCGCCGGCTTCACCTACCACCTGGTAAGAGCCCCTCGCCAGCAGAAGCTTGAGACTGCTCCGCTGCTCGGCCTTGCCTATTGCAATCAGTATGCGCGCCCGGTCCATCCCATTCACATCCTATCAAGCCAACAGTTTTTCCCTAAACTATATCTGGGGCAAACAATAAATGTCCTCCCGGAAACTTTGTTCCTGCCGAGGACATCAGCGCCCATTAACACGGCCTAATTGCACAATGCAAACGTTTTTCATGGCCTAATTATGAAATATGGGCCGGTGAAAGTCAACCGCTGGCGTCCATGTATTCACTATACAATAGCTGTAAGGACGTACTGCGGCAGTCACGCCGCGCCTTAGAGCGAACATGATGCATCCACAAGATGCATAAGCTTTGTTGATCATCGGAAAAAATAGCTATCAGACTGAGCTTTGAAAAAAGTGAGGTGAAGAAGGATGGGTGCTGGATGCCCGGTATGCAATGGCCTGAACCAGATTATGCACAATTGCCCGGATTGTGGTGCCCAGATGATCGATTATGGTGGGTTGGAAAGCTACTATGATCCTTACAGCCCCTATGAAGAATTGGTGGATGTCACCGGCCGGGACCTGCCGATCACGGGAGACGGCCAATGCATTCACCTGTTGCAGTGTCCCCAATGCAACGAAACCGCCACCTATCCGGTAGGAGAAGAAACTACCGTCTGACAGCCCGTTTCAGGTCTGTTTGGCCGCTGGTGATGTTGTTACCGGATACGCCTTCATGCCATCGGTCAGCAGTTCGGAGATCGTCACCAGGCGCCAGCCTCTTTGTTTCAGCTCTCTGATCAATCCGGGCAAGGCTTCCAGAGTCTGGCGCTTCCCCTCGTGCATGACCACAATCGCTCCTGGTTGCAGGTTGTCAAGAACATCCCTGATGATCCTGCCTGGTGTCATCCCGGGCGCCCAATCCTGAGGGTCGATGTTCCAGAGCACGGTTTTCATGCCTGTCTCCCTAACCGTCTTAATCAGGCTGGGGCTTAACCTACCGCCCGGGGGCCGGAAATAAAGGATGTTCTCATGGGTCTCCTGTTCAATCAGGCCAGTGGTGTCGATCAGGTTCTGCTCCCCGTATTTTAGCGGGACGCTGGTCAAATATTCATGATTCATGGTGTGGTTGCCGATCTCCTCCCCCTCCCCGGCGATCATCGCCGCCATCCCCGGCGCCTTTTCTACCCGCCGCCCAACCAGGAAGAAGGTGGCGTGCACTCCCTCTCCCCGCAACACCTTCAGGTAGGCAGGAGTGAGATTGGGGTCCGGGCCGTCGTCAAAAGTGAGGGCGATCTCCTTACCGGCAGAGGGTACACTGAAGATCAGCCCCTGGTAGCGGGGAGAGGAGCGGATCTGTTCCAGATCGATCTTCTCCGGGGGATAGATGACATTGACCGGGGCGCTGGCCGGCTGATCCTGAATGATACTATTCCGGCCGCCGTAGATGCGCACCTGAGCATAGCCCCTGTAAGCAATAGCCGAGATATAAAGAGGAGCGGCGCCGTTGTTCGCCAATTGGAGATCGATCAGATTATTGTTGGAGATCGGGTCATATCCTGGTAGCAGGTAATTTGAGGGCCACAGATAGGAAGTGCTCTCTACAATACCCAGGTGGGCTTGCCGAGCAGCGCTGTAAAAGGTACTCACCAGCCGGCAGATGACGATTCGTTGGTCCTCCGGCTGGCCCTCGCTATCGGTAACGCCCATCAGATCATTGGCAGCCAGCTGTTGGCCAATGCGTTCACTGAGCGGGAACACCGACCCGGGCTGGAGCACAGTGCCGTTAACGGCGGCACAGGCCAGCTTCAGGGCGTCAGACTGGCCCGGGCAGTCGATGTCCAGAGTGGCTGCAGACTGACCCAGGAGATCGGCTGAACCATCATCGGATATAGACAACAGACGGGGCTCAATTACGTAGCTGGCAGCAACAGCCATTAAAGAGCCTGGACCACTGCTTGCAACCTGCGAAGCGAGTACGGGCATGTCATGAACATGACCGGCCTGGCTGCCCCCGAGGTCAAAGAGGGTGGCAACCTTTTCATATACAGCACTCACTAACACGGATAAATGATTATTGACAAAAGCGCCCGCAAGAAAAAAGGGTTCCTCATGCCTGCCGATGCAAGCAACAGCGGAAACACGGCTGGATGTTGCCAGAAGAACCAGCAGGACGACGACCGGTAACAAGACTTTTTTAAAGAACAGTATCAGCGCCTTCAAATCCTCTCCCATTGACTGCCGCCTGCCTCTCGGCACGGCAGCATCCCCAACCCCGTATGGCAAATATAATCAGCATATTCGCCTTAAAGACACTTTTGTCCTCTTCTTGTCGAAGATTACATTAAGAGTTTGGATCTTATTTTTCATTCCAGTATATTTGCATGGCCAGACAGATTATGACATAAAAGTTCACCCGGTTAATTCTTTTCCGACGAGGGAGGATAAAACCGGCACCGGTTTGCCCCGGGCGATATCGTCGGCACAGGCTTTAAAAGGAAGTCGGGCTCGTTGGTGGGGTATCTGTATAAAAATAACTTTTTATTGACAAAGATAAGCATGTCTTTGAAAATAGAAGGGTACTCCGTGTCATTCTGGCAAAGCCGGAAGGGGAGTCGACTGCCGGGTGCGCTATGCCATAATCAGTGATATACACGCCAACCTGGAGGCATTCCAGGCAGCCCTGGAGGATCTAGACCGCCAGGGTGTCCAGAAGGTTGTCTGCCTGGGCGATATTGTTGGTTATTACGCCAACCCCAATGAGTGTGCCGAGCTCTGCCGCAGCCGCGGTTTTCTTTGCCTGAGGGGCAATCATGACGATGCCGTGGTCGGCATCTGCGGCATCGAGGATTTCAATCCGGTCGCCCAGGATGCACTGCTGTGGACTGAACGCCAACTCAACGAGAGCAATAAAGCATGGCTGAAACAACTACCGGAGCAAGCCCTGGTCGACGACCGGTTTCTGGTGGTGCACGGCTCCCCCATCCACCCCTACGACTACATCTTTTCCCCGGCTGGCGCAACTTTTGCCTTTGATGCTCTGGCTACGGAGTACCCCCGGATAGCTCTCTGCTTTTTCGGCCACACCCACCAGCGGGCAATATACTCATATGGCGACAGGACGATCCAGGAGTTCCTGGAGCATAACCAGGCCTCTGCATATAGCATCCACGATGATAAGCTGTACCTGATCAATCCGGGCAGCATCGGACAGGCCCGGGATGGTAAACCGGGGGCGTCGTATCTGATCTATGACGACGACAGCCATACCATCAGTTACAGGCATGTACCTTACGATTTCCATCTGACCAAACAGAAAGTGGCAGCGGCGGGCCTTCCTCCCATGCTCGCCGAGCGCTTAGGGCTAGGCTTCTAACCTCTCTTTACCGGAGTAGCGTCATGATGCGCAGCGATCTGGCTGGCCCGGGCCAGCAGATAGCTGCGCTCGTTTTTCTGGGGGCACGCCAGCACTTCATTCCACAGTTTATTCAGGACTGTCCCAATCAGTGGCCCCGGCTGGCAATCCAGAATGGCCAGCAGATCCTTGCCGTTGATGGCCAGGTCGCTCAGATTGAAGGCGGCATCCTCTGCCATTACCTCGTTTAGATGAGTCCTGAAAGCTTCCCATTCAGAGAATGTATGCATGATCAGACCGGTACTGTGAGCCAAGAAATCAGCCTGGTTAACTGCCAGCAGATCTGGGATGGCTGGCCGCCCGACCCTGGCCACCAGCCTGCGCATGGCAGGAGTGCGCATCTGCAGACTCAGCATGTGCTCTTTGATCAGGATCGCCACCTGTTTTATCGTCCTGGCGCTGTAACGCAACCTCTGTAGAATATCCTCAGCCATCTCCGAACCCAGCAGGTTATGCCCGTAAAAATGGCCCTTGCCGTCAGTCCCACGGCTAAAGCATCTAGGCTTGGCCACATCGTGCAGCAGCACCGCCAGACGCACCTCCAGCAAAGCCGGGGCGTAACGAAGCGCCTCGAAGGTATGATTCAGGACTGTATACTGGTGATAGGGGTGATATTGGGGAAAAAGCCAGCTCTCGCTCAACTCGGGGATGATCACGAACAGCACCCCCGCCTGGAGCAGTTGCTGCAACCCGTCCAGGTAATTTGCGGCCATCAGCGTCCGGGTAAGCTCATCCCGGACCCGCTCGATGGAGATTCTGCCGACCAGTTCAGCGTTTCTGACGATAGCATGCCAGGTCCCGGACTCGATGCGCAGACCGTAATCCGCGGCGATACGGATCGCTCTCATGATCCGCAGGGCATCCTCGCCGATTCTGGCCTCCGGGTCGCCCACCGCTCTGAGCCGCATCGCTGCCAGGTCCCGCATCCCGGACCAGGGGTCGATAATCCGGGACTGCAGCGGGTCATAGGCGATGGCGTTGATGGTAAAGTCTCGCCGGGCCAGGTCCTGTTCGATCTCCTTGACAAAATGGACACCGGCAGGGCGTCGCCAGTCATGGTAGCCGCCCTCCACCCTGAAGGTGGTGACCTCTATGGGCAAGTCCCCAATGTAAACAGTAATGGTGCCGTATTTGATGCCGGTTGGCAGCACCTTGAATCCGGCCCTGGTGAAAATAGCTGTAGCGTCGCGCGGTGAGGCATCCGTGGCCAGGTCCCAGTCCAAAGGCTCAACACCCAGGATCAGGTCCCTGATTCCCCCACCTACCGCGTAGGCCTGCTTGTGGCCAGCAGCCAACAAGGCACAGGCCTCTCTGACCGCTTCAGGAAGCGACAGTTCCATCAACCGCCATCTCCCTCACTAGTTTTGATAGGCTCCCCGGCTGGCAGGGCCACCCGGGCAAACCCCTCTGGCGGTTCCTTCGCCGCCAACAACACTCCCAGGCAGATCAGCGCAACGCCCGCCCAGAATATGATCCCCACGCGCTCCCCAAGAAAGAGCCAGCCCAGCAGGGTTCCTGTCAACGGCTGAAAGAAAAAGAACAGGCCCCCGCTCCCGGCATCGATTAACTCCAGGCCTTTGTTCCAGAGGAAGAAGGCGCCTGCCGTGGAAAGTGTCCCGATATACAGCACCTCCAGGCATACAGCCGGCCTTAGCAGCGCCTGCAACTGCGCCTGATCGATCTGCAGCAGGGCAAATGGCGTGATGATGACTGCCGCCATCAGAATGGCGTATGTGGTCACTACGAGCTTGGAATAGCTCTCCGGGACCAGCTTGACCAGCACGGACATCAGCGCCCAGGTCAAAGCCGCTATCCCCAGGATCATGCCTCCGAGCCGGAATGATTTGCCGATCTCGCCCACCCCCACAATCAGCAGTACACCGAGAGTGGCCAGGCAAGTCGATATGCCCTTGGTCAGAGTGAACTGCTCTCCCAGCAGGAAATAGGCAAATACAACCATGAATGCCGGCGTTGCCGAGGTGATCATCGCTCCCATCTGCGCAGAAGAGAGCTGTGTTCCAACAAACTGGGCCCAAATTGATATGACATATCCGATCACGCCGATGGTCAGGATCAGGGGCAGGTCCCGTCTCCGAACATGCCACGATTGACGGGTAATCAACCCCAAGACAACCAGTGCGACCAGCGCCACTAGATAACGGAGCCAGACTAGCTCCAGTGGAGGGATCACCGCCAGTACCGCCTTGCTGGCCACGTACGTTCCGCCCCAGATCGTTGCGGCCAGGGTCAGGTAGATTGAGCCGATATGCTTTTTCTTCATTTGCCGATCTGCCTCAGTCCTGCTTGGATGTTGATGATCCGGTTTTACATCATTTCTGACATTACAAATATAACAGGTTGGGGTTGGGGTTGGCTACATCTCGATGTCTTCACCAGGAGTAATCCTTGTGGGCTCCGGTAACAAGACTTACAATATGGGAGAGGTGATCTCAGTGCGCACCGGCAGCGTCGACCTTCCCCTGCATACCGGGCAGTGCCCTCCCTGGCTGTTTGAGCGGATGACCAGGCTTGGCCGGGCGATGCTGTTCCTGCTGGTCCGGGAACAAGGGCGCACTGCAGTTCTGGCCAAACTGGCCGATCCCTTCTGGTTTCAGGCCCTGGGCTGCCTGCTGGGCTTCGACTGGCACTCTTCCGGCCTGACCACCACGGTCTGCGGCGCTCTCAAGGAGGGCCTGCGGGGCTATGAGGGGGAACTAGGCCTGTTTATTGCAGGGGGCAAGGGCAAGACCTCCCTGAAGACGCCTCAGGACATCCTTAACTATGCGGACAAGTACGCCCTGCCCAACAGCGCGGCCAAACTGGTCTATGCCAGCAAGATGAGCGCCAAGGTGGACAATACCGCCGTCCAGGACGGCTACCAGCTCTACCACCACACCTTCATCTTCACGGCTAAGGGCGAGTGGGCGGTAGTCCAGCAGGGGATGAATACCGGCAGCAAGCGCGCCCGCCGCTATCACTGGCTCGGGGACAAGGTATCCGATTTCGTGAACGAACCCCACAACGCCATCTGCTGTGACCGTAAGGAAAAGGATGTTCTGAATCTGGTGGCCCGGGCCAGCACCGCAACCCGGAGCACCATCGCCTCCCTGAGCGCCCTGACCCCGGAGGCGGTCACCCGGGAGTATACCCAACTGGTGCTGCCGTCCCGCCATTCCCTGTACGAGGAGCACCTGAAACCATCCAGCCTGCAGCGTGTGCTCTTGCAGACCTACGAACGGCATCCTGCCGATTTTGAAAGCCTCTTGTCGATCAAAGGAGTCGGCCCGAAGACAGTGCGGGCGCTATCGCTGTTGGCCGAGTTGGCTTACGGGGAGCGTCCCAGCTACACCGACCCGGCCAAATTCAGCTTCGCCCATGGCGGCAAGGACGGCTACCCCTACCCGGTGAACCGCCCCGGCTATGACCGGACCATCGATATCCTGGAGCAGGCGATCAAGGAGGCCAAACTGGGGCGGGAAGAGAAGCTTCAGGCCCTGCGCCGCCTCCAGCACCTATTCACCCCTGAGCACGGGGACGGTTCTCGCGCTCTTGTGTGAGCGCGAGAACCGTCCCCGTGCTCACACAAGAGGCGTGAAGCAGGAAACCTGATGGTTTCCACTTCACGCCTCGTTTTTGCAGGGCAAGCAGTCCTGTAAGCCGGGTTCTGTTCCCTCAAGTTGAGGGTGATGATCATTTCTCTCGAACCCCAGTTGCCTGAGGCCTCTAGCAACCTACCCGGAGGCGGAGCGGGCCACTCCATAGCCTCTCTATTCGGTCTTGCTCCAGGTGGGGTTTACCTAGCCGGCCAGTCACCTGACCGCTGGTGCGCTCTTACCGCACCGTTCCATCCTTACCCCGCATTCACATGCGTGGCGGTCTACATTTCTGTGGCACTTGCCTTAGGGTTGCCCCCACTGGGCGTTACCCAGCACCCTGCCCTATGGAGCCCGGACTTTCCTCACGTACCGCCTTTCGGCGTTGGCACGCGCGATCATCCAGACTGCTTGCTCTCTTTATAGATTAAGTTAATTATAGCACCATCCCGGCCTGATCACAAATCGCCCATTCCCGCCAGGGGATTGCAGCATATTCTCCCAGGGTGTGACATATGGTGGTGATTGAATGGCAAGGTCATCGATATAGTTTTTTAAAGGAGAGTGGGAGTATGGAGTCTGCAGGGGGCATCGACTATACCCCGCTGTCATTGGGGTTGCGCCACTACCTGGCGCAGAAACCGGCCACCTATGGGGTCTACTGCCGGGAGCTGAATACGGGTCAGAGCTTCGGAATCAACGAGGACGACCTGTTCGTTCAGGCGAGCTGTCTGAAGATAGCTTACGTGCTCTATCTTTACGAGCAGGTGGCTGCCGGACAATGCATGCTGGAGCACCGGCTAACCTATCGGGAAAGCGAAGACTTCAGCGACGGCTCGGGCTACCTGCAGTACATTGCGGAGGATGGCGACCGCTTCACCCTGCGGGCCCTGGCCGCTGTGGCGATCACCCTGTCGGACAATATCGCCTACCGGATGATCAAGCGCTTTCTCGGCCCGGAAAAAGTCCTGCGCCATATGCAACTGCTGGGGGCAGATCATCCCCAGCCCAACGGTGAACACTATACGACCCCCCGGGACATGGGTTGTTACCTCCAGGGGATCCTGGACTTTGCCGCCCGGGAGCCGGAACTGGGCTCAAAGATGCTGGAGGACATGGCCCATCCGGTCTGGCACTATGGTTTACCGTTTCTGCTCCCGGACCCGGTCCGAGTGGCCCACAAGGAGGGCGACCTGGAGGGAACGGCCAACGATGTCGGCATCATCTTCCTTCCGGGTCGCCCCTATTTGTTGACGATCCTCTCCAAGGAACAACCGGACATCAAAGCCAGCTTCCGGGAGATCGCCATGCTTTCAAAGATTATTTACGACTACCACGTGCAGGCAGGCACTGAAGCTTCGCCTCATTGATACCGAGTGCAACGCTAGGCTGCGTGGAAATTCTCACGAATCCCAGTTCAAGCTTCACCGATTGCTTCCCCCGCTCGGGCTTGCTTGACTTTTAGGGGGCCATCGCTCAGTGCATTCTGGTTCTTAAGCAATGTTCGGATATTCCGAAAACCACGAACTAACCTTATTTCTTTGGAGTTGTTGGACTCTTTCTGGCCCAGGATTAAGCGGCAGGGATGAGAGGATCGCTTCATGACCGCTTTTAATGCCGCGCGGCATCTCTGCTCAGGAGTTGCTTTAGCGTATGCAACATACCATTCTTCGTTCGGTAGATTATTCAATTCATGAGAATCTTTAAGTGATTCATAGCAGTCTAGCCTTAAACCCAACTTACAGACAACATATCTCTCCACCATTAAACCTTCATTGCGACTGGTAGAGTAACGGGGTAATGCAACTCTGACACCATCTTCGTTCCACCAGGCGTTGTTCTCGTGCTTCATTCCCATTACCTCAACTGCTACTAAAGCATCCATCTCGCGCCCAGCTTTTAGTTGATCAATGCGATCAGCATCCATCTTACACCCTTTATCCCTTTCTCCCGTATAAACAGCTCAGTTTGACTGCTTATGCCGTTTCCTTGGCCATCTGCTTGAGTTCCTGCAGGCTATCCCGCGCAAAATCCACCAGCATGGCCGCCTGATGACCCTTATAATGTAGAACTTTTAATAAGTACTCGTGCGCCTTTTTAATATTTCTCAACCTCTTGTTCAACTCACCGATTATATAGAGAGTCTGGAGTTCCATCGATGGAGTCAGAGACCGTTCCTCATAATAGAATTGCTCATATGCTTCGAGTGATTTTTGACGGGCCTGGATTGCCGAGTCTACCTCTCCCTGATTATCGAACAGCCACGCCAGGTTGAGCCAGGCGCTAGCAATGACATTGGAAGCCGCTTTAATTTGAGATAAACACTCGATAGCCAGCCTGAAGTTGTTAATGGCTCTAGTATCCTGATCCGACCCAAGAAGACCTGCGAAGATATCCTTTCTCTTTTCTATCGATGTGTTCAATGCGGATCTTTGAGAGGCGGTGAGTTCTGAAAAGTAATTTCTAAAATTGGCATACAGGCAGTAAGGACACACCCATACCTTGTAATGAATGGGTTCGATCTCCTCGAAGCGTGTTCTCATTTCAGTATCGTGGTTAAGCTGCTTTAGTTTTGAGTCGAACAATTTTATGGCCTTGAAATGCCCTCCACACACAGGGCACTGCACGTTCACGCTATAAGAATAAGCGTTGCCCTTCTGTTCGGCTGGAAGAATGCCGGGCTCAGCCTCTTTTTTCTCCTCTATGCTATCCATAATTCTGGCAGCAAGGGCCGGCTGAATCTCCTTCAATTTCTCATGGGTGACAAATAGCAACTCTGAGTTTTCGACGGCATAAGCAATGGTGTTGGATGCGATAACCCCTCCGGGACCCATCTCCTGCTGTTGCTCAGCTACGATTGTGTTTATTTTGCCCCGCAGGATCAAACATAATTTGTAAGGACTATCAAAGGTAATTCTGACGCCCACAATTACTTTTTTTATCAACACATCATTACCCATTATCAAGCGTCCTCTCCCTGAAGCTATTGGAGTTATCTTCGGCTCCTTGCCTGGTTATAACGAAAAACCCCTGTCCCGGGGTTGCCGAGAAAGGGGTATTACCTCTTCTCTCACTGGCAACCCGACTGTCATAGCCTATTGGCTTTAGACTCGTGGCTTTGCGTCCCCGGCTTTCACCGGGTTTGCCTTTTACGGTGAATATAGATTGCCAATTAATTCTTCACTAAATCGATTAACTCCTGCTTTATATATAAATTTCGTACTGGAGTCCTATGATCTTACAACCCCATAATATTTATTCAAAACCAGGAGAGATTGTCGACCTGACTGGCAACCAGGATACGCGCCTACGCATACCGCTGGCTGACCTTATAGCCCACTCTCTCTTACAGGACTGTGGTGGCCCCCTTGTAGATTAGCCCGCGCATGCTGTCCACCGTTACGGTGCCTCCCTCGTGCAGGATCTCGGTGGCGCCCCCCACACCCACGACCACCGGTATGCCCAGATTGATGCCAACAACCGCAGCGTGTGAGGTCAGGCCGCCCTCCTCGGTAATAATGGCGCCCGCCTTCTGCATGCCGGGAATAAAATCCCGGTCGGTGTTGATGGCCACCAGGATGTCGCCGGTGCTCATCTTGGACTTGGCATCCTCCGGTTTCTTACAGATGCGCACCTTGCCCACTACTGCCCGGTTGCCGATGCCCGCCCCACGGGCCAGAACCTCTCCCACGATATGCACCTTCAGTAAATTGGTCAATCCCGCCACGCCGACCGGCACCCCGGCAGTGATCACGATCAGGTCGCCGCATTTGATCAGTCCCTTGGCCAGACTGATGTCTACCGCTTCCTTGATCATCTGGTCGGTATTGTTGATCATCGGGGCCAGGAGCGGCTGTGCCCCCCAGACCAGGCACAACTTGCGGAGCACCAGTTCACTGGGGGTGACCGCCACAATCGGAGCCTTTGGCCTGTACTTGGACACGTTGCGGGCTGTGAACCCTGACTTGGTAGAGGTGATAATGGCCGCCGCTCCCAGGTCCTGGGCGGTGGTGCAGGTGGCATAGCTGATGGCATCGGTGATGGTGGGGCCGGCAGAAGCTGCCCGCTGCTGCAGCAGTGCGGCGTAGTTTAGCGACTCCTCGGTGCGCACGGCGATCCTGGCCATGACCCTGACCGCCTCCACCGGATATTTGCCGGCTGCGGTCTCCCCCGAGAGCATCACCGCATCAGTGCCGTCCAGGATGGCGTTGGCCACATCGCTGGCCTCGGCACGGGTCGGCCGCGGGTTGTGGATCATCGACTCCAGCATCTGGGTGGCCGTGACCACCGGTTTGCCGGCGTGGTTGCACTTGCTGATGATCACTTTCTGCATCAGAGGGACTTCTTCGGGGGAGACCTCCACCCCCAGATCCCCCCGGGCGACCATCACCCCGTCGGCTACCTTGATGATCTCCTCCAGGTTATTAACGCCCTCTTTGTTTTCAATCTTGGCAATGATATGGATATCCGCGTCCCTGGCTTCCAGCAGGCGCCTGATAGCAATCACGTCTGCAGCCTGGCGCACGAAGGAAGCGGCGATAAAGTCGACCTGGTTCTCGATCCCGAAGTTGATATCGGCGATATCCTTGCCGGTCACTGCCGGAAGGTCTAGGTGGATACCGGGCAGATTGACCCCCTTCTGATCGGTCAACTCACCGCCAAATAGTACCTCGCAGAGAACGTCCGGGTCGTGAGACTCCAGTACCTTGAGCCCGATATTTCCGTCGGCCAGGAGAATGGTGCTGCCTGGCAGCGCAGCCTGAGGCAGACCCTTATAGGTGACTGAAATCCTTCTCTCATTCCCCACGATCTCCTCGGTGGTCAGGGTGACCCGGGCTCCATCCCGCAGATTGGCCTTACCCCCCTGGAGCATCCCGATGCGAATCTCCGGTCCCTTGGTATCCAGCATGATGGCCAGAGTTTTATCCAGCTCCGCCGCTGCATACCGCAGGGTGGCCAGGCGGGCGGCGTGTTCCTCATGGGTACCGTGGGAAAAGTTCAGGCGCGCCACGTCCATGCCGGCCATGAGCAGTCCCTTGATGATCTCCGGGGAACCGCTGGCAGGTCCAATGGTGCAGACGATCTTGGTCTTTCTCATCAAGTCCTCCTTCCTGACGGCGCCTGCTCTATTTATCTACTTAAATAGACAGGATCCCGGCTAGCTCGTAGAGCTTCAGATCCAACTCCCGTTTTTGCTGCAGCACTTCTTCAAGGCCAACCGCTACTAGTTCCCGGGCTTTGATACCGACCATCTTGCCGGCCTCTCCATTGATGATCAGTTCCACCGCCCTGGCACCCATACGACTGGCCAGCAACCGGTCAATGGCGGTAGGAGCGCCGCCGCGCTGCAGGTGCCCCAGGATCGTCACCCTGGTCTCATGTCCAGTGCGTTGCTGGATCTGTTCGCCGATCTCCAGTCCGCTGCCGGCCCCCTCGGCGACAATGATAATGCTGTGCAGTTTGCCCCGGCTGACACCCCGGTCGAGCTTGAAGATAATCTCATCGATATTGTAGGGCATCTCCGGTATCAGGATCGACTCGGCGCCTCCAGCCAAGCCGGCATTGAGGGCGATCTGGCCGGAGCTGTGGCCCATCACCTCTATGATGAAGGTGCGCTCGTGGGAGGTGGCAGTGTCTCTGATCTTGTTGATGGCATCCAGCACGTTGTTGAGTGCGGTGTCAAAGCCAATGGAGTAATCGGTGCCTTCCAGATCATTGTCGATGGTGGCCGGCACTCCGACTACCGTTACACCGTGATGGGCCAGTTCCAGTGCCCCCCGAAAGGAACCGTCCCCGCCGATCACCACCAGCCCCTCGATCCCCTGTTCCTGGAGGCAGAGTACCCCTTTTAGCAGGCCTGATTCAGTTTTGAATTCCTCGCAACGGGCAGTGTGCAGTATCGTTCCGCCTCGCTGGATGATGTCGCCCACCGATCTGAGGCTGAGCGGGATGAACTCCTTTTTCAGCAGGCCGCAGTACCCGCGCTGAATGCCGACGACCTCCAATCCCTGGTAGATCGCCATGCGCACTACGGCCCGCACAGCGGCATTCATGCCCGGAGCGTCGCCACCGCTGGTCAAGACTCCAATCCGATCCACTGAACGCATTGAGTCCACCCTTCTACAGAATGCAGGCATTTTTCAACCCACCACGCCCGCGCCCACCAAGCGGGCACCCGGCGGGCGCAGCACCCGGTACCCGGAAGCTTCAGAGCCTGCATCTGTTGTTTATCCGATGGCTAACCGCCACTACGACTCCTGCCTCTAAGGTAGGATATAAGTGGCGCTAAGCCGGGTGCCCGGTACCCGGGCGGGATAAGTCAACTAACCTTCAGTTGGGGTTAAAACCCCACCTGAAGTAAGTTTCCTTTATTGTTCCCTACTTGGGTTCACCTATGCTGCGGATGCGCTTCCAGCGCAGTTCGACCAGAGTGTCCCGGTCAATCTGTTGTAGCGCCTGCAAGATCTGCCTAAGTTCCTGTCGCAGGTTGACAGCGGTTCCCTGAGGATCCCGGTGGGCTCCGCCCAGGGGTTCGGGTACGACCCCGTCGATCAACCCCAGTCTCAGGAGTTCCGAAGCGGTCATTTTCATGGCTTCAGCCGCTTGAGGAGCCCGACTGGCATCCTTCCAGAGAATTGCCGCACACCCTTCGGGGGAGATTACGGAGAAAACTGCATTTTCCATCATCAGCAGGGCATCCCCGACCCCTAGGGCCAGGGCCCCGCCACTGCCGCCCTCACCAGTGATTACGGCAATCAGGGGAGTTTTAAGCTGGGCAAAGGCGTAGAGGTTGCCGGCGATCGCCCAGGCCTGGCCGCGCTCCTCGGCATCGATGCCAGAATAGGCACCGGGCGTGTCTATGAAGGAGATCACCGGGCGGCGGAATTTGGCCGCCTGCTGAACCAGGTGCAGGCATTTGCGAAAGCCTTCCGGATGGGTCATCCCAAAGTTCCGGGCCAGGTTCTCCTTGGTATTGTGGCCTTTCACCTGCCCGATCACCGTCACCGGCCGGCCCTCAAACTTGCCGATACCACCTACGATAGCGGGATCGTCTCCGAATAGCCGGTCGCCGGACAGAGGCAGCCAGTCGGTGAACAGCATCTTTATATAGTCCAGGGTGTTGGGACGCTCTGCATGGCGGGCCAACTGAGTGCGCTGCCAGGGCGTGAGGTTCTGATAGATCTCCTTCTTGAGATCCAGGGCTCGCTTTTCCAGGCTCTCGATCTCGACGCCGAGGTCGATCCCCTTTTCACCCGTATAGGTCTTCAGTTCCTCAATTCTATTTTCTAATTCTACCAGTGGTTTTTCAAAATCCAGCAGCATCTTTGACAGCCAAACCGCCTTTCCAAAAAAACAGTTGTCCCGATCAGGAGTTCACACTGATGCCCGGCTGTGATCCGGAATGAAGCGAGAGAATGTGCGCCAGCACCGCTTGCATCTCCTGCCGCGGCGCCACCAGGTCGATCAGGCCGTGCTTGAGGCAAAACTCGGCAGTTTGAAAGTCAGGGGGGAGCTTCTCATTCAGGGTCTGCTCTGTTACCCTGCGACCGGCAAATCCGATCAGGGCGCCGGGTTCAGCGATGATGATGTCCCCGAGGGCGGCAAAACTGGAGGTGACCCCTCCGGTGGTGGGATCGGTCAGCACAGAGATATATAGAATTCCGGCCTCATTCAGCCTGGCAATTGCCGCGCTGGTTTTGGCCATCTGCATCAGTGAAAAGACCCCTTCCTGCATCCGGGCTCCGCCGGAGGCGGAAAAGAGCAGCAGTGGAAGTTTTTTCTGAATGGCGCCCATGACCAGCCTGGTGATCTTTTCACCCACTACGCTCCCCATGCTGCCCATGATGAAATGAGGTTCGAGCACACCCACCACCACCGGCCAGCCCAGGATCCCGCCCTCGCCGGTAAGGATGGCGTCTCGCAGGCCTGTAGCCTCCTGGGCACTGGACAGCTTAGCCTGATATTCAGGGAAGGATAGGGGATCAATCGCTTCTAGACCCGCGTCCCACTCCTGGAAACTGTCCTCATCAAGAGTGATGGCCAGGCGTTCCGGGGCGCTCAACCGAAAGTGATGACCGCACTTGCCGCATACTTCGAGGTTTTTTTCCAGTTCACGAACGTAGAGAATCTCTCCACATTCCGGGCACTTGATCCACAGGGTTCCCTTATCCTGGGCTACGGTATCGGCGTGCACCGTGATATATTTCTGTTGCTTGCGGAATAGGTCCTTAAACAAGTTCAGTCACTCCTTACCTCGCCCTGGGGCCCATCCCTACCAGTATCGGATCTTCATATAGATCGACAGCCCTTGGGGAAGTTGCTGATCAATTCGTGTCGACTTCGTCCATAATCTCGTGTGCTGACTCCGCTTCCGATTCCGGAACGAGCACTTCGACAGCACCACCATCACCGAATTGAGGGATGCCGGCCGATCGCAACATGACCAGCAAGCCCTCCGCACTCAATATATCTTTGATTATTTCAGCATTGGTACGGTTTGACGCAATATATACAACTGTCCACACCCGACGTTCCTCCCCATGTCCAATCTGGCGGCAGATAGAGTTTCGACCTGGTAGAGAAGGATTCCTCTTAATAAATCTAAACTATTCGACAGCGGTATCGATGCATCCGAATTGCGTATAAATGATCGCCTTGCCCCTGATCTTCATGGCCGATGTATTTTCGGTAAACTGGGCCAGCATGATCTCTCCCTTGTCCAGCTTCTCCGTATGGCTGAGCTTAGTGTCCCGGCCGCGGGTGAGGCCAATCAGGGTCACCCCGTTCTCCAGCGCCTTGATAGCGATGTATTCGGACCGCACATCATTGTCTTCCATCAACAAACCCTCCTTGAATTCCTCATTATACCATGTTTTACTGATACTTCAAAATTATCCGATAGCTAACCTTCCCTAATACCCCCGCTTCTTTAAGCGGGTAGTATAAGGGACGCTAAGCCGGGTGCCCGGGTGGGGCGGGATCGGCTTAACTAAGCATCAGGTGGGGTAAAACCCCATCTGATGCAAGTTTCGCTTTATGTATCTCAGACTGCGGTGGCCACAGCCGGTGTAGACAGCAGTTCTGACTCCTTTTCATGAATAAAACAGGAGCCCGGCCCGCATAACGCTTCTATCTGGAAACAAAGTTCCGGATTGGCATCGACCCAGAAAGAGGCATCGGTTCTGATCAGCTTCTTCTGCCGTACAAAGTAGAGCAGTGCCGGGGTTAATCCGTGGTGCTGGATAAAGAGCACCCGCAGCCTTTCAATCACCTCCGGGTTACCCGCTAGGGGGTTGATCCGGATATACAGGACGTGGTCGGCTCGGGCCGCCGGCTTCACATCCAGGGGAGAGATCTCATCCGCGAAAATCCGGTAGCTCTCTTCCTGCTGGCTCACCCTGCCGGTGACCAGCACGACGGCGTCATCCTCGGGCGGGTGAAAGTTTCTACCATTATTCTTTTGGATATAAACTATTTCCACGCTGCCTCCAAGGTCTTCCAAGGCAAAGCTGATCTTGCCATCACCCCGCCTGGTGGTGCCCCGCTTCAGACCAGAGACGATCCCGCCCAGGGTCACCCGGTCGCCATCCTTGCACTGAGAGATCTCGTCGATAGAAAGGGTAGTGCGCCCCGCCAGAATATCCTTTGAGCCTTCCAGGGGATGCCCGCTCACGTAGAAGCCGAGCACATCTTTCTCATGGGCCAATAATTCCCGGGGTGGATACTCCGGAATCTCCGGCAGTAAGCGTTGGACGAAACCGGTGCCGGGCTCATCCAAAATGTCAAACAGGGAGACCTGGCCGTTGGCCTGGGCCCCCAGATCCCGGCGGTTGGCCTGGGCAGTCTCCATGCAGTCATCGAGCACCGCTACCAGTTGCGCACGGTGCGCCTGCAGCGAGTCGAAGGCTCCACACAGGATCAGGCTCTCCACCACCCGCTTGTTGACCTGGCGCAGGTCCACCCGCTGGCAGAAGTCATCCAGGGAATGGAAGGGGCCGCCTGTCTGGCGAGCCTCGATGATCGCCGCCACCGCCCCCTCGCCCACGTTCTTCACCGCTCCCAGGCCAAACCGGATCCTGGTCTCTCCGATCACGGTGAAGTTGGTCAGGCTCTCGTTGACGTCCGGGGGCAAGATTTCGATATTCAGCCGCCGGCACTCCTGGATGTAATAGGAGACCTTGTCGGAGTTGGTGCGGATGCTGGTGAGCATGGCTGCCAGCAGGGCCACCGGGTGATTGGCCTTAAGGTAGGCGGTCTGATAGGCGATCAGGGCATAGGCGGCAGAATGGCTCTTGTTGAAGCCGTAGCCCGCGAAGTTCTCCATCAGGTCGAAGATCGACCCGGCCGTCTTGGCATCGATCTGGCGCTCGCCCGCTCCCTTGACGAAGCTCTCGCGCATCTTGGCGAGCGCCTCCGGCTTCTTCTTGCCCATCGCCCGCCGCAGGGAATCTGCCTGGGCCATGCTGAAACCGGCCAGATCGCTGGAGATCTGCATCACCTGCTCCTGGTAGAGAATCACCCCATAGGTCTCGCTCAGGATCGACTCCAGCACCGGGTGCATATACTCCACCCTGGTCTGTCCGCTCTTGCGGCTGATAAAATCGTCCACCATGCCGCTCTTGATGGGGCCCGGGCGGTACAGGGCAACCAGGGGAGTCAGGTCCTCGAAGCGCTGTGGCTTCATGTTTCTGAGGATGTGGCGCATGCCGGAACTCTCCAACTGGAACACTCCCACGGTCTCGCCGGTGCTCAGCATCTCGTAGGTGCGGAGATCATCCAGGGGCAGGTGGTCCAGGTCAATTCGGATCTGCTTTGTATCTGCAATGATCTTCAGGGCGCCGTCGATCACAGTCAGGGTGCGCAGTCCCAGAAAATCCATCTTTAACAAGCCGATCTTCTCCACGGCCTCCATGGGAAACTGCGTGGTGATGGTGTCACCGGTGCGCTGCAGCGGCAGGTAGCTGGTCAGGGGATCCCTGGTGATCACCACACCGGCGGCATGGGTGGAGGCGTGACGGGGCATCCCCTCGATGGCTTTAGCCAGGTCCAGGAGTTGCCGCACCTCCTGATCCTCGTCGTAGAGTTGCTTTAACTCCGGCGAGGTCTCCAGCGCCCGCTCCAAGGTGACCCCCAGCTCTTCCGGTACGAGCTTGGCGATCCGGTTGACCTCGGCCAGGGGTACATTGAGCACCCGGCCGACGTCGCGGATGGCGCCCCTGGCCTGCATGGTGCCAAAGGTGATGATCTGGGAGACGTGGTCGGACCCATACTTGTCCACCACGTAATCGATCACCTCGCTCCGGCGCTCGTAGCAGAAGTCGATGTCGATGTCCGGCATGGTGATCCGTTCCGGATTGAGAAAGCGCTCGAAGATGAGGCCGTATTTCAAGGGGTTGAGGTCGGTAATGCCGAGCGTATAGGAGACCAGCGACCCAGCAGCCGAACCGCGGCCGGGGCCTACCGGGATCCCGTTCCGGCGCGACCAGTTGATGAAATCCTGCACGATCAGGAAGTAGCCGGCAAACCCCATCTGACGGAGCACCTGCAGTTCATAATCCAGGCGTTCCCGGGCCACCGGGGTAATATTCCCTTGAAAGCGCCGCTGCATGCCCTCCTCGCAGAGCTTGCCCAGATATGAATCCAGGTCCTCCCCCTCGGGGACCTGATACTCGGGCAGATACAGGTGGTTGAAATCAAACTCCACCTGGCACCGCTCGGCAATCTCCAGAGTCCGGCTCAGGGCCTCCGGGTCATCGGGAAATGTCGCATACATTTCTGCGGCTGACTTCAGGTAGAATTCCTGGGATTCGAAGCGCATCCGGTTCTCATCCTTGATCGTCTTGCCGGTCTGGATGCAGAGCAGCGCATCCTGGACCGAGGCGTCCTCCTTGCGGACGTAGTGCAGGTCGTTGGTGACCACCAGGGGAATGTCCAGGTCCCGGGACAGCTCCCGGAGGCCGGCATTGACCGGGCCCTGTTCCGGCAATCCGTGGTCCATCATCTCCAGGAAAAAGTTGCCCCGCCCGAAGATCTCCTGGTAGGCGCCCGCCGCCTCCCGGGCCTTTTTAACGTCCCCCGCCATCAGGTCGGTCTGAATCTCCCCTGCTAGGCAGGCGCTCATAGCGATCAGGCCCTGGCTGTGCTGCGCCAGCAATGACCGGTCCATCCTGGGCTTGTAGTAGAAGCCCTCCAGGTGCGCCGCCGAGACCAGCTTAAGGAGATTTTTGTAGCCGGTCTCGTTCTCAGCCAGCAGTAGCAGGTGATACTGTGATGAATCCACGTGAGGCGTTCTGTCGAAGCGGCCGCGCGTGGCTACATAGGCCTCGCAACCGATGATCGGGTGCACCCCATACTCTTTGCACAAACGGTAGAATTCTACCACCCCGTACATGACCCCATGGTCGGTCAGGGCCAGGGAAGACATGCCCAGAGCGGCAGCGCTCTTAACCAGATCCTTGAGCCGGGCTGCCCCGTCCAACAGACTGTATTCACTATGATTATGGAGGTGCACAAAATCCTGGATCACTCTTTCTCCTCCGATTTCCCCTAAATAATCAAAGTTATATTTTTGTATGGATCTGCTCGATCCAGTTGGAAGGCAGACATCCACCTAAACCTCGTTCACCACCAGGCCAACAGGCGGGCAAAGACCTTCCAGGTAAGCTGCCAGGTCGGCGAAGGTACCATGGTAGTCCGCCTGAATGGGCAAACTTTTAGTATTGAGGAGCCAGTCCTCCACCAGAAATGTCTTTATGCCCAGGTCACTGGCGATCAGATCCTCCTCCACGTCATTTCCGATCATCAGGCACTCCTCAGCAGCAAGCCCTAACAGTCCGAGCACCTCGATATAATACTGGATGTTTGGTTTGCAGAAATGCGTGTTTTCGTAGGTAGTAATCAGCGCATACGGCATGTCGTCGATCTCCAACCAACGCAACCGCTCCCTGATGGCCTGCTCTGGAAAAACTGGATTGGTGGCGATCGCCACCTGAAACCCCTTTTGAAACAGACCTTCCATCATCGGGCGGGCTAATGGATTCGGAAGGGTGACCTGTTTGAGGGCGGTGAATTCCCGTTCGTAGAACTCTTTGAACATCGGCTCCAGGACCTGGGCGGGGATATCGACCTGGGCCATGAAGTAAGACCAGAATACTTCCCTGTTAGTGCGGCTCGGGTCGCAGTCCCTGACCATCATCGCAGTTCCGTGAAGAACATCCCTGACCAGCTTATCGGGCTGCAGGAGGTGGGCGAACTTGCGGGTAACGGCATGAAAATAAGCCTTGACAAAGACATTTAGGTCCATCGGCAGCAGTGTGCCGTCCAGATCAAAGAGAAGGGCCTTGTACACGACCGTTCCTCCCGATAGCTCCCGCAACGATTCTTTGGCTTCAGTTTAGCATAACCTGCCAGGCAAGACAAGCAACCACCAGCGCTGGCCCCGCTCAAAATCAAACCCTGCCCCCCATAAGAGACAGCCCTACATACCGATGATGTAGATTGCATCTGTCGTCATCCTTTATTTTCTGAGGCGCCCTTTGATATAACGAAGACCGGACAAAATAGATAACAAAGTAAACTAAAAAGGGGTAGAGCCGTTATGCTCTTCCCCATTTTTATTCAACTGGTCGGGATGACAGGATTTGAACCTGCGACCTCACGGACCCGAACCGTGCGCTCTAGCCAAGCTGAGCTACATCCCGAGCAACTCGCAACCACTATTGTAATGTTTTTATGTGGAGTCGTCAAGCAAACAACACTATCAAAAGCGGCGTTGTCAGCAAACAACACTTTTAAATGGCGTTGTCGGTATACAATACTTTTTAAATAGCGTTGTCGGTATACAACACTGTTAACAAGCTACCGGTGCAGGAAGACTAGGATCAGCACCAGGACTCCCAGCAGCAGGCGGTACCAGACGAAGGGAAGAAAGCTCTTGCTTTGGAGGTAGCGAAGCAGGAAGCCGATACTGGCCATGCCGGCCAGGGCCGAAACGATGACACTGATCCCAAAAGTGAGGTTGAGCATTCCCGGTGTCTTCAATAGATGCGGCACTTCGACCAGTCCGGCGCCCAGGATGATCGGGGCCGACAGCAGGAAGGAGAAGCGGGCTGCCGCCTCCCGGGTCAGACCAGAGGCCAGTCCGGCGGTCATAGTGATCCCGGAGCGCGATACACCCGGAATGATGGCTATGGCCTGGGAGAGGCCGATCAGCAGGCTCGACCCCAAGCTGACTCGTTCGATCTTCAGGCGTTTGATGCCCCATTGATCAGCCCAGTAGAGTACCAGGCCCATGAGGATCAGCATGACAGCGATCAGGATCGGGCTCCGCAGGGCGGTATCCGCCTTCTTCTCCAGCAGCAGACCGAAGATGGCGCCCGGGATTACCGCCACGACCAGATACCAGAACAGGCGGCTCTCGACGGTCGAGCTTTTCCCCAGTCTGCCGAACGCCGCGGCGATCAGTTTCACCCAATCCTGCCAGAAGAAGATCAGCACGGCCAGAAGGGTGCCCATATGCAGGGCCACATCGAATGACAGGTCAAAATATTTCGGGTCCCATCCAAACAACCAGGGCACTAAAACCAGGTGGGCGGTGCTGGAGATCGGCAGAAACTCTGCCAGTCCTTGTACCAGCCCCATGATTATCGCCTGCAAAACAGTCACGTCAGTCCCTCCCAAATTGTCTCGGCCTCTGCCGTCAAATGTCAAATGCCAGACACTTAAGCATTTTACCATAGAGAATGCGACAGAAATGATATTTTAACGGATGCGGCGCACGCTGCTCCGGCCCTGGGACATCTCCACCAGGTAGGCAATGTCGGCGGAATCCGCCAGGTGCTGGTTGTGGGAGACCATGATGATCTGCCGTCCGAGGCTCTGGCTGAAGCTCTTCAGAAACTGGGCCACCTGGGGCGCATACTCCTCCGAGACGTGCTTGGCCGGTTCATCCAGGATTACCGGGCCGCCAAGACCCACCTGCGGCGGATTCCCCTGCGGATGAAAGGCGTGCAGCAGCGCCAGGCGCAGGGCCAGAGAGATCACATCGACGACTCCCCCGCCCCGGGCATCCTGCGGTGCCGTCTCCACCCGCAGATCCCCGCCATAGCTAGAGCAGACGTAAAACTCCGCCTCGGGCCGGTCGCGTTTGTCCTCGATCACCACCTTGAAATCCAGGTCGCCGCCGAAGACGAACTGCAGGGCCTGAGTGACCATGAACTCCACCTGGCGCCGCCCCTGCTCCCGGGCGTGCCGGGCCGCCTCCTGCAGCAGCAGGCGCACCCTCTCCAGGCGCTCGGTTGCCGCCCCGACCTCGGACAACCGCTGGTCCTGGGCCACCTTATCCTGGAGCAACTTCATCTCCTCGCCGCGCTGTTGATGGTAGACCGCCTTCACCCGCGCCAGCGATTTCCTGAGATCGTCAAGCTCGACGCTCACTGCGGCCGTTCCTTCTCCAGCAGGTCCCAGGGGATCAGCTGGTCCGCCTCCGCCAGCAGCCGGTCCATCTCCTCTTTCAGAGCGGCAATCTTCTGTCCCAGTTCCTCCGGCTTGACCCCGTATTCCGCCGCCTTCTGGTACAGCTTCTCCCGTTGCTGCTCCAGCATCTCCTTCTGGCTGAGCGCCCGCGAACGCAGATCCCGGGACCGGCGCAGCGCCTCCTTGAGGCGGCTGATCTGCTTCTCGTACTGGTCTTGTTCCTTTGGCCCCTGCACTGCCATTCCTCCCTATGCCATGAACTTGACTATTCCCACATCGGTCCTAAATCAGTCTGAACCCTGGCCAGAAAACTGGCAAAAGATCAGCCAGTGAACGCGGGGACGGTTCTCACGCTCACCCGTGTTTCATTGGTATTCGGACAGGGCACGCTCCACCGTATCCGGCGTCAATTCGCCGAAGCAGACCGGGCACCGGCCAAGCTGCGCCAGCAGCCGCCGGTAGTCTGACAGCAGTTGCTCCATCTCCTGACGGTAACGCTCCGCCGCCAGGGTCGTCCCCTGATACTTGCGATCTTCATCCTCCCAATCCCGTTCCAGCTCCTGCAGGTTATGCAGACTCTGCGAGGCTGCGCCGGCATTCGTCAGGCTAGAGTCAGCCTGCTCCAGGTGTTCGGTGCGGGCGGCAATGTTGTTAACGCCTTGCAAGGAGCCTGTTACCGCCGACAGCTCCTCGGTTGCCCGCCTCAACTCTGACCACTGGCGGCACAACTGTTCCGCCTGCTGCCACAGCTCCTCGGCAACAGGCATGGGAGCGGTCAGGGTGAAGATATGCTCAACTAGGTGCAGGGATTGCGTTATCGTCGATAATTCACCAGAGGCCTGCGATAGCGCCGACCACTGCCTGTAAAGTTCTTCCGTCTGCTGCCTGATCGCCTCGGCGGCGGGGACGGGAGCGGTCAGGTCTGAGATTCGTTCGGCCCGCGCCAACTGCCCGCAGGTCTGGGAGATCTCCCCCTCCAGCTGGGCCAAGCTCAGGCAATCCCCGAACAAGATTGGCAAGTTCTCCATCCGCTGTTCGGCATCGCCCAACCGGGCCAGGGAGGCAAGCCTGCCCCTCGTCATCTCGAGTTGCCGGCCTACCTGGGACAGCTCG
>JBEKKU010000010.1:0-33439 GCA_050010575.1 Thermacetogeniaceae bacterium | reverse complement strand
CCTCACCTTTCGCAGCCTCACCTTCTGGATACCCTTGATGATCGGCTTTTTCCTCTTTCGCTATCTCAGGACCTTTAAAGATAGAAAATAGAACCGTCGGAAGCATGGAGATCTGCGCTTTACAAAACAGGGCATTTATATTAAATTATAGGCATCAATATATTATTTGAAATTACCCATCGCGTTCCACTTACATTTTCCTCAGAAGCATCCAGCCTTCCATCAGTGCTATGTAGCCGCCAGACCAAGAGGATTCCGACTAATCATTTGTACGCATAGCAGTGAAACATCACTCCTATTACATCTCCATATATGAAAATGGTTTCGGAGCCTACGAAACCCTGAACGACTTTGTTTTAGCCTTCGGGGCATAGCATATTTATTTAACCAAAAGCTGACAAAAAATGGGGGGATACTTTTGAGGAAATCCTTGGCTCTTGTCAGGAGCGCCAGCCAATCCAAATGGGTGGCCGTTTTTGGCTTTTTGGCCTTCCTCTCGCTTTACGTGCCATACCTGCTCAGGCCGCTGATCGTTCTGAAGACCCTGAAGGCGATGCCGGCGCTATTGCCGCCGGCGCTCGATCTGGCCGGTTTCTTGCTGGCGTCGGTTTTCTTGTATTTCCTGCTGCTGGCTATCTTCAAC
Organism: Thermacetogeniaceae bacterium; assembly: GCA_050010575.1. Taxonomy (GTDB): domain Bacteria; phylum Bacillota; class DSM-12270; order Thermacetogeniales; family Thermacetogeniaceae; genus Palsa-1188. The sequence goes on along the minus strand of JBEKKU010000010.1, from coordinate 32,796 downwards.
CAGCTCGAAGAAAACACCGCCACTGTCAGGACGGACATCCGGGCACTCTTCGGGTGCGTCCTGTTGTTCCTGCTCAACTACATGATTTATGGCATCTGCGCAAACTATGTAGTCCCATATTATGTTTCAATCAATTTCAGCCTCGGCCTGCTGAACAGCGGCCCCTGGTTCATATTCTACGGCGTTATGTCTCTCATCCTGCTGATGGTCCTGCTGATCGCCCTGATCGCATCAATAATGTGCGTGGCTGAACAACAATCCGGGTTCAGGCCGCTGCGCAGCCTGCAAACTGCCCTGATATTTTTCCTGAAACATGCTGTTTCGCTGATCTTTTATGGGGTTGCCGGCGCTCTCCTGTTTTTCGCGCTCAAGTATTTGGGGGCATTCATCCTTGACAGGCTACCCATCCCCGCCCTGCTGGCGTATCTGTATCAGGGGGCGCTGGCGGTCTCTCTGGGTGAGTTTTGCTACGTGTCTCTGGCGGCGATCATTTGCGGAAAAGTATTGCCGACCGGCCGGCCAGGCGCCGTTCAGGCGGGTAATGCGGGATGGCTTGCGCCTGCGCTGCTTTTTGCGGTCATCTTGGCGGCAGGCGCCTATTTTAACTTCTTGCAGACCCCCTCGCTGGCCAGCGTTGTCGACCGGGCGATTGCTGATGATGCCAGGTTGGCGGAGCAGTATGCCAATGACGGCCAGTATGACCTGAGCGGTTATTACTATAAAAGAAGCTACGTTCATTCCCAGGCGATGATCGGGTATCTCAAGGCGCTGATCATCTCCAGGGATCCTTCTTTTACAGGCGATGCGAAGGGGAAGGCGCAACAGGAGGTAGCAGGCATCTTTTACGACGCCTATCAGGCCAATCCTACTAGCGGATTCTATTATTACCTCAATGACCTGAGCCTGCAAAACCTCAACCAGACCGGGGGCCAGATTGCGAACATGGAGATGGCGTCTGAGTACCTGCCCGGTTTTCCCAACCCGTTGCTCGACCTGCTGGAGCTATACAGTAAAAATCATGACCGGCCAAATACGGCGAAGACCTTTGACCGGCTGGTGAAGCAGGGTGCATTCACAGCCTGCAATTTGCCCGGCCGCGCAAGCCTCTCCGGGCTGAATGACCTATACAAGAAGTATGAACAGGTATCGCAGGCAAGCATGAAGAGGCTTCCCGTAACCGCGATGTTTTACTATGAAAACAGGATGTACGACGAGGCGTCGGCCGAACTGAACGTATTGAGCAAGGCGATGCCTGACGAGCCCTCCGTCAACTACTTGCTGGCCATGGTAGACCTGCAGATGAATCAGGACAACAAACAATATGATGTCGCCCAGAAGGCCGCCGACAAGATCTACAGCGCCTTCCCCGGGCAAAAATGGGCTGTCGATTTCAAGACGCTGGTGGCTTCCAGGTCCGGCAACAATGCGGAGTATCAACAGGTGCTCCAGCAGTCTTATGAGAACAACCCCGGCGATGCGGACATCGCCGAACAGTATGCCTACAGCCTGATGAAAGACAATGCCAGCTTTTCCATGACAGAAGCGGATCAGAAGGCTGAGCAGATCCTCGACCAGGTCGTCCAGCAGGACGATACCCGGTGGTTTGCTTACTATTGCAAGGCGGTGCTGGATCTAAAGAAGCCGGATTATGCCGGTTCGTTGGACAACTTAGCCAAATTTTCGAGCAACATCATCAACGAGCCCGATCTGTTGCCTTACTACGATGATTTCTACTATCTCTACGTCTTGAAGTATGAGACCTACGCCTCCGTGCCGGCAGCCGCCGCTGCCCTGGACGGCATCAAGAGCAGCGATCCCTTTGCCTATAATTACATCTACGGCGCCTATTATTGGTCGAAGAAGGATTTTGCCAACGCGACGGCCTGCCTGCAGGCCTGCATCGACCTCAACAACACCTTGTCCAAACCCTACTTTCTGCTCGGAAACGTCTATTTCGAGCACGGGTATTTAAGTCATGCGCCCGAGGATTATACCACCGCCCTGGCCGAATATAAGACAGCGCTGTCCATTTTCAATGACGATCCGTATTGCTGGTTTGCCTTGGGCCATGTGTATAAAGACATGAATCGCTTGCAGGATGCCCTGGGAGCCTTCCAGAAGGCGCTGTACAACATGCCGCATGAGGACCATAATCAGGACCATTTTGGAGTGTCCATTCATTCGCAGATGCAGATCGACGAGATCAAGAGCAAATTGAATCCATAAAAAAAGGGGGGGTAGAGCATGCTGTTCGGCATTTTATTGATCCTGGCCACTGCCGCCGATCTTTTCCTCGAGGGTTACACCCCGCTGCACCTGTTTTTTATAGCGCTGGGATTGGCGCTGATCGCCAACGGGTTGAATATCTTGAATTTCAAACCGCTGTTCAAGAGTGAGAAGATCGCCGCATTTTCCAGCGCCTTGACCAAGCTGGCGATCGCCGGCCTGCTGGTGCTGCTCTACCTGTTTGCCAGCGCCTCCTTTACCACTCCCGATCAGCAGATCGGGAGGCAGCTAGCTAGGGCGCATGATCTGGAAAATAGAAAGGATTATGTGCAGGCCTACAGTGTTTTAAATGATACTGCCACTAAAAATCCGGATGATGCCACAATTAAGAATGAACTGGCAGACCTCTATCTGATCCAGAAAAGGAATGACGAGGCCGTCGCCTTGCTGAACAATGTTTTGTCTTCACACCCGGGCGACAAACAGGCGGGATACAATCTCGCAGAGTATTACACCGCCGTAAAACAATACAACAGCGCCAAGGATGAAGGCCGCCTGCTGATCCAGTACAATCCCCATTTCGCCCCGGGTTACGAAGCGCTGGGGGATGCCTACTGGGCAGCCGGAGACTTGACCAGGAGCATCGTCTACTACAAGCTGGCCGCACGGGAGAACCCCTCCGCCGTGTCCACCTATATCAAGCTCGGAATCTCGTATGGGCAGACGCATTCTTACGGGGAGGCCCTGACCGCCCTGCAGACAGCAAAGGGGCTCACCAGGGACGAGAGCCAGTTGGCGGCCATCGAGGCCGATCTCCAACAATTGAGGCAAGAGATTGATGCCAGCGCCAATAACAGCCAGGCGGCAGAGGCCAATAACGCCGAGGAGGAGATCTACAATGCGATTAAGTAAGGGCGTATTCTTGACCCTGCTGCTGATCATCCTGGTATTTGCCTGCGTCAACCCGGCTTGCGCCAACAGCGAATACGACTCCGCCCCGCTGACTGCGAGTTTGAACGATATGAACGCCCAGGAGCTAGCGGCTGAGATGCGATACGCCCTGCTGCTCAAGCAGCAGGGGAAGTTCTATCCCCCGGAACGCTACGTCGACCTGGGCCGGGCGCTGGCCAAGAGACAGGTCGATGATATGAAAAATTACCAGCAGCAGCTGAAGCAGGATGCGGATGAGGCCAAGCAACTGGAAGACCTGAAAAACAAGGCCATCGATAAGATCGCCAAGAAGTTGAATGAGAAATACGATGAGCATAAGGATGAGATCAACAAGCAGGCGGAGGAGCTCGTCAAGGAGCAGGTTGGCGAGGAGAGCTGGAACAAGGCGAAAGAGCTGTACGAAAACGGTTCGGAATTTTATGAGAAGAAGCTCAGCGGCTACGTGGAAGATGCCAACAAGGTCTATGAACTCTATAACAAGTACCAGGAAACGAAGGAGAAAAATCCGTATGCGCCGGAAGCAGCCAACAATTTGAACGGTTTCCTGGCCGCCAGCGGCGATGTCCTGAAAGAGATCGGGGGCAAGCTCGGCGACTCGCCGACTCCTTTAAAAATAGTCGGCGAGGTGATCAAGGCCTACGGCGAGGCGACTAGCCTGGGGGGAGCCATGGAGACTGCTGCCATGAACGAACAGCATCCCAACGGTTACATCAATCCAATGGCGGGCTCTATCTTCAAGGACGGGCTGACGGCGCTGGGCCAGACCACTGTGACTGATATCAGCAGCATCATGTCTTCCAACAAGAATATTACCGTCTTGCAGCTGAATGACCCGCCGCATCAGGGTGAATACGCCGCTTTTGATGAGAAGGGCAAGCTGATCGAGGTTGTGCCCGGTCGTGATACCTTGACCCAGGGCGAATACAACAAGGTGGAGCAGCTATTGATGGCCTGGAATGTAGGCAAAAAAGATGGCTGGCCGAATTTGACCACGGAACAACTGGTCAAACTCGCCGCCGGCGAGAAGGTCGACGTGACGCTGAGCAGCCGCTTGCTGGGGCTCTGGAACACAAAACAGGGCTATACGGCGGATGATATTCTCAAAAAGGCCAATGAGTTGATGGCCGGCACCGAGTATGATACCCTGATCCAGCAGATCGACCAAGATGTCAACGGCAGGTCGGGCTTATTCGGCCGGGTTGCTGACCTGTTTACCAGAAGCGGCAGGCTGTCCGATATCAGGGGGGCGTTTAGTGATTATCTCGATGCCATCAGGGGTATAGATGATAGTTGGGTTGAAAAAAGCAATATCGAGCTGCTGGGGGATTTCCGGGACCTGGTCAAGTCCCTGCACGATAAAGGCAAGAGCTGGAAAGAGATCAGGCGGGCCCTGAAGGACTTCAAGGCCAAATCTGAACAGATCAAGAACGACAAGGGAAACGATCAGGATCAGGCGCTGAACCAGTTAAAACAGATGCTCGGAATCAAGATCAAGGTCCAAAAGCCCGGGGCGAAATCCGCCCATTGGGTGACGAAAAACAGCGATGAATTCAGCGGCAATAAGGATACGGGTTTTTCAAAGGTGGGCGATGTCCCCAGGCAACTACCCGATCCGTTTGCGCTGAACATCCCGGTTTTAAAGCCGAATATCTATCTCTACCCGCTGTATGATACATATATCAATGTGGCATTCCTACATCCGGGAAATGTTACAGAATCGATCCCGGAATACAGCCAGGAGCATGGCTGGTCGGTATTGGCGCAACCGTCAGGCAAGATTGACGGCACCCTTGATTACCTGTTTTATGAAGCCTCGGTGAACAAGCTCAACTTTCAAACAGAGGAGGGATACTATTTACCGCCGGAGCGCAGGGTTGCGGTGTTGAAAGGAATCCTCGATTCCTATGGTTTTAATCAGAAGGAACGGCAGGATTTCTTGGGCTTCTGGGACAGCAAGCTGGAAAAAGGTCAGGGTTATTACGTATATCCGCAGTTTACCATCTGCATCGACGAGGCAATGCCGATCAATATTGCTCCCAGGCCAAAATCGATATACCGGGTATGGTTCTATTTTGTCAGGGATAATACACAGAAAAGCATTATACCGCCTGAGAAGATCGAGTATATCAAGCACGATGGTTATACAGTGGTGGAATGGGGTGGTATGGTAGAGTAAGAGTTCTTTATGGCCGTTTTTAATTAAGGATACTTTTCATTTTATGGTTAAACCTTTAGTATTAATGAAAAAAATCTGAAGAGGAGATGAATGAAGTGGATTTATTCGATAAGGTAAAGAAGGGCATTAGCGATGCTGGAGCTAAGGCCAAGGAAATGGTTGATGTAACCCGCCTGAATAATCAGATCGGCCAGAAGCAAAAAGAAATCGAGGAGCTATATATTAAAATTGGCCAGGCAGCCTTCCAGGCTATGCAGGATAGTACCCTGTCAGAGATCGAGGCGTCGATTAAAGATTTCAGTCAAGAGATTATCCAGAAGCAGCAAGAGATTACCGAATTAGAACGCAATATAGCTGAGATCAAGAGTATTGAAAGCAAGAGCGCTGAAAGTAAAAACGCTGATGTCCAAGGCCAAGTAGTCTGTCCATGTGGGCAAGTCGTCACCCCTGAAACCAAGTTTTGTCCTGCTTGCGGCCATAAATTCTAATCACTCGGGCCCGGCAGTTTCTTAAGAAAAATAAGACAAGATCGTTGCCACCGCCAGGGTGGCGGCAATAGTGCTATCCTGGGTCACATAGCCAGCCACTGCTCAACATTGATAAACGGCGGGACATCATCGCTGACCGGATGGGATCCAAGGGGCTTTGCTTTGCTAGGATTGTGAGTTAAAAAGAACCTGGATTAATGATTGGGGGGAGATGTTTATGGCTAACGAAAATGGAGTTTCTTACGGTACGATTGTTGTGGCAACTGACGGATCGCCCTCGTCCTTAGAGGGGGCGCGCCATGCCATCGCTCTGGCAAAGATGAGCAGCGCTCGACTCAGGGTCATCAATGTTATCGATGCCGGTGTAATTATTCAACCGTACACTGACCCCGGGATCGCAATTCAATTGTACGCCGACCCAAGCGTGATCCTGAAGGGTTATCAGGAGGAAGGCGAGCGCTTCATTGCGGAAATTGTGCAGCTGGGCAAAAATGCCGGGATTAAGGACGTCAGCGGAGATGTGGTGCTCGGCAGTCCGCGTCAGATGATAGTGGATTGGTCCGAGGAACAGGGAGCTGACATGATTGTGGTCGGTTCACATGGTTCTTCTCGTCTCACGTATCTACTAATCGGCAGTGTGGCGGAACACTTGGTGCGCTATGCCCACTGCCCTGTTTTGGTTGTCAGGAAATAAGGGCCTGTCTCTGCCTCCTCTTGCCTCATCCATGATTCTCACGGGTCTTGTTTGTCGCCCTCTTTCGTCGAAGATATGCGAATAGGGAAGTTGTACGAGTGGGAAAGTCCGCCATGCGAATGAGGAAGTCATGCCAATAAAGAAATCATGCCAACATATGGAGGGAAAAGGATGGACACACTGTCTCGAGAACAGCTCAAGGCACTGGTGGAAGGGGCGAACGGTCTATGCGTCTCGATATTCATGTCTACCCGCCGGGGAGGGGCGGAAGCCCAGCAGAACCCGATTCGCTTCAAAAACCTGCTCAGGAAGGCCGAAGAGGATCTGATCGCCAAGGGGATGCGTACCCCGGAGGCCAGGAAAATGCTGAACCCGGCCCAGAAATTGTTGCTGGACGACTTTTTTTGGCGCCGCGGCGAAGGCATTGCCGTGTTCCTTTCCCTGAAAATGTTCCATTACTATCACTTGTCGTTCGATCCCGAGGAGTTGCTGGTGGTATCGGACCGTTTCTGTGTCAAACCTCTGCTTCGCCTGGGCGCCCATGACGAGCAGTTCTACATCCTGGCCCTCAGCCAGAACAAGGTCCGTCTGTTTCAGGGCAACCGCCAAAGCACCCGCGAGGTCGAACTGGAGGGTGTTCCGAGGAGTCTTGCCGAGGCGCTCAAGTACGATGATTTTGGAAAGGAGCTGCAGTTTCACAGCGGCGCAGCAGGGGGAGCGGCCATCTTTCACAGCAGTGATTCCTTCGATGCCAAGGACAACATCCTGCGCTATTTTCGCCAGATAAATAAGGGGTTGCACGAGCTGGTCCGGGACAAAAAGGCTCCCCTGCTGCTGGCGGGGGTTGAATACCTCTTTCCAATCTATAAGGAGGCAAACAGCTACCCCTACCTCCTGGAAGAAGGGATCGAGGGCAATCCCGAAAGGATGAGCGCTGAGGAATTACACCGGCAAGGATGGGCTATCTTGAAGCCATACTTCTCCAGAGCACAGCAGGAGGCGGTCAGCCGGTACCGGCAGCTGGCAGGCACCGGACTGACATCGAACGACGTCAAGGAAACCGTGCGGGCAGCCTATCATGGCAGGGCCGATCTGCTGTTTGTCACCGCCGGGCTGCAACCGTGGGGGAGTTTTGATCCGGACACCGACGAGGTCTATCTGCACCCGACAGCAGAGTCGGGCGACATTGATTTACTGGATTTTGCTGCCGTGCACACGATCCTGAATGGGGGGACGGTCTACAGCGTAGCCGCTGAACAGCTGCCGGACAACACCCCTTTGGCCACCGTATTCCGCTACTGATCGCCGCCGCGATCATCCTCTTTGAAAGGCCGCTTCCGCAGAATCTGAGGTTTAAACAGCCGTGTCTCCAATAAAATTATACTGATCCCTGCTCCGGAATTGCCGGAGCAGGGATTTTTGGTTGCCAATGTTTATATTAAGGGGTGCATTGTTGTATCAATAGCAATGTCTAAGCGACTTAATTTCTTTAGTAGGAGTGGCAGGAAGCGAACCGTAATATATTTCGACACTATATCCCTTGAAAAAAAATTATCTAATGTATAAATTAAGGTAAGTATGGTAACATACCTTTTAAAATGTGACGATAAACTCCTCAGAAGGAAGTATTGCATATCCCGCCAGGAGCCTATTCGATAAGCAAATAAAAGCACTCGGTGCTCTAAGATCTTCTTAGGTTTTTCGTGAAAAACAAAGGCTTAATTTAGAAGTACGAAAAGACAGGGGCAAATTGCCAATGCGTGCAACTGGAATCTGTATAGGGGCTTCAACATTAACAAGGGTTGATTTAAAACGGCAACAGAATGATGAGATTGCAATTTTGAATATTATCTCCCAGACCCATGAAGGCAACATTAGAAATATTTTGGGAAATCTTCTTTCCGATGAAGATTTAAAAATAATAAAAAACATAGCCTTGACTGGAAGGAAATTTAAAAACTTAATCAGACTGTCCTCCATTTCAGAACCTGAAGCGATTGAAAACGCGTATCTATTCCTGAAGAAAAAATATGGTGATGCTGATTACATATCTTGTGCCGGCGGAGAAACCTTTACGACATATCAAATAGATTCCAGCAGCAAGATTATCAATATTTTTACAGGGAATAAATGCGCCTCTGGAACCGGAGAGTTTTTTCTGCAGCAGATTAAGAGGATGGGCATTAGCCTTAATGAAGCTATGGAGGTAAAAAACATTGAAGACCCCTATAAAGTATCCGGAAGATGCTCTGTGTTCTGTAAAAGCGACTGCACCCATGCCTTAAACAAGGGTCAGGCAAAAGGGGGTATTATAGCAGGGCTATGTGAGATGATGGCTCTCCGCCTCGCTGAGCAGCTAGGCGAGAATGTTGCGAAAAGGATCTGGCTTACAGGAGGATGCAGTAAAAATAAGGTAATGTTGGAGCGCTTAAGGAGATATGCACCCAATTTAATAATTCCAGAAGAGGCGAGCTATTTTGAAGCGCTCGGTTGTGCATTGTGGGCATTGGATCATGAACCCATCCGACCGAACAGCACCGAAGAGCTCTTTCTTTCTGAAAAGAAGTCCTTTGCCGCTCTCCCGGCACTCACTTTGGCTGCTTCCAAGGTGGTCTTCAAGGAACTGAATCAAACAAGAACGGGTGAAGTGGACAGGTGCATTTTAGGTCTTGATGTGGGTTCAACTACCACCAAAGCGGTTTTAATAGGGGAGAATGATAACGGGATACTGGCTTCGGTTTACCTAAAAACCTTAGGGAATCCCATCAAGGCAGTTAAAGCTTGCTACGCCTCTCTAAGGGATCAACTAAACTGCAAGATTAAGATCATCGGGCTCGGCGTCACCGGTTCTGGGAGGCAGATTGCCGGGCTTCATGCCCTTACGGAGAGCGTTTATAATGAAATAAGTGCCCATGCGGCTGCAGCCGTATATTTTGACCCCGAGGTTGATACAATCTTTGAGATTGGCGGACAGGATGCCAAATATACCCACATCATCAACGGTGTACCTTGCGACTATGCCATGAATGAGGCCTGTTCCGCGGGCACCGGTTCATTCTTGGAGGAGAGCGCCGCGGAGGTTCTGAATATCGATGTTCTCCAGATAGAAAAGGTGGCCATGGAAAGCAGTTCGCCTCCAGACTTCAACGACCAGTGCGCAGCGTTTATTGGTAGTGACATCAAGACGGCCATGCAAGAAAACATTGCGATCAAGGATATTATAGCGGGTCTTGTATATTCGATCTGTAAGAATTATTTGAATCGGGTTAAGGGAAGCAGGTTTGTGGGCAAAAAGATCTTCATGCAGGGAGGCGTATGCTACAACAAGGCAATTCCTGTCGCCATGGCTGCACTCTTGGATAGAAACGTTATTGTACCACCGGAGCCCGGTCTCATGGGAGCCTTCGGCGTCGCCCTAATGGTCAAGGAAAAGATCGTAAACGGAATCACTGCAGAGAAGAATTTTGACCTCGACCGGCTGATAACGAGAGAGGTTAGCTATGAGAACCCATTTACATGTACGGGCGGCAGCATTAAATGTGATCGGAAGTGTGCTATCGCAGTCTTCAAGATAGAAGGAGCTAAATACCCTTTCGGAGGCATTTGTGGCAAGTATAGCGGCATCAAGTCCCATCAAAAGAACTCATCTAGCAATAATCTGGTAAAGCTCAGGGAAGAGATGATTTATGGAGAATTCAGCTATGATCGTAGCCCCAATTGTTGTGGCAGGACAATAGGAATAAACAGGTCCCTGCTCGTGAATACCCTCTTCCCGTTATACTATAACTTTTTTAATAAACTGGGTTTGAAAGTGGTCCTTCCAGATAAGATAAATTTAAAAGAAGCGGCTCCCGTAAAAAAGGACTCGGCTTTTTGTTACCCTGTAAATCTGGCGCACGAATATTTTAAAGAATTGGTCAGGATCGACCCGGATTATCTATTTCTTCCCCATGTAAAAGGGATGCATGTTGCCAATAGTATTAAAATAAGCCTAACCTGTCCGCTTTTACAGGGGGAAGGCTATTACCTGAGGACAACCTTTGATGCCGTAGAGCCGGAGAGGGTCATAGCACCGGTCTTAGACTTTGCAGATGGATATGACGAGATCCCCGAAGCGTTTGCAAAAATAGGCAAACAATTAGGTTTTGATCAACAGAGCTCCATCTCAGCCTACAAATATGCGGTAGAGATACAGGAAGCATTTGTGGAGAAGTGCAAAGCAATGGGAGAGAAATTCCTTGATGAAATTGAAAAGACCGGAGAAAAAGCAATTGTTTTATTTGGCAGGCCCTATAATGCACTGGTAAAGGATGGGAACATGGGCATACCCGAAAAAATAGCCTCCAGAGGGTATAAAGTGATCCCGTACGATTTCCTGCCATTTGAAAAGGAAGCGCCGCAGCAGAAAATGTACTGGTCAATGGGACAGATGATCCTGAAAGCCGCCAAACTAGTGAGCAGGCACCCGCAACTTTTTGGCACATTTATCACCAACTTCAGTTGTGGTCCTGACTCCTTCCTGGTGGGTTACTTCAGGGACATCATGGGCAGCAAGCCATCGTTGACTCTGGAGTTAGATAGTCACACTGCCGATGCTGGCATAGATACACGGATAGATGCCTTCATAGATGTGATCAAGAATTATGAATATGAACAGAGAGAGAGTGGCAATAATGCAGAAGGCGCTCCGACTATCTTTGATGAAAGAAGAAAAATGATCAAGACCGTCTCCGGAGAGTATCTTTCCCTCAGAGATCCCAGGATCAAGATCTTGCTTCCGTCAATGGGGGGTTTGGCAACCAGGTGCTTTGCGGCAGCCTTCAGGCACATCGGCATTGACGCCGTTGCCTTGAACCCGCCGAAGGAGGCAGAGCTCCAGCTGGGCCGGGCTAATTCAAGCTGTAAGGAATGCTTGCCATTGTCCCTTACCGTTGGCAGTCTGCTAAATTATTTGAAGAACAATAACAATGATGGCATTTTTGTCTATTTCATGCCCGAAGCCCCCGATCCCTGTAGGTTTGGTCAGTATCACGTATATACTGAGCGCTTGTTGAAAAAGATGGGCATTAATAATGTTGCCCTGCTGACGCTCTCGTCCGGGAATAGCTACGGTGGGCTGGGGATAAACTTTACACGTAGAGCGTGGCAAACAGTAGTGATCTCCGATGTGCTTGAAGATATCCATAGTGCCATTCTGGCTCTCGCAATTGACAGGAAGCGGGCTTTGGCCGTATTTAACCGTTTAGTGGATGAGATTATCGCCAGGATCGAAAAAGATAACTGGAGTAAATTAAAAGAGACTTTAACCAAGGTCGCTATAGAGTTATCGCAGATTCCCTTGAGGCAATCCCTAGACGAAGCCAAAAAGGTTGCCCTGGTCGGGGAGATTTATGTCAGAAGAGACGACTTTTCCAGGCAGTATCTGGTAGAGAAGCTAGCTGCCAAGGGTATCGTGACCAAAGTGGTGCCCGTGGCGGAATGGATCTATTACTGTGATTACACGGTCAAACATAATCTTTCTAAGGACGCAGATCTGGGAGATAAGATTAATGTTTTAATAGAAAGTTTCTTTAGAAAAAAATATGAACAAGAGATCAAGGCAATTTTAGCGAAATCTGAATTATATGAGTACCACATCATAGATGTTGACAAAATAATCGAAATTGCTGAAGAACTGGTATCGCCTCACATCTTGGGAGAAACAGTATTAACGATTGGCACTTCAATCAATGAGATCGTTGATCATGTTGATGGAGTCATTGCAATTGGGCCCTTTGGTTGCATGCCATCCAGAATTTCTGAGGCCATCTTAAGTAAAAAGATCAGTATTCATAAAGGCAAAATCTTCCCCAGTCGATTCATCAAAGAGGTGCTTGCGAGATATCCCAATTTACCTTTCTTAAATATAGAGACAGACGGCAGCGCCTTTTCCCAGTTGATTGAAATTAGGTTAGAGGCGTTTGCTCTCCAGGTTCAAAGAATAAATGAGTTAGTAAGAGAGCTGAGAGAGCAGGAAATTAATGAGGAACGAGCAGCGATGATCGCTACAACCGTACATCTGTAGTTCTTGGATGAGAGGGGTGAAGTTATGGCTAACAACAGGTACGCCGTTTCCTCGATCGACCGTGCCCTGGATATTTTACTTCTTATCTTCCGAGAAAGGCGTGAGATGGGGATCACCGAGATCGCTGCGGATCTGGGGATATATAAAAGTACGGTGCACCGGGCGCTGGGCACCTTGCAAGAGCGGGGATTTATCGAGCAGAACCCGGTAACTAACAAGTATTGGTTAGGAATCAAGCTTTTTACCCTGGGCATGCTTTACCGGGATAAAATGAAGATACAGGAGTTGGCCAGGCCTTTTACGGAAAAACTGGCCGAGCAGTGCCGGGAGGTAGTGCACCTGGGCATTCTGGAAAGCGATGAACATGAGCCAGGCCGGGTAGTGGTTATCGATAAGGTGGAGACCCAAAAGGTTCTAAAGTTAACCCCTGCAATTGGTACCGGGACCAAGGCCTACTGCTCGGCATTGGGAAAAGCGTTGCTGGCCTATCAGCCGGATGAATATTTGCAAAGAATCGCCCAGAACAATTTGGAAAGATACACGCCAAATACCATCACTGATGTTCAGGAATTGAAGCGGGAGCTGTGCCAGATTAAAGAGCAAGGGTACAGTATTGACCGGGAGGAGATTGAACTGGGGCTTATCTGTATTGGGGCTCCTATATTCACTGTCCAGAACAGGGTGATTGCAGCCATCAGTGTCTCTGGCCCCACGACCCGGCTTACTCCTGACCGGATGCCGGAGATCATCGCTGCTGTCAAAGAAGCTGCGGCTAGGATCTCTGAGCGCATAGGGGACTGACGGATCTTGTTCATCTTGTACGAAAATGGCGCTTTTTCATGAGTGGTTGGTGATGGGACATCATGCCGGTTAATGAGAAGGCGCCATCTAACTGCGAGCGCTCCGATCTGACACCGAGCGCGCCGCCGATCGGATAAAGTTATCGGCATATGAAGGAATTCTGTCTGCATTCAGAGAATATTTTCATTAGAATTGTGTCCATGAACGAGCATTTTTTGTTAGATCCCGGCATTGGCTTAAAGAAGCCTTTTTTAAGTGGATTATATTAGAACAGCGTTCCGCTAGATAGAACTTTAACACCCGACCGATGCAAGTTAGCTGGTCATGCCATACAGTTTAGTTCTGATAGACGGAACATGGAGGGCTATTGTGGAAGCAGAAGTTTTCCGTCAGCTGATCATTAACCCCGGGTCAGCCTCGACGAAGTTTGCGGTTTATGAGAACGAATCCTGTCTCTTTGAGAAGAAAATTGAACATCCAGCCTCTGATCTACAAAAATTCCAGAGAGTGGCCGACCAGAAGGATTACCGCTTGAATCTCATCCTCGATGCCCTGGCTGAGGAGGGATTGTCCGCGTATTCATTCACAGCAGTGGTCGGTCGCGGAGGCCTCCTGCAGCCCATGGAGAGCGGCACCTACCTGGTCAATGACCAGATGAAGCATGACCTGGCCTCGGTCCCGCGGGAAGAACACGCAGCCAACCTGGGGGCCTTGATCGCCGACGCCATCGCGGGCATGGCCGGCAGGCCGGCCTTTATCGTAGACCCTGTCTGTACCGATGAGCTGGACGAGGTGGCACGTATCTCCGGCCTACCGGAACTGGAGAGGATCAGCTTATGCCACGCCCTGAACATGAAGGCCGTGGCTCGTAAGGTGGCAGCCAGCTTGGGCCGCTGCCTGGAGGACTGCAATTTTGTGGTCGTTCATCTGGGCAGCGGTATCTCGGTGTCCCCTTTTAAAAAGGGCCGGATCGTAGATTCCAACGCCGCTATCCAGGATGGTCCCTTCTCCCCGGAGCGATGCGGCGGCCTGCCGGCCATGCAGCTCTTGAAACTATGTTATTCAGGCAGCTATAGCTACCAGGAGATGTACGACAAACTGATGAAGTGGGGCGGGATGTACGCCTATCTGGGGACGAAGGATGTCCGGGAGGCTGAAAGACTGGCGGAAGACGGAAATGATCAAGCGTGCCTCGTTCTTGAGGCGATGGCCTACCAGATCGCCAAGGAGATCGGGGCGATGGCCGCGGTCCTGTCAGGCGAGGTGGACCGGGTGGTCATCACCGGAGGTATCGCTTACTCGCAGTTCATCATTGACCGGGTGATCGCCAGGGTCAGGTTTATCGCTCCGGTAGTGGTCATGCCTGGTGAAGAGGAGCTGGAGTCCCTGGCCCTGGGCGGTCTGCGTGTACTGCGGGGCGAGGAACAGCCGAAGACATATCTTGGCTAAGGGGAGACTAGCGTGTGCTATAAGACATTTCAGGAGATCTTGAAGGCATCCGGGTCTCTGGGCGCCTGTCGGATGAGCGTTGCCGCCGCCCATGATGAACACGTCATGGAGATGGTGAAAATGGGGATGGAGGCCGGGCTGGTCACACCAGTGCTGGCGGGAGATGAGAAGAAAATAAGGGAGATCGCCGAGGGAATCTCCCTGTCGCTGGACGGGGTCGAGATCATCGATACCCCCGATCCGGGAGAGGCTGCCCTAGAGGCAGTGAGGGTGGTCAGCAACGGGATGGCGGAGATCCTCATGAAAGGGATGGTCAACACCAGCGATTTCATGCAAGCCGTCCTGAACCGGGATTGTGGGCTGCGAAACGGAAGGATATTGAGCCACATGGCGGTTTTCCAGATCCCCGGGTTCGACCGTCTGCTGTTCATCACGGATGGCGGCGTCAACATTGCTCCAGACCTGGAACAGAAGCGGGCGATCCTGCAAAACGGCATCGACTTAATGCTGGATCTGGGCTGGATCGAACCCAGGGTGGCCGTCGTTACGGCCAATGAGGTGTTAAACCCGAAAATGCCGGCTACTTTGGATGCTGCGGCCTTGGCTAGAATGGCAGCCGGCGGCCAGATTCATGGTGCCCTGGTGGACGGGCCACTATCGCTGGATATGGCTATCAGCGTGGAAGCCGCGCACCGCAAGGGAAGTGAGAGCCCGGTTGCCGGCAGGGCGGAGTTGCTCCTGATGCCGGATATCGAGACCGGAAACATCTTCGGCAAGTCGCTGATCTACTTCGCCAGGGCACTCATGGCCGGGGTGGTGCTGGGCACGAAGGCGCCGGTCATTCTGACCTCACGGGCCTCAACTCCCGAAGAGAAACTGAACTCCATGGCGTTGGCCAGCCTGGCCAAGCTGAGATCGGCGCAGACACAAGGAGAAGCCTCCTGTAAAACGCCTACATCGTCGGCTTGAATAACAATGCTACCCTTGTAAGAAGGCTGGCATCCGACTGATTCGAACATTGAAAGCAAGTGGCAGGCAAGAATCGTCACTTGCGCTCAATACTTCTCACGACTTAAAGAAGGGAGATCAGCGTTGACTACCAAGGTGATGCTGACAGGCAACGAAGCTGTCGCCCGGGGTGCCTGGGAGGCCGGGGTCGGATTGGGAATCGGCTATCCCGGAACGCCCAGCACGGAGATCCTGGAAGCCCTCAGCCTCAAGGAGGGACCCCAGGTATGCTGGGCGGTAAATGAGAAGGTGGCTCTCGAGGAGGCCTACGGCGCTGCGGTGGGCGGCCTGAGAGTCATGGTGACCATGAAGCACGTAGGGCTGAATGTGGCGGCGGACCCCCTGTTTATAGCTGCTTATCTGGGCGTCAACGGCGGCCTGGTGATCGCCGTGGCGGATGACCCGGGGATGCACAGCTCCCAGAACGAGCAGGACAACCGCTGGTATGCCCTGCATGCCAAGGTCCCCATGCTGGAGCCGGCGGATAGCGAGGAATGCCTCCGGTTTACCAAATTGGCCTTCGAGTTGAGCGAGCGCTACGATGTTCCCGTTCTGCTGCGCCTGGTCACCCGTACCAGCCATGCCGGTGGGCTGGTGCTGCTGAATGAAGAGGTAAAGTACAACCGGGTCAAGCATGACTATGTGCCCAGCTCTAAATATGTCACTCTTCCCGGTAACTGCCGCGCCCGCAAAAAGGTGCTGGAGCAGAACTTGAAGGCTATCGTCGACGATGAATCTGTAAAAGCACTGGATCTGATGGAGATCACCAGCCCGGAAGTGGGGATCATCACCTCAGGGGCATCATACAACTATGTGAAGGAAGTCTTTGGCGACAGCTGCTCGGTCCTGAAGCTGGGGCTTGTCTATCCACTCAACGCGAGCAGGATCAGGGAATTTGCCGGCAGGGTCAAAAAGCTTTTTGTCGTGGAGGAACTCGACCCCTACCTTGAGAACAACATCAAAGCGATGGGGATCGGATGCGAGGGCAAGCAGTATATCACCAGCTTTTATGAACTCAATCCCCAGATCGTGGCCGCCTCGCTGGCCGATACCGACCTGAACTTACCGCGCCTGCAAGCGGGCACCCGAGGCGAACCGGCTGCACCGGGCCCGCTGGCGGGTGTGCCTGCCAGGCCGCCACTGCTGTGCGCGGGCTGCCCCCACCGCGGTTTCTTCTACCTGGCCAAAAAAGCCAAGCTGATGATGACCGGGGATATCGGGTGCTACAGCCTAGGCGCCATGCCACCGCTGGAAGCCTTCGAGGCATCCATCTGCATGGGCGGCGGGTACACCATGGCCCAGGGGCTGAGCCTTACGGTCCCCGAAGGCCAGAAGGTCTTCGGCGTCATGGGGGACTCCACCTTTTTTCACTCAGGCATTACCGGCGCCCTGGAGGGGATATACAATAACCGGGCGTTTGTGCCCGTGGTCCTGGACAACCGGATCACCGCCATGACCGGGCACCAGCAAAACCCCGGGACGGGCCGGATGATGGACGGCACCCCCACCCTCATGCAGGAGCCGGCGGTACTGTTCAAGGCCCTGGGCTATGACCCGGTGATGCAGGTCGGCGCCTATGACCTGGATGCTATACTAAGTGCCATCCAGACAGCTAGAATAGCAGCCGGCAAGGCTGCCATCGTGGTGAAAGCCCCTTGCCGGTTAATCAGGGGCGTCGAGGGCGGCGCCAGGCGCGCCGTAAACCAGAACCAGTGCCATGATTGCAAGCGGTGCCTCAAACTCGGCTGCCCGGCGATCTCTCTCGGGGAAGATGGCAAGCCAGTCATCGATGCTTTCGGCTGTTTCGGTTGTGGTGTCTGCCAGCAGGTATGCAAACATGAATCTATATATGAGGTGGCGGAGGTCAGATCATGACCAGGGAAACAAGAACCATCATGCTCGCCGGTGTTGGCGGCCAGGGGATTATCCTGGCATCGAAGATTCTCATCGACGGTCTGATCCGGGCGAATTATGATGTGAAGAGTTCAGAAGTCCACGGTATGGCCCAGCGCGGCGGCAGCGTGATCACCCAGCTGCGCTACGGCGACAAGGTCTACTCCTCGCTGGTGGGCGAGGGAGCGGTTGACGTACTGTTTGCCATGGAGAAGTTGGAGGCCATGCGGTATGCCCATTTCTTGAAGAAAGACGGGATCCTCCTCATGAACGAGATGGAGATCCCGCCCGCACCTGTTTTAATCGGCCAAGTCCCCTACCCCCGGGATGTCAACGAGCGGCTCGAGGCCTTGCCTGTAAAATTTTTTCCTATTGCGGCGGATATCAGGGCCCGGGAGTTGGGGAACGTGCGGGTCGTGAACGTCATCATGGTAGGCGCCCTGATCAAGCTGATCGGGCTGGCTGACGGTCTGGACTGGAGCGTGGTGGTGGCCGCAGCAGTGAAGCCCCAGTACAAGGCATTGAATCTTGAGGCGTTCAGGGCGGGAATGGAACTGGCGCGGCATTCCCAACCGCAAGCGCTAGTTGTATAATAGTGGAAATAGCAGAATATGCTGATGGCTGTTGAAATCTTAATACTTATTGAGGTAGCAGGAAATACTTTTCCCGGTAGCTAAGCGACCTCGGGGCGCTGTAACGTTAATGAGCGGGGATGTTCTTGTGCCATCCGGGCAGCTACCGATATGGGTATTAAGATAAGAGCAAGCATGTGTAGGGCTGTTCCGAAGCTCTGGGATAGCCCCCTTTTTATGGTTTTCTACGACCTTAGATGCGGATCGGGAACGGATGCTTGACATATAGAACATGATGGTATATATTACAATTAATCCCACAATCTAGAAACAATCATCGGATCATTCCGTTTGCCAAAGCTAGCTGATCTGAAAGCAATATTATTTTCTTAAAGCGATAAGCTTTAGAACGATCTCAAGGAACCGAAATATAAAGTGTCAGGTGAGCAACAGCAGCTAAACATGTCTTCATATCAGCTTGGTACCTGACAGCAAAATATTGACTATGGGTTTTATACCGGTGTTCTACTGAGTCTTTGGGAGGATTGTATGTGTTTGAAGAGAAAATTCTGAAATGTCGTGAGTGTGGATGTGAGTTCGTATTTTCAGCATCTGAACAGGAATACTTCGCTGAGAAGGAGTTTGCCGATCCCGGTCGGTGCCTCCAATGTCGGCAAGTACGTAAACAGAATAACCTAAATGCCTTCAGGCCAGGGTCCCGTCCACAGCAGCGGGAAATGCATTCTGCGACCTGTTCCGGCTGTGGCGTTAAAACCCAGGTACCATTCCGGCCCAGTTACGACCGGCCTGTTTATTGCAAGGATTGTTTGTCTAGAAAACATAACATTAATAATAGAAGGAACTCCTTTCTATTTAGATGATTGCCCCGATAGCCTGTCCTTTTCAATCCCGATGGTATTGCCTGTGGTTTGGGACTGCCGCGTAAGGCCGCGGTGGAAGGCTTGGGCCAGATACGGTAGGCTCTGGGATAAGCTTTATTGAGCGGAAAACGAACTGGGCAAAGGTGCATTAAAAGCAACCAATTGGAGAAAACGGGTTAAATTTCTTTGAGAGATAAATACTAAAGAAAGCTCCACAAGAACTTTCAAGCCAGACTGAAGAAAAGACCAATTCTAGTTAGGTACAGATAACAATAGTCCAAAAATAATCAGGCCTCGGGTAAAACTGCCAGGGCAGGAAAAATAGCCGGGCTGTCGAATAATGCAATGAAGAGAAATCAATAATGAAAGGAAAGCGAGGCTCCACAACGCTGAGTGGATATTCAATAATATAATCAGCTTGTAGATTTTGTTTTTTTTTGTTAAAAATTAAGTGATTTTGAGGAGCGTGTCCGATGAAGAAAGTTGTCAGCGTGAGCCTGGGATCATCAAAAAGAGACCATAAAGTGATAGCAAATATGGCAGGCCAGGAGTTTGAAATCAGCCGGTTGGGCACTGACGGCGATTATGGGCGGGCGCTGTCCATGATTGGGGAACTTGATGGTAATGTTGACGCCATCGGGCTTGGCGGCATCGATGTATATTTGTATGTAGGTAAGACCAGATATGCCATCAATGATGGATTGAAGCTGATGCAGGCTGCCAAGAAAACACCAGTGGTGGACGGCAGCGGTCTTAAAAATACACTGGAAAGAGAGACAGTCTATTATTTGCGGAAAAACACCGGGTTGCTTCCAAGCGGGTGTAAAGTACTGATGGTTAGCGCCGTAGACCGGTTTGGGATGGCGGAGGCTCTGATAGAACTTGGTTGTGATGTGACCTTCGGGGACCTGATCTTTACCACGGGCATACCCTACCCGATCAAATCGGTTGTAGAGCTTGCAGATATAGCTCGCAAAATACTGCCTGAAATGGTCAAGATGCCCTTTCATATGCTGTATCCCACCGGAGCCAAACAGGATTCCCAGGATGAAGATAAGGTTCAGAAGTTTGGACACTACTACCACGAGTCTGAGGTGATCGCCGGGGACTATCACCTGGTAAAGCGCTACATGCCTGGGGGGTTGAATGGGCAGTTGGTGATCACCAATACCACCACCAGGGAAGATCTGCTGTTTTTAAAGAACAGGGGAGTTGGTGTGCTGGTTACTACCACTCCAGAATTGGAAGGGCGGTCTTTTGGCACCAATGTCATGGAGGCGGTGATGCTGGTCTTGCTGGGTAAGGCCTGGGAAGATATCAAGCCGGAGGACTACCTGGCGCTAATCGATCGTCTGAATATGAAGCCGAGAGTTCTCGAGCTTTAATCTGCCGGAGCAAACGGAGGTTAGAACAGTTGGCAACACATGGTGAAATTACTGAGAGTTTGCAAGCTTTTCACAAGAGCTATCAGGAAAATGAACGCCTTAAGTTGATGAATAAAGACTGGAACAGGACCGTGCTGGTGATTGCCAATGATCTAGAATCCGCCCATACACTGGCGCTCAAGGAAGGGGAAATGTCCTTTCAAGAGGGCCGGCAGGGCGACCCGGACCTGACTGTTATTTCCGATAGCGACACCCTGGCCGATATGTTTTTTGGCGATATAACCCCCATAGAACCATACCTTAACGGTACGCTGAAAATTATTGGCTCCGAAGATGACATCACGAGACTTGATTTTATCACGTTGTTGATCTGGGGTGAATAATTTGCAGTTAAAAAGGGTGCTTACCCTCCGTACCGTGGTAGCCACCAGCGCTGGTCTCACTCTGGCCACATCCTCTTTCGTGGCAGCTGCTCAGGTGGCCGGTTTTATGGCGGGCGACAGTGCCTGGCTGTCTATTCTGGTCAGCGGGGTTTTATGCCTGTTAGCGGCTGCGTGCTTTTCGGAACTCAACAGTATACTGCCCTCGGCTGCCGGAATACGCCTATATTTGGGGAAGGCTTTTGGGGACAAGGTCGCCCTGACTTTTTCCATACTCTATATGCTGGTAGTGATGGGGGTGGTGGGCGCCGAAAGCTTTGTGCTGGCCAAGATATTTAATTATACAATCCCACAGGTAGCCCCCGTGATCTGGATCACAGTGATGCTGGCGATAGTGACCCTGCTGAACATTAGGGGCATTAAACTGGCTGGCCGTTTTCAGGATATAGTTACTTACGGCGTGATTGTCTCCGTGATCCTGCTCTCTCTTTGGGGGCTAAAACAGGTCAATTTCCACCTTGTTGCGCCGCTGGCCGTCGGTGGTGCGTCTAATTTTATCCAGGCCGTGGCGGTGGGCATTTTCCTTTTTGTTGGTTTCGAATGGGTCACTCCGCTGGCCGAAGAAGTCACCGATTCCCGGATAATTACCCGCGGCATGTTTATAGCGGTGGGAATTGTATGTATTGTTTATGCCCTGTTTACTGCGGCCATGACGGCCAATGTTGCCCGCGACGTCTTTATCCATTCACCCATACCCCAGGTGCTGTTTGCCCAAAAAGTGCTGGGCAAGGTCGGATTGGTCTGGATCTTGCTGATCTGCCTATCCTGCTCCTTTGGCACCTTTAACGCCGGGCTTTTAAGTGTATCCCGTTTTTTTTACGCTACGGCCAGGGAACACGCTCTACCGCCGGTATTTAGCCGGATAAGCATGAGATTCATGACCCCATGGGTGTCTATTATAGCGGTTTTTGTGGTCGGGTATGCCTTTTCTCTGGTCATCCTTTATACAGGTAGGTACCTAGTGCTAGTGGATATGGCTGCTGCAGCCGAAAGTATCATCTATGTTCTTTCAGCCGCGGCACTGTTGGTATTAAGAAAAAAGATGGCTGATGCGCCCAGGAGTTTCAAGGTGCCCTTTGGCCCGGTCATTCCGGTGTTGACCATGTTGATATTTGCCGTTTTGGCGGTGATGGCCATTGCCACCGACCCGGTCATAGCCCTTTGGATGGTTGCCGGGCTGGTGGTTATCGGGCTATATGTAGTCTATGTGGTGCCCAGGATCAAAGAAAAGTACAAGGTCAAGCGATCATCCAGGCGAGATGGTCGCCCTATACTCTAAGGTCATGGCGTTATAGCGTCACTGTCAGCGTACATGGTTGCAGTTATCCAAAAGCCTGCATTGTATCCTAACGAACCATTCCGTTTTCCCTCCAAAAGAGCAATCACATCCTGCCTCTTATATTATATGGCGGTAACAAAGGCCTTATCAAAAAGTTAGCATAGCAGGGGTCTTTATTTATAGGTTTGCCTCAATACTACGGTTGAATATTCTGATATTATCTGATATTAATTGTTGGCGTAGAAAAATCCTTGATAATTGAAATGCAGGCAGGAAGCATGTAATATTTGTCGAAAAAAGCAAAAACAAGCTTTATGTCCATATGCATTTAAAAAAGGCTGGCAAATACTGCCGATGACAGTACGGATGGCAGATCGAGGCTGAAGCGCCGTAGGTTTACCAAGGTAGTGAGACAGTGAGGATCGTACCGATTCCTGTTTAAACGAACCACCTTGAGAGGTGAGTTAAACGAATACGCCTTTAAGAGTTCTAATCATTGAGGATTCAGATGATGACGCCAGACTGTTGATCCGAGAATTGCAGCGCGGAAACTTTGATCCGGTATATGAACGCGTGGAAGTAGCAGAGGAGATGGGTGATGCCCTAAAAAAACGGGAGTGGGATCTCATTATCTCCGATTACGTCATGCCGCGCTTCAGTGGTCTGGATGCCTTAAGACTCATGCAGGGTAGAGGACTCGACCTGCCCTTCATCATTGTTTCTGGATATATCGGGGAGGACCTGGCTGTCGAAGCCATGAAGTTAGGCGCCCACGATTTTATTCTTAAGGGCAACCTATCCAGGCTAATCCCTGCCATCAGGTGGGGGTTGAAAGAGGCCGAAGTGCGGCGAGAACGCAGACAGGCCAAGATTGCTCTGGAACGAAGTGAACAACGGTTCCGCACCTTGTTTGAAAATTCTCCGATCGGGATCAATATTACCCGCGGGGAGATGATCCTGTTTGCCAACCAGATGTATCTTCAAATGTACGGGTTTAAAGAAATATCGGAGATTGCAGGCACCAACGAGTTGGACCGCGTTGCCTCACAGTACCGGGAGTTGGCTGCAGACAGGATGAGGAGGCGTAATGAGGGCGAAGATCTGTCGGATATCGTTGAAGTGCTCGCCTTACGAAAAGATGGCTCCACCTTTACAGTTCAAATTCAGAACTTTCAAATCTGCCTGCCAGACGGACCGGCGGTAGTCGGCTTTTATACAGACATCACCGAGCGCAAGCAGACGGAGGAACGCCTCAAATACTTGAGCTTCCACGATATCCTGACCGGGCTCTACAACCGGTCTTATTTCGAGGAAGAGCTTATAAGGCTCGATACGAGCAGGCAGCTACCTTTAAGCATCATCATGGGCGATATGGATGGGCTCAAGCTGGTCAACGACACCCTTGGGCATCAGGTGGGTGATAAGCTGCTTACAGACGCTGCCGGGATTCTAAAGAGGGTCTGCCGGGAGGATGAGATTATCTGCCGCTGGGGTGGCGATGAGTTTGCCGTTCTTCTGCCTAAAACAGATAAATCAACTGCTCTGAAAATCTGCAGCAGGATCAAATTAGCCTGTGAGGAGATAGAGAGAGAGTCAGTTCCACTCAGCTTGAGCCTGGGAGCTGCCACCAAGGAGCATGCTGGCCAGGCAGTTGAAGCCGTGCTTCGGGAAGCTGAGGATATCATGTACCGGGACAAGCTGTTGGATAGTAGAGGCACCCGATTCTCGATGCTTACTTTTTTCCAAAGAGCTTTGGCAGAAAAATCTTCAGAAACATTGGAACATAGTAAGCGCATTCAGGATCTGGCTTCAGCAATAGGAGATAAACTAGAATTATCGAGTAGAGAGAAGGATGAATTGAGCATCCTGGCTGCCCTGCATGACATCGGCCAGATCGGCATACCGGGTGAACTTCTGGTAAAGCCCTGCTATTTGACAACAGAAGAATGGACGCTTATGAAGAAGCATCCCGAGATCGGTGAGAAGATCGCCCGATCGATACCCAACCTCAATAATGTTGCCGAGGCGATTCTGTCTCACCATGAATACTGGAATGGGACAGGTTATCCCCGGGGACTCAAGAAGGAGCAGATCCCATTGCTTTCACGTATCCTGGCGATCGCCGATGCTTACGATGTGATGACCAACGGGCGTCCTTACAAGAAAGCGGTCAGCCATGAACAGGCCATGAAGGAGATTTCCAAATGTGCTGGCTCCCAGTTCGATCCCGAACTGGTCAGGCTTTTTGCCGAAACGGTATCTGACTGAGAATTGTCGCGATATTGCTGCATCACGGTACTGAACAGGGATCTGCAGACGAAGACAAAGACCTGGATAGGGGTTACCAACTGGGAGCAAACAGCTATATCTGTAAATCGGTAGACTTCGATCAATTTGCCGATACCGTCAAGCAGCCTGGCATATACTGGCTGTTCCTGAATACGCCCCCGCCGCATTTTATAGAAAGGAGAACGGGATGAGCACCGGTCTGTACTTACTGCTCGTTGAGGATTCAGACCATGACGCCAAACTGCTGATTCGTGAACTGCAGCGTGGTGGTTATAATCCCATATATGAACAGGTGGAAACGGCCGAGGCGATGGATGCCGCCCTGGAGAGACAGGGGTGGGATCTGGTGGTCTCGGATTATGTCATGCCGAGCTTTAGTGGTGTGGATGCCCTCAGGCTGCTGCAGGAAAAGGGGCTTGACCTGCCTTTCATAATTGTATCCGGCAACATCGGCGAGGATCTTGCTGTCGAATCCATGAAAGCGGGTGCCCATGACTATGTTTTGAAAGACAATCTGTCTAGGCTAGTCCCCGCTATAAAACGGGAACTGCGTGAAGCTGCGATTAGACAGGAGCGCAGGCGGGCGGAGAGAACCTTGGAACAGAGCGAGGAGCGCTTCCGCAAACTGTTTGAGAATGCGCCAGTTGGTATCTCCATCAACCGCTCAGGTCTTATGCTTTTTGCCAACCGGGCATATCTTCAGATGCATGGATATGATGCAACATTCGAAGTATATGGAACACCGGTAATAAATGATATCGCTCCTGAATCGAAGGAGGTTGTTTCTGAGCGGATTAGGAGACGAGAACAGGGTGAATTTCTATCCAGATCGAATGAAGCAATTCATCAGCGCAAAAATGGCACCACTTTTCCGGCTTATGTAGATGTTGATCGCATCCTTCTGCCGGATGGGCCTGCAAATGTGGCGTTTATCAGCGACATCACCGAGCGCAAGCAGGCGGAGAAGCAGCTTTATCTGGCTGCCGAGGTCTTGGAAAATGTGTCTGCCGGCATTCTGGTGATCACCGTCGATGGCATGGTCGACTCTATCAACCCTGTTTTTACGTCGATAACTGGATACAGCAAGTCAGAGGTGATTGGAAATGATCGCAGCCTACTATTCTTCAATCATTTAGGCCCGAATAAATCCGAGGAGTTAAGTCGATCGCTCAAAGAAACTGGTCAGTATCGCGGCGAGGCCTGGGCGTTTCGCAAGGACGGCGAAAAATACCTCGAGGGTTATACAATCACCATAATTATAAACAAAAAGGGACAAGCGACACATTATATAAGGGTATTCCAGGATATTACTGAAACTGTAAAAATTAGAGAAGAGAAGCAGCTCATTCAAGGGCAAATTGCACAGATGCATAAGCTGTCTTCTTTGAGCGCGCTGTCAGCCGGTGTGGTTCACGAAATTGCCCAGCCCCTGAATTCCATTTCCGTGTTAGCCGAAGGAATGCTATATATGCTTAATCGGGGCAAGGAGCTGGGATCGGCAAAAGTCAAGGAAAAATTGCAGAACATTTCTGAAGAGATAGATCGCATCAACGCAATCATCAAACACATCCGTTCTTTTGCCCAGGCCGGACACATGGAGTTGGTGCCCTGCAGTATCAATAGGGCGGTTAACAATGCACTGGACTTGTTGGGAAGCCAACTGGCCGCGCACGGAATCAGCGTCAAAAAAGATTTTGCCGCTAACCTGGTGGATGTAATGGGTACGGGAAACGATCTGGAGGAAGTGGCGATCAACCTGCTGATCAATGCAATGGAGGCGCTAGATGAAGAAAGCAGCAACGAGAAAGAGATTACCCTGATTACTTGTCAATTAGATCGGAGAGCGGTTCTGGAGGTGGGCGACAACGCGACGGGCATTGACGCTGAAGTAAGCCGGAGGATCTTTGAGCCCCTGTACAGCACGAAGGATCCCGATAAGTCAATGGGCCTCGGCCTGTCGATCGTGAAGTCGATTGTGGAAAAGCTGAACGGCAATATTGTTGTTCGCAATAACGAAAAGGGCGGGGCTACTTTTCGGGTGGAATTGACAACTCTCTAAGAAAAACCTGGGAAGGTGTTTCTGCTTTGAATATTCTGCTCGTTGACGATGACAAAAAAAGCAGAGCATACCTGTCATCATTCTTGATGGATATCGGCCATGCAGTGGCAGAATGTCCGGATGGCGAAACTGCCCTGGAAGCCTTTCAAACTCAAGAGTTTCCAATAGTGTTGACTGATATCAGAATGCCCGGGATGTCAGGGCTAGAGTTCTTGCGCAACATCCGCGGTCTTCCGGTCGGACACAACGTCAGTGTCATTCTTATGACTGGCTATGCCGATCTGCAAACTGCCATCGAGGCGATGCGTTGCGGCGCCTATGATTATTTACAGAAACCGATCAAGCTCGAGGAACTGGTTATCGCTATAGATCGGGCAGCAGAGCATCAGGTCCTTAGAAGAGAAAACGAGTTCCTGACCAACAAGTTTGAATCAGCGGTCAGGGTGGCGGCCGAAGCAACCACGCAGGAGCTGGTTCGTCTGAAGGAAGCCTACTTCCAGATAGTAGGCCTGGGTGATATCGTCATTTTTTCGGATACCATGAAAAAGGTATATCAGCAAGCGCAGACGCTTCATGCCGAACGCTCTGTGCCAGTCCTGATCGAGGGCGAAACGGGGACTGGCAAGGAACTGGTCGCCAGGTATATCCATTATGGTGAAGAGAGTGTTACTTTGCCCTTCGTTGACCTGAACTGCGCCGCTCTAGCTCCAAGCATTTTTGAGAGTGAATTATTTGGCTACGATGCTGGCGCCTATACCGGTGGCCTTCCCAGGGGTCAAAAAGGAAAGCTGGACATGGCTCAGGGAGGTACGCTTTTTCTTGACGAGATCACTGAGATCCCCGTTGAACTCCAGGCCAAATTGCTGCGCGTCATCCAGGAAAAGGAATTCTACCGGGTGGGAGGACTGAAAAAATTCAAGACTGATGTTCGCATCATCTGCGCCACAAATGTTGATATTGAACAAAAGGTGGAGCAGGGGGCGTTCCGGAAAGACCTCTTTTATCGTCTGAATGTTGCCCGCATTTATCTGCCACCGCTAAGGGAGCGCAGAGATGATATCATTCCCCTGGTAGAGATGTTCCTGACCCGATTTTCCAAGGAAAAAAGGAAAAATTTTAAAACCATAAGTAAATCAGCTGTCGATCTGCTGCTGTCATATGAATGGCCCGGCAATATCAGAGAGTTAAGAAATTTGATTGAATGGGCGGTTTTAATGCATGATGATACCGAGTTAAAACCCCTCCACTTGAAGCTGCAAAAAGCCCATTCCCAATCAGATCATGAGGAGACAGCCAGCGCCAGTTTTGTACTTCCACCCTACAGCTTGCCGCTCAAGCCTTTTATAGACGAAATCATTCTGAGGGCGTTAGAGATGCACCATGGCAATAAAGTGCAAACAGCACATTATCTCGATATTCCGCTCCGCACTCTTTACAATCGTTTAAAATAATCTGACATAACCACGTGCTATTTTTGCATATATGCCATATTTGCCTGCTTAAAGCCCCTGTTTGCCATTTTGGCATCGAGTATTTTTCAATCAGGGTTAATAATTTAAGGTGTTGTGTGAAGATTCCCCCTGCTGCCTGGACTTCAGGGGGTTTTTGTTGTCCATGGAGTACTGCTGCTTTGTCTTTTTAGGTTCTAGCATGCTTCTTGCAATATACATTTTGATAAGACTTTCAGCGCCAGGAGGCTTTTGTGTGAACATCTTGCTGATCGAGGACGATCCCAGCTGCCTGAAGAGCCTGGTCTCTGCCCTGGAAATAGACGGACATGTCTGCCATGCGTTCACCAAGGCCGAGCAGGCCCTGGAAGCATACCAGCAGGCCGCCTTTGACGTGGCCATTACA
The DNA here is from genome assembly GCA_050010575.1 of Thermacetogeniaceae bacterium. Taxonomy (GTDB): domain Bacteria; phylum Bacillota; class DSM-12270; order Thermacetogeniales; family Thermacetogeniaceae; genus Palsa-1188. The sequence goes on along the minus strand of JBEKKU010000010.1, from coordinate 4,287 downwards.
GATATGAAGATGCCCGGCATGAACGGGATTGAGGTATTGCAGCGGATCCGCGGCTGCAATCCTGATGCCAAGGTGGTCATCATTACTGCCTACTGGGATATAGATGCTGTCATTGCGGCTATGAACAACCAGGCATGCGCTTTTTTCTGCAAACCCTTGAAGCTGGCTGACTTGATGGCAGTACTCGAGAAGATCGAACAGGAAAGTCAGGAGCAGGAGAGGGTCGAGAATGAACACGCTCGTCTGGCCCTGGAATACGCCCGGCTGAAGATTGCTTACGAGGATCTGCAGGCTTCATTACAGGAAAAGACAGCAGGCAAGGAGGTGAACGCATGATGGAAAATGATCTGGACAGCGATCTCGAGGAAAAAATGGAAATGGTCAAAGATTTTGTGACCGAGGGCCGGGAACTGTTGGATGATGCTGAACCCCAGATCATTGATCTGGAAAAAGGAGCGTCTGACTCCGGAAAACTTGATGAAGAGATCTTGAACACGATCTTCCGTCTCTTTCACTCACTGAAAGGAACGGCATCCTTCCTTGATTTTCAGACGATCATCGGTGTCACCCACGAAGCGGAAACCCTGTTGGATATCTTTCGCAAGGGCAAGGCCACGGTCACACCCTACCATGTGGATCTTCTTTGCCGTACCACCGATTTTATCAGGAACATGCTTGATGTAGTAGAGCGCAAGTTTAGTGACGATGGATTTGAGGATATGGCCGAAGACCTGATCGATGATCTGAAACAGGTAATTACAGCTATAAACGATGAGGGTGAAGCCGGCAGCCTGCAGCTTCAGGAAAGGCAGGCCCCGGTCGATGGCGGCCAGGCATACCGGGAGCCAGAGACACCGGATGGTCTGGAAATGGAGCTCGATGAACTCCTTTCCGGCGTTAAAAGCGTCCCAGATGATGTTTCCATGCTCTTGTCTGGGGATCTTGAGACAGAGTCCCAGCATCCAGAGGGGGAGCAATTTAAGCCATCTCCCAACCTGGATGAAATGGGACTAAGGATTATGCCTGAGATGTCCAGGAGATTTACCGAAGAGGTGCTGGAGCTGAGCGAGGAGGCGGAGTCAGCTCTGCTGCAGCTGGAGAAGATGCCGGACAGGGAATCTGCCGGACAGGCCTTTCGTGCCTTTCACAGCATCAAGGGCAACGCCGGCTTCTTTGGCTACGGCGATCTCGAGAAGATCAGCCACCTGGCTGAAAACGTGCTGGACGGAATCAGGGAGGGAGAGAAAATCGGCGACGAGATCGCCATATCCGTCCTACTGAAGGTAGTCGACGTCATCCGCGGCAGGGTAAACGGCATATCCTGCGGTGAAGACGGCAAGATACCTGATTTCGACCAGATTTGTGAAGACCTGGAGCAACTGGCCGATCGCGAGGCCGGGCAAGTATTAGAACGCGGCGAAACACCAATTTGTCCACCCCCTCCGGTGGAGGAGCTTGAGCAGCTCGAAGCTGCCGGGTCTAATGAAAAGATCCCTGAATCTGATCTAACTGAGCAACTGGAAGCACCTCCACGGCCTGCGCCTAAGGATGGTCCTCCTGCTCTGTCCAGTACCCCCGCCACGGTGATCGGCATAGAACCCCAGCCTAGCTCTAATGAGTTCGAGAGGAGTTCGCAACTGGTGCCTAAGGCCAAGGCAGGCATTGGCGCTCCGGCTGCCGGGCAGGATGCCGCCGCCAGCGGTGCCGCGTCCGCGCCGCGCCAGTCTTCCCCCGCCGACACTTTCCCGGCGCCGGCGGGCTCGGTGATCAGGGTGGATATTGACAGACTGGACAAGCTCCTCGATCTGGTGGGGGAGTTGGTGATTGCGGAATCGATGGTCGCCAACAGCCAGGATTTGGATATCCTTAACAACGACCGGTTTGGTAAGGCTATCACGCAGCTTGACAAGATCTCGCGGGAGATCCAGGAAGTGGCCATGTCCATGAGGATGATCCCCCTGGCGGGGGTGTTCCGCAAGATGATGCGCCTGGTCCGGGATCTCGCCCAGAAGGCGAACAAGCAGGTGGACCTGGAGATCATCGGCGAGGAGACCGAGGTGGACAAGACCCTGATCGAACAGATCTCCGACCCGCTGGTCCACCTGATCCGCAACGCCGTCGACCACGGATTGGAACAGACCGCCGAGAGGTTGGCTGCTGGAAAACCGGAGGTTGGGCACGTCACCATCGAAGCCAAGCATTCGGCCGGCGAGGTGTGGATCACCGTGGAGGATGACGGGAGGGGGTTGAATCGCCAGAAGATATTTCAGAAGGGCGTAGAAAGAGGGCTGATCAAGAGCGAGGACGCGGGGATGAAGGACGAGGACCTCTGGCGACTGATCTTCGAGCCCGGTTTTTCTACCGCCGAACAGGTCTCCAACATCTCGGGCCGGGGCGTCGGCATGGATGTGGTCAAGCGGAACATCGAGAGGCTCAGGGGTAAAGTGGATATCAGGAGCAAGGCCGGGATCGGAACGGTTTTTGCTGTCCGCATTCCCCTGACTCTTGCCATTATCGAGGGGATGGTGGTAAGAGTCGGAGCCAACCGTTACACGATCCCGATCAGTTCTGTCAAGGAGTCGTTTCGCCCCAGCCCTGAGCAGATTACCTGCACCCCTGACGGTCTGGAAATCGTGCGTATCCGCGGGGGATTGTTGCCGGTGCTCCGGCTGCACGAACTCTATAGGGTGCTCCCCCGGCACCGCCAGTTGAACAAGGGTATCCTCATCGTTGTCGAAAGCAGCGACAACAAGTGCTGCCTGTTCGTGGACGAACTGCTCGGCCAGCAGCAGATCGTGATCAAGGGACTGCCAGGCTACCTGAATCACGTCAAGGGAGTCTCCGGCTGTGCCATCCTGGGTGACGGCGAGATCAGTATGATCCTGGACATCGCCGATCTGGTCAGTTCCGTTGAGACATGACGCATTAGTACATAAAGACCAAGCTACTAATCTTGGAGGCGAAAACATTGACTGAAAAGGAAAGGCTGGATGCCGACCTGCTCGAGGATGACGATGAGGGGGAAGAGGACACCCAGGAGGACAAGTTTCTCACCTTTATCATCAGCAAGGAGGATTTCGGCATCGAAATCCGGTACGTGACGGAGATCATCGGTATCCAGGGCATCACCGAGGTCCCTGACATGCCCTCCTACGTCAAGGGCGTGATCAACCTGAGGGGCAAGGTGATCCCGGTCATGGACGTACGGCTGCGTTTCGGGGTGGATGAGCGCCCCTATGACGATCGCACCTGCATCATCGTGATCAATATCAACGAGCAGCCGGTAGGGCTGATCGTGGACCGGGTGCTGGAGGTGTTGGACATCCAAAAGAGCGCGATCGAGCCCCCGCCCCAGATGAGGAAAGGGAAGAGCAACAAGTTCATCCAGGGTATGGGCAAGGTCGGTGATCAGGTAAAGATTCTGTTGAACGCCAATAGACTACTTTATGACGAGGAGGAGAGCGCATAACCATGGAAGCGAGCGGTGTAAAGGAAATAATCCCTAAAGGCGGAAAGAAGGACTATGCATTTCTGGATCTGATCCAGGATTCGGCATTTGTCGTCGATACGGACAAGAAGGTGATTTACGCTAACGAGGCCTTTACAACTCTGGTGGCAAAAAAAAGAGGGCAGGCAATTGGGGCTCCGATCGGTTTCCTGATCAAGGCAGAGGAAAGTGGGGTGGATAGTGCTCTCGCCACTGGGGACAAGGCCCACATTCTTACCTGGGCGGTAATCAAGGATAAGAAATACTTCCTGGAATTCGAGCCCATCCCACTCCTGGACGAGAAAGGCAACATCATCGGTGTCTTCGAGACGGTCAGGGACCTCACCGGCCAGAAGCTGGCCCTGCAGGCGGTCCAGGAACTGGTGGTCAAAGCCAAGGCCGGCGACCTGTCAGCCAGAGTTCATGTCAAGGTAGAGGGGGATTACCAACTCCTTGTTGACGGTTTCAATGAGATGTTGGATACGGTGGTGGAACCGATTGATGAATTGATGGATGTGCTGAAAAGGATAGCCGGCAATGACCTGACCAGGAAAGTGGATAAAGAATATTCAGGCGTCTGGAACGAGTTGAAGAACGCCACCAATAATGTTCAAGGCCAGTTGGTGGGTATTCGCGAGGTCGTTATCAACATCAGCAACGGTGACCTGAGCGACCTTGACAACTACAAGAAGATCGGCAAGAGAAGCGATAAAGACACCCTGATGCCGGCTTTCATCAAGCTAATCGAGTCGATCAAGAGCGTGATCGATGAGATCGTCGAACTGACCGGTTCCGTATCG
>JBEKKU010000009.1:0-36367 GCA_050010575.1 Thermacetogeniaceae bacterium | reverse complement strand
GTGGAGCCATTTCCCTGCGGCACCGTATACGTCTGCGTGAGGTTCCCTCCCAGGTATACCAATACTTTTGCAGATGAGTTGGCCAGTTCGTTACTCGTACTCCAATAGTTCGAATAATTGTGAACCCAGTAGCGATAGATATAATTCGGATTCAACGCGCTGATGGTCACTGTTTCCGGGCCGTAACCGGCTGTCACGTCGAGATCGAGAGTCGCAGTATTGTACCTTTTGTGGGCATAAAACACCTCGGACAATAGTCTTCCAGAAGCATCACAGACATCGAGGTGGGAATCAAGATCATACGGCGTTGCACCCCAGGTCAGTACGAACCGCGCCGAGTCACTCGTCAAACTGGCGATCTGTGCCGAGCAGTTTCTTGTCTGATTATTGGAGTCCACATAGACCCCCGTGATGGTTTCACCTGGCCCCGCCCCAAGCGTCGGCGGTACAGCATTCGGGATACTGGCGGATCCGATTAAGATGTATCCGGTGTAAACTCCAGGACCGGCTTCGGTCAACGTCACCGAAACACCTTGTGGGTCTGTAACGGATGAACGGACCCTTGCAGTCACGGTTTGAGTTTGCTGGCCGCTGTCATCGACAGTTATTGTAACCGCATTACCGATGCTGTACGTACCGGCATCAAAGTTGACTAGGATGTCCTCCACGGTGACGGCCAGGGTCGATGAATCACCGGCGCTGAAGTCGAAGGTCAGGGTGGTCGTGCCCACGCTCTGGGTCGCCAGGTAGCTCTTCAGGATGGTCACGGTGCTGCCGGAGACGGTGTAGTCGGAGTTCTGGGTCAGCGTTGCGCCGCCGTTCTTGACATCCACGAGGGTGTTCCCGTTCAGGGTCAGGGTCACCGGCAGGTCAGTGTAGTCCGCACCAGCGGTGTTCAGGTCGAAGGTGGCCGTGGTAGGGCTGATGCTGGAGTTCTGGACCGGAGCCGGGGTGGTGTCCGCCACGCTGAAGTTGATGGTGTAGCTCTGGCTGACCGCCGGGTCCTGGGCGGTGACCAGCACCGTGGCCGATCCGGTGACGCTGGCCGCCTGGGTGATCACGGCGGTGGCATTGGTGTCATTGGTTGTAGCGGTTACGACCGGAAGGGTGGTCGTGCCGGCCGGAAGAGTCACATTGTAGGCAAGGGTGGCCGGGGCGAAGCTGGCCGCCGGCGTCCCGTTGACTTCAAGAGCGCTCAGGGTATCGTCGGTGTCTGGAGCCACGCTAAAGTTGATGATGTAGCTCTGGCTAACCGCCGGGTCCTGGGCGGTGACCAGCACCGTGGCCGATCCGGTGACGCTGGCCGCCTGGGTGATCGCCTCGCTGGCCTTGGGGTCGTTGACGGTGGCGCTCACGGTCGGGACGGTGGTCGTGCCGGCCGGAAGTGTCACATTGTAGGCAAGGGTGGCCGGGGCGAAGCTGGCCACCGGCGTCCCGTTGACTTCAAGAGCGCTCAGGGTGTCGTCGGTGTCCGGAGCCACGCTGTTGCTGGGCGTGGAACTAGGGATGGTGGGAGCCGGGACCGGCGGTGGGGTCATGCCGTTTTCAGCGCTGGTCACGGCGTTCACGATGGCGTCGGCGACGGTGGTGGATGCAGGGTCGATCTGGGCCTGGATGGCGGCAGCCGTCTGCTGCACCCAGTCCTGCACCGCCTGCCAACTGTCGAACTCCGGGCTGGTCATGGTGATCGGGGCCGTCGGGGCAGCGTTAGAACTGGTGAGGGATGCCTGGAAGCCGGCCGTCACCTGGACGGACTGGCCGCTGTTGCTGGTGACCTGGACATGGCCGTCGGCGGTGCTGACAGTAGTGCCCTGCAGGGTGATGGTGATCTGCCAGATGGTGCCTTCGATGCCGGCGACGCCCCAGGGCATGTCGACCTGCACCTGCACCTGCTCGCCGGCGCTGGCCTGGTACCAGGGGAGACTGGTGCTGGTATTGGTCTCATCGTCGGCCAGGTTGATCGCCTGGCGCAGGCCATGGAGTGAGATGGGTTTGGCCGCGGGCTTCTCGTAGGTGGAGGCCAGAGCGCCGAACATCTGGCCCTGGGTCATGCCCAGCTCCAGCCAGGCGATGGCTGTGCCGGCGGTGCCGTCCGCCTTCAGGCGGGATTTGCCCTGCATCTTCTTGACGGTGAGGACGGAGTTCTCCTTGATGAGCAGGCTGGATCCGTCCGGGAAGTCGATCTCGGCGGAGCTATTGGCTCCGGTGGTGATGGTGTCGCCTTCGGCGATCGGGGTCGTTGCCGTGATGGTGGTGGGAGCGGTGGTTCCGGATGCGGTTATTTGCACAGTGCCGGTTAGGGGTTTCAGGGTGCCGGTGAGGGTTGCCTGGTCGTAGTCGGGATTCTCGGTCAGGATCACTCCCAGCATGCTGGCGAGATCGCTGCGGGTCAGGAAATCGTTCGGGGAGGGCAGGGTGGCCTGGTTAGGTTGCTTGATCAGGTTGGTGAAGAGGGCGGCTCCCTCCGCCCGGGTAAGAACGGCGCGGGGATGGAAGGTACCGTTCGGATAGCCATACACCAGACCGGCAACTGAGGCGGCGGCGATATTGCCGGAGGCCCAGTAACCGGGGGACACATCGGAAAAGGGTGTGCGGCCGGATACTGGCTTTAGGGCAGCCACCTTCACCAGAAGGGTGGCGGCCTCGGCCCTGGTCAGGCCGGAATCAGGGTGGAAGGTGCCGTCGGGGTAACCTGCAACCAGGTGGCGGTTGGAGAGGTATTTGATGTAGAGGAAGTTGGGGTCGTTCTGGGGGACGTCGGTGAAGGCCGGGGTGACATTGGTAGAGGCGGGAGCAGTTGTGGCGACAGTTAAGCTAGGAAGAGCAGACCCGCCTGGAAGTTCTATGTCGTGGAGAGCGGCGCCCTCCACTTTTTGCACGGGAGAGGCGGTAACAGGTTGAGAGCCGGGGAGAGCGGCACCTGATCCTGATGCCTGGCCGGAATCAGCGACAGCCTGGGTGCCGGGAGAGGCAGCAGCAGGGACTGTGTTGATCAGGCCACCTCCCGTCGTGAACAGGAATACCAGGATCAAGAGAGATGGCAAGATTTTGGCCCGTAGGAAACCGTTCTTTTTTCTCATTATATTTTTCGCTCTCCCCATAATTTAATCATTATTGATGAAACCAAAACGCAACCCAACCCCGGTCATGATCCACCGAATTGGACTGCATGCACGTCTAAAGATTGTTCGTAATTTCTTAATATTCAATTTCTTTAATTTATTTTCCTGCCAAATTCCATTTATGTGGAAAAAATATTTCTGGCAAGCCATGGCGTCCAGCAGTAGTTCCCTCAATAGCAACAAAAACAAGGATTTTTTGGGCATCCACTACCTTGAAAAAAAGCTTAACAAAATATTGCAAGAAATAATAGGTATTCGGAATATCGTGTTGTTGGTATTTATGAACACGCTTTTTCGGCTTTTGGATCTGGTGTTGTTAAGCCAATTCTCCATTCCAGACATGGTATGAGTTTCCATACCAAAAATAATAAAAAAAGCCCTGCAAGGGCAGGGCTCAGTGGTTGCTTATTAGGTTTTCTGCTTTCAGCGGGCAGCCTTGCTGTACCTGATAAATTTATGGTGAGCCATCGGGGACTCGAACCCCGGACACCCTGATTAAAAGTCAGGTGCTCTGCCAACTGAGCTAATGGCTCACATAATATCACTAGGTTATGTTACAACACCGCTGAGCCCGCTGTCAACCCGGACATACTCAGATCGGACATGCTCATACGTCGCGATGTGACCCCCGAATAGCGGTATCAAGCCCTGACTCCGGTTTGGTTTCGATGGTCTGGTCCCGGTCGGGGCCCACGGAGATCGCCACTACCGGCAGGCCGGTGATTTCGCCAATCCGCTCTACGTAGCGGCGGGCTGCCGCAGGCAGGTCCTCGTAGCGCCTGGCCCCGGAGATGTCCTCCTGCCAGCCCTCCAATTCCTCGTAGACCGGCTCGCTGGCCTGCAGCAACCGCTGGCTGCCGGGGAGTTCCCCGAGCGTGCTGCCGTTGCAGTGGTAAGCGGTGCACAGCTTGATCGCCGGAAAGGCATCCAGAACGTCAAGCTTGGTGATGATCAGCCCGCTCATACCGTTGACCCTGCCGGCATAGCGCAGCATCACCAGGTCGATCCAGCCACAGCGCCGCGCCCGGCCGGTGGTAGTGCCAAACTCCCGGCCGCGGTCGCGCAGTGACTCGCACTCCGGCCCCTGTAACTCGGTGGGGAACAGTCCTTCGCCGACCCGGGTCAGATAGGCCTTGCACACGCCCAGTACCTGGCTGATGGCCGTGGGGCCGACTCCCGCCCCGATGCAGGCCCCTCCGGCGGTGGGGCTGGAGGATGTGACGAAGGGATAGGTACCGTGGTCGATGTCCAGCATCGTCCCCTGGGCGCCCTCGAACAGGGTGTGCCTGCCTTGGGAGGCCAGTTCGGCCAGCACCAGGGAGGTGTCTGCCAGGAGCGGCCGCAGCCGCTCGGCGTGAGGCCGCAGCCAGGCGATCACCTGCTCCGGCTCGAAGCCCTCGCTGCCGTAGAGCCGCTCCAGGACCCTGTTCTTCTCCAGCACCAGTTCGGTCAGGCGCCGTTCCCAGCCGTCCTCCAGCAGTTCGCCGGTGCGGAAGCCCACCCGGGCGATCTTGTCGGTGTAGGCGGGGCCGATGCCTCGCCTGGTGGTGCCGATGCGTCCGTCGCCCCGGCAGTTCTCCTCCGCCGCGTCCAGACGCAGGTGGTAGGGCAATATTAAATGCGCCCGGTCACTGATGAAGAGGCGCGCCAGCTTCAGGCCCTGGCTCAGCAACTCGTCTAATTCCTGGAACAGGACCCCCGGGTCGATGACCACCCCGTTGCCGATGACGCAGACTTTTTCCGGGTAAAAGATGCCCGAAGGGATCAGGTGCAGGCGATACTCGTGTCCCCTGATCACCACGGTGTGGCCGGCGTTGTTACCACCCTGGTAACGGACGACGCAGTCAGCCTGGCGTGCCAGGTAATCGGTCATCTTGCCCTTGCCCTCGTCACCAAACTGCGCTCCCACGATCACGACACCTGACATTAAGAACCGCCTCCTGTAACCCTTGCCTGATTGGCCTTCACATCCGGGCCCACAGGGCCCAAGTATATTTATACCAGAAGCAGCCTCGCTATTGTGCGATCGGCTGACAAGAATACAAAATACAAAACCGATCTGCTGGCGCGGCAGGATCTGACGGCAGTTATCCGCGCCGTTCCGTCGCCGGTTAAGTCGCCAGTTCCGGAACCAGCGCCGTTCCGGTACCGGTCCTGGCAGGCAGCCGCTTGCTGATGGCCCTGGCCGCCACCACCCCGCTCAGGGAAGCCTGGGCGAGACCGCGGGTGATCCCGGCGCCGTCCCCGGCCACAAACAGGTTCCGGATCTCCGTCTCCAGTTCATCTGTGACGTTCAGACGGGAGGAGTAGAACTTCACCTCCACACCGTAGAGCAGGGTATGCCGGGAGCAGACCCCGGGGGCCACCTGGTCGAGAGCCTTCAACGTCTCCAAGATGGCGGTACAGTGCCGGTAGGGCAGTACCAGTGACAGGTCGCCGGGAGTGGCCTCCTGCAGGGTGGGCGCCACCAGCCCCTTGGAAATCCGGTCTTTGGTGGAGCGGTGTCCGGACATCAGGTCACCGAGCCGCTGGACGATGACCCCGCCTCCCAGCATATTGGCCAGACTGGCGATGTATTTGCCGTAAGCGATCGGCTTCTTGAACGGCTCCGTGAAGCACTTGCTCACCAGCAGGGCGAAGTTGGTATATTCGGTCTTTGCCTCGGCGTGGCTGTGCCCGTTCACGGTGACGATGCCGTCGGTGTTCTCCATCACCACTTCACCGTGGGGGTTCATGCAAAAGGTGCGCACCGTGTCCTCGAAGGTGGGGGTGCTGTAGATAAACTTGGCCTCATAGGTCAGCCTGGTAAGCGGTTCCATGACTATCGCCGGAAGTTCGATCCGCAGGCCGATGTCCACCGGGTTGATATACATCTCCAGGCCAAGCCGGCCGGCTTCCCGGGTCATCCACTCGGAGCCCTGGCGGCCCGGGGCGCAGACCACGAACTTTGACCGGATCTCCTCACCCTGCTCGGTGACCACCCCGTTTGCCACCCCGTCCCTGGTGAGCAGGGAGGCGACGGCGCTCTTTGTCCTGATCTCCACATCCTGTTCCAGCAGGTAGTCCTGCATCTGCTGCAGGACCTGCTGGGTTCTGCCGGTGCCCAGGTGGCGAATCGGGGCCGGGACCAGCCGCAGGCCGGCCAGGGCTGCCTGCCGCTGCAGGGCGATGATCTCCTCCTGGTGCTCCAGGCCGTAGACCTTCTGAGGTGCCCCAAACCTGATGTAGACCCGGTGCACGTAGTCGATACCGGCGGCAAACTGCCGCTGCTCCAGGTACTGGCCGAGCAGTCCGCCGACCTCGGTGGAGAGGGCCAGCTTCCCGTCACTGAAGGCTCCCGCCCCGCCCCAGCCGGAAACGATGGCACAGGATGGGCAATTGAAGCAGGGGGCTTGCTTCTCCTGGGAGGGGCAGTGGCGCTCCTGGAGGTCGCGCCCCTTCTCCAGCATCAGCAGCTTCAGCCCGGGATACTGCCAGGCCAGTTCCATGGCGCAAAAGATCGCCGCAGGGCCGGCCCCCACCAGCACGACATCGTACTCAGCCACGATTGCCGCCCCTTTCCTTCCGGATCGCCCAAAAACAAAAAAAGACCGTTATCCGATGGCCAACCGCCACTAAAACTCCTACCTCTTAGGTAGGAGCGCCGTATCGGGCTAACGCCCGGTCTGAACGCAGGCTCTGAAGCTTCGCTTCAGGCTCAAAGCACGCCTGCACTTCGGAAAACGGCACAGGTAAGTGGCGCTAAGCCGGGTGCCCTCTGGGCGTGATAACTCAACTAAACTTCAGTTGGGGTTAAAACCCCACCTGAAGTAAGTTTCCTTTATATCATATTCCGGCCAGGACAATCGGCGCACATGTTAAAAGTGACTGCCTGACAGGTAGATCCTAACAAAACCAGCATTCCCTGTCAAGCATCGGCGGGCAGGGTTATGGCAGTCGCGCGCCCTCCCTACAGCTGTAGGTCAGCCTGTTGAAAACGCCCACTGCCGGTCTTGCGGGAGGCCGTCTCGTCCGGAGGCAGGGGTCCCGGATCATCCGGATCTGTGGTAAAATCCGGGGGCTCGGACTCCTCGAAGTTCAGGAATTTGGTGTAGGATTCCAGGAAAGCCAGCCTCTTATTATCGATCGGGCCATTGCGGTGTTTGGCCACAATAATTTCCGCCACCTGCTTGTTGTGCGGATCTTCAAAATAGATGAACATCACCAGGTCGGCATCCTGCTCCAGGCTGCCGCTCTCCCTCAAGTCCGACAGTTGCGGTTTCCGGTCGCTACGCTGCTCCACCGCCCGGCTGAGCTGGGACAGGGCCAGCACGGGGATGTCCAGCTCCCTGGCCAGAGATTTCAGGAAACGGGAGATCTCGGAGATCTCCTGAACCCGGTTCTCCACTCGCTTCCCCATCTGCATCAGTTGTAAATAGTCGACCACGATCAACCCCACGTTGCGCTCGGCCCGCAGGCGGCGGGCCTTGCTGCGCATTTCGAAGGGGGAGATGCTCGGTGTGTCGTCCACGTAGATCGGGGCCTCTGCCAGGTCGGCAGCAGCCTTGGCCAGGCGCGGCCATTCATCATCCCTGACAAAGCCCTTACGCAGATTGTTCTGGCTGACCCGGGCCTCAGAACACAGGAGGCGCTGGGCCACCTGGTCGTTAGACATCTCCAGGCTGAAGACCAGCACCGGCACGGGCATGGTCCTGTTCATGGCCACGTTGCGGGCGATGTTCAACCCGAGGGAGGTCTTACCCATGGACGGCCGGGCCGCCAGCAAGATCAGGTCGCTCGGCTGCAGACCGCACGTCAGGTCGTCCAGGTCCGTAAAGCCCGTAGCCAGGCCGGTCACACCACTGCCCCGGTTCTTATACAGTTTCTCGACCCGCTCCAGGGCTTCGTGGAGCAACTCCCTGAGAGACCGGTAGCTGCGGCTCTGGCGGCGGGTGGAGAGTTCCAGCACCATCCGCTCCGCCTCATCCAGCAGCCGCTCGACCTCGACTCCCTCATCGTAGCCCTTGGCCGCCAGTTGGGAACAGGTGCTGATGATGTTGCGCAACAACCCCTTCTCCGCTACGATCCGGGCATAGTAGCCGATATTGACCGCGGTAGGCACCGAGCCCGCCAGGGAGGCCAGATAGCTGGCGCTCCCCACCTTATCCAGCAGGCCCTGTTTCTGCAGGGCCTCGGTCACTGTGACCAGGTCGATGGGGCTGCCGGCCTCCGCCAGACCGTAAAGGACGCGGTAGAGCTCGCGGTGGCCCTCGGTGTAGAAATCCTCTGGCTTGAGAATCTCGTTGGCCTCGGCAATGCTGTCCGGGGCGAGCAACAGGGCTCCCAGTACAGCCTGCTCAGCTGCCTGGTTGTGTGGTGACAAGCGATCCTGGAGTTCCACTGCGCTATCCTTTCTAAACTCTAATTGCTCCGGTACTCTACTGTTTTACTCTACTGCTTGGGGCTGGCCTTCATCAAGGATGTGCGGGAAAGCATCGGTAATCTCCCTGATGCTGACGATCTCCACGCCCCAGAGTTCACCCGGCAACTCCCGGGCATTCTCCTCGGGGATCAGCACCTGCCGCACCCCGATACTGCGCGCTCCGTAAATCTTCTCCGGGATGCCGCCCACCGCCCGGACAGATCCCTGAATGGACAGCTCTCCGGTGATGGCCACATCCTGGCGCAGGGGGATTCCTTCGATAGCGCTATAGAGGGCGAGCATGATCGCTGCCCCGGCGGAGGGCCCCTCCACCCTGCCGCCACCGATCAGGTTCACATGCAGGTCGTAGTCAGCGGCGTCCTTGCCGGTCACCTTCCGGAGCACCGCCAGGGCGTTGAAGACCGAGTCCTTGGCCATGGCGCCGGCGGCATCGTTGAAGCGCACCGTACCCTGATGAGCCTCCCGGGCCGGGAAGGCGATCGCCTCGATCTCCAGAATGGTGCCCAGGAACCCGGAGACGGCCAGCCCGAACACCTTGCCGATCTCGCCCCGGTCCTCCGCCCGCCGGGTGACGAATGGCACCAGACGGCTGATCTGGAGCACCTCTTTCAGGTCCTCCATGGTCACACGGCAGTTGCTGCGCCGGCCTTTGGGAGTAACGCCGCCGTGCCTGTAGAGCATCATGGCATAGGTGTCCACCAGGATGTTGGAGGCCTTACGGGCATCCACCGTATAATCGCTAATCGCCTCGGCCACCCCCGCAGCCAGCTTCACCTTGAGCTTGCGGGCGGCCTGGCGCACCACCTGCTGGATCTCCCAGGGGGTCAGGCAGTCGAAGTAGATCTCGGCGCAGCGCGACCGGAAGGCCGGGCTGATCTGCTCCGGGTCCCGGGTGGTGGCGCCGATCAGCACAAAGTCGGCCGGCGCCCCCTCATCGAACAACTCCTTGATGTACTGAGGTATCTGGGGGTTATGGGGGTCGTAGTACGAAGAATCGAAGGTGACCTTCTTATCCTCAAGCACCTTGAGCAGCTTATTCTGCATGATCGGGTCGAGGTCGCCAATCTCGTCGATGAATAGGACCCCGCCATGGGCGGCGGTCACGAGGCCCAACTTCGGCTCCGGGACGCCGTTGTCTGCCAGGTCGCGGCGGGCACCCTGGTAGATCGGGTCATGCACCGAACCCAGCAGCGGATTGGTGGACTCCCGGGGGTCCCAGCGCAGGGTCGATCCATCCACCTCGATGAAGGGAGCGTCGGGGTGAAAGGTGCTGGTCCCCAGAGTCTGCACGCTCTTCAGGGCGATGCGCGCCGCCGAGGTCTTGCCGACCCCGGGCGGGCCATAGAGCAGGATGTGCTGCGGGTACGGGGCTGCCAGCCGGGCCATCAACACCCGGACCGCCTGTTCCTGGCCGATGATCTCCTCCGGGCTGCCGGGCCGCAGCACCTCTACCACAGAGGCATTGAGCCGCGTCTGCTTCATTTTCTCCAAAATTGCCAGCTTCTTGAGGGTGCCGGCGTTTTCAGGGCCGCCCTTCTCCTTGAGCACCTGGGCCTTCATGTCTCTCAAATACTGGTCCTGGCGCTCCTGGATCGTCTCGGCGATCTTCTTCTCCAGATCATCCTCCACCACCCGCCGGGCTACCATCTGGGCCAGGTCGTCTTCTAGGCTCTGAAGCACCGCCGGGATCTGCTTGACCGGCGGCTTCTTCTCCAGGGTGGGGTCGCTGCGGATCAGCTTCTGCAACGCCAGCACCTGCTCCGGCAGGTTGGAGGACTGCATCGCCTCCAGTACGCCCAGCTTGCTGGCCCGCAGCACCAGCCGCTCGGAGCCGTAGATCTCGCCCAGAATCGAGTAGAGGGCCGTTACCCGCCCCTTGAGTGCCAAACTTACAGCAGGCCCTTCCTTCAAGCATTCCTTGGACGAACATTCCTTGGACTTGCAGGCCAGCGGTCCTTTCCTGTTTGCCCCCGCCATTCCTCCAGCCTCCCTTTTTAGTGCGGCGCACCGGCTCTCTCCAGGCCCGGCAGCGCCAGAACGCAAATAGTGCCGCGATTTTGATTGGTAAACAGGTTCCCGATCAAGTACTATCAGTCGAGGCTGACTAGCTTGCCACCACCACGTTCACGGTGATGGTCACCACCAGGCCCGGGTGCAACCGCACCGTCACCGGGAAGGCGCCCAGAGTCTTGATCGGCTCTGGCAGTTCCAGCTTGCGCTTGTCAAAGGGTTGGCCCAACACCCGCTCCAGTTCCTGGGCGATATCCTTGCTGGTGACCGCCCCATACAGCTTGCCCGACTCTCCGGTGCGGGTGCTGATGGTCAGGGTGAGCCCCTGGAGACGGCCAGCCAGGCCCTCCGCATACTGCTGGAGCCGGGCCACTTTCTTCAGGCGCCCATCCTGGATCAGGGTGGCCTCCTTGAGCTTGCCTTCAGAAACGGGAACGGCCAGGCCCTTGGGGAGCAGGAAGTTGCGGGCATAGCCCTCGGCCACGCTCACGGTCTCCCCCTTCTTCCCCAGGCTCTTGATTTCTTCCCGCAGAATCAACTTCATAGATTTCATGGCTTATCCTCCTGCTCGGTCGACAAGATCTCCAACAACCGCCGGCGCGCTTCCCGGACGTCAGTATCCGCCAGGCGTGCTCCGGCCACGGTGAAGTGGCCGCCGCCGCCGATCCGTTCCATGATTCGCTGGACGTTCACCAATCCCCGGGACCGGGCGCTGATGCCCACTCCCTCGCCGGTCGGATACAGAGCGAAGGAGGCCTCTACCCGATCAACCTCCAGCAGCGAATCTGCCGCCCGGGAGGCGGCCACCTGGGCCTCTGGAAACACCTGCTCGTCCATGGCCAGGGCATACCGGTCCTGGACGATCTCCACGCTCTGCAACAACCGTGCCCGGTAGAGCATGGCCTCCAGGCTGTCGGTAAACAAGCTCTGAATCACCGCCGGATCGGCCCCGGCGTCCCGCAGCCAGGCCGCGTTCCGGAAGGTGCTGGCGCTGGTGGAGAAGCTGAACTTCTTGGTATCGACGATCAGGCCGGCCAACAGCGCTGTTGCGGCCAGCGGGGAGATGCTGTTATGCACAGGAAGATAGCGGATCAGTTCCGTGGCCAGCTCCGAGGTAGAGGAGGCCGACGGCACCAGGTAGTTGATGTTGGCCCGGTCCATGAACTCCTCGCCGCGCCGGTGGTGGTCGATCACCCCGATATAGCCGGCCCGGCTGAGCAGCGGCGGGTAGGCCACCCGGCTCGGCCGGTGCACATCCACCACCAGCAGCAGGGTCTGGGAGGCGACACCGCTGGCGATCTCCTTCCCCTCTCCCAACAGGTCCGGCTCACGCTGGGAGAGCACGCTCAGCAGCCGTTCCACCGCACCGCCGGGGTGGTCCACAGCGATGCGCACCTTTTTGCCATAGTTCCTGGCCGTTTCAGCTAGGGCAAAGGCCGCCCCCAGCACGTCAAAATCGATCCCGGTGTGGCCCATGATCACCACGCTGTTGCACAGCCCAAACAACCGGTCAAGCTCGGTGGCGGTAACCCGGGCGCGGACCTGGCTCCGTTTGCCCACGGCCTCGGTGTGGCCGCCATAAAACCAGGTGTGCTCCGGATCCTTTACCACCACCTGGTCGCCACCCCGCTCCAGGGCCAGGTTGAGGGCTTCCTGGGCCAGCCGCCCCAGCAGAGCCGGGTCCCGCTCGCCGCCGCGCCCGCAAGCGGACTCCTTGCCAACGCCGACGCTCAGGGTGACAGGCAGGTGCTTGCCTGCACTCACCTGCCGGATCTGATCGATGATGGGAAAACTGGCCTCCTCAAGATTATTCAACTCTTCAGCGGGGATCAGCACCAGGTAGCGGTCCCTGCCATCCTTGCGCAGGTATGCCCTCATCCCGGCTGCCCATTCCCGCAGGTACTTGTCCACGGCAGCCACCAGCAGCGGGCGCTTCTCATCGCTCAGGCCCTGAAAAACCTCGTCGTAGTCGTCCACCTGCAGCAGGGCCAGGGTGAGCCGGCCATTGTTCGATACCGGCGCCCCATTCGGGTCCGGCGTCTCGGCATCGATATCCGCCCTGATCTCTTCGGCCAGCGCCTCTCCCTCCTTCTGGTCGAAGTAAGCCAGGCCGCTCATCCCCAAGAGGGCGATGAAGATGGCGAAGAGCCCCAGGTTCAGGTGGTTGGTCAACCATAACAACAGGGAGTTGAGGACGATCAGGACCCCCAGCCCGATGAAGAGCGTCCGTTTATACTTCCGGTAAAAGGTTGAACCCACATGCTCCCCCACTTTCATCCAAAGCTTTTCATTGCGGCTTTATTTCGGCAATATTCCGGGCGATTCCTGCAACGGGCAAACTCTTTTCGCTGGTATTTTGGTTCCGCCCAAAGGAAAATATTCCTCATCAGTGCAGGTGCGCCCGCCTGGTTGGGCGGGCAAAAAACAAGGGGGGGTACTCCCCCCCTGAAACAGTCGCGCTGCCTTTCCTTATAATCAATCCGTCGGACAGCCCCGCTCCGCTACTCGATGGTGAAGGGCAGCAGGGCAACGTTGCGGGCCCGCTTGATGGCTACGGTCAACTTGCGCTGATGAAAGGCGCAGTTGCCGGATATCCGCCGCGGCAGGATCTTGCCCCGCTCGGTGATATACTTGCGCAGCTTGTAGGCGTCCTTGTAATCGATCGCATTTCCCTGACCGGAACGGTCCACACAAAAGCTGCAAACTTTTTTCTTTCGTTTTCCGCGTTCACGCCTCAACTTCCCACCTGGTTTAGCGGACGCACCAGAGCCGGATGACGGGGTAGAAGTATATGCAGCCAGGCTTGTCACCTCCTGTTTAGTTTATCCTGTTTATTCCGAATCCCGGCCTGACGGTCCTTTTTGACCAACTGCCGGTGCGCCGGCGTTGCGCAAACACCGGCCATACAGCGGAGCCCTGCTCCGATCAATTTGCCCTTCAACACTATCGGGACGGCGTCTCCGAATCAGAACGGGGGCTCTTCGTTGCCAAAACCATCCTCGCCGAAATCACCCTGGGGAGGTCCACTGCCCATATCGCCTGACGACCCCGGACCGGCTCCCGTGCCCTCTTTTGCACGGTCGAGGAATCTCACGTTTTCTGCCACTACTTCCGCAGAGGTACGGTTCTGGCCGTCCTTGTCCACGTACTTGCTGATCTGCAGGCGGCCATCCACGGCCACCAGGCGGCCCTTGCCCAGGTAGTTGGCGCAGGTTTCACCCATTTTATCCCAGACAATGATCCGGATAAAATCTGCTTCCCGCTCCCCCTGTTTGTTTGGCCGCTGCCGGTCAACAGCGAGAGTAAAATTGGCCACCGCGGTCCCCGATGCCGTGAAGCGCAACTCCGGGTCCCGAGTCAGCCGGCCGATCAACACGATCCTGTTGAGCACGGTTCTCCCCTCCCCAAGTGCAGGCGTGCTGCTTGCCTGAAGCAAAGCTTCAGGGCTTGCCCAAAATTGGAAACCGGACGCCGGAAGCCGGATCCCCGATTACTGACCCCTTGCTTCTGGCATCTGAACTATGCGGCGTCTTTGCGCACAACCATATGGCGCAGTACCTCGTCCGCCAGCCGCATCAACCGATCCAATTCCTTGATAGTGGCAGAGACGCCCTGAAACTGGACCAGAGTGTAGATTCCCTCTTTGAAGTCCCGAATCTCGTAGGCCAACCGCTTCTTTCCCCAACGGCTGACCTGGTCAACGGCGCCCTGGTTCTGCTGGATCAGATTGACATACTTATCGATGGCGGCTGTGGTTGCCTCCTCCTCAAGATCTGGCCTGAGGATGAATAGCAGTTCGTAGGCGTTCAAATCACGCACCTCCTCCCTATGGACTGACGGCCCCCGTAGGGGCAGGGATATACGGTGGGATTATACCACATCCTCCCACCGGAACACAACTGGATGGAGATTTTTAAGAACGGATCGGGGGAATCGGATCCCCGTGGCCCACCGCGGGCGCCGGGACATCCTCTGGCATGGCGGCTGTTACCAGGGCCTTGACGCTCTTCTCAAATTTCGGGCGAGGCAGCATCACCATCCGCCCGCACTTCAGGCAGCGGATGCGAAAGTCCATCCCCACACGCAGGATCTTCCATTCGAAGCCGCCGCAGGGGTGCTGCTTCTTCATGCGCACCACATCACCGAGGTTGTACCGTACCGGAAGCGTCATCGGTCTCTCCTTTTTCCAAGCCCTTGACGTAGGGTATCACAGGTGGGGGGAGGAGGTGGCAATACCGGCCGCATCCAGGGCCTCCTTGATTGCCCGGCGCAGCAGGCGTCCGAAAGCCCACTGCTGCATCGGCTTGACCTTGGCGAACACCTGCAGGATGACGCCGGCCTCTCCGAAGCTGCTGACCCCCAACACCCGGGGGTCTTCCAGCACCACTGACCGGTTGGCATCAGCCACCCGTCCGGCAGCGGCCTCGATGACCGCAGTCGCCTCGTCCAGGTCCTGTTTATAGGGGACGCTCACCTCCACCAATACACCCATCGCCCCCCGCGCCATGTTGGTCACCTGCCTGATCTCACCGTTGGAGACAATGTGCAGTTCTCCGGTCGACTCCCGGATCTTGCTCACCCGCAGGCCGATGTCTTCCACCGTCCCCGTGACCCCGGAGACGGTGACATAGTCTCCCACCGCAAACTGGTCCTCGAACAGGATGAAGAATCCGGTGATCACATCCTTCACCAGGCTCTGAGCGCCGAAGCCGATAGCCAGGCCGAGGATGCCGGCGCCCGCCAGCACCGAGGTAGGGAGGATCATGATCGCCCCGACGAAGTAGAGGGCGTAGCGCAGCAGGCTTCTGACCAGGCCGCGCATCGTCTTGATGCGGCTTTCGCCCCAGTTGCCGGGGATACGGTCCGGGCGCAGGATACCGCTGATCAGCCGGTTGCCGACCTGCCCAGCCAGGATCAGGCCGACAATGATCAGCAGGATGCGGATCAGCTTGACGCTGTAATTATATACCGCGATGTTGCCGGCAGGGAGCGTGGTGAGCAGGCCGAGCCAGAGGTTGAGTAACCTGGGCATGCGCATCCTCCTTCCTGAGATCGAGATTATACTGGAGTCCGGCTGCACCCGCAGGCCAGCTCAAGGCCATACAGGCGCCGTTTACAGGTAGATGACCCTGGGCACCTTCTGCAGATAGTTCAGAATGGTGTATAAGTTGGTAACCTGGCCGACACTCAACTGGTCCTTGAGTTTGAAGTAGTCGAGGCAGGTGCCGCAAGCGAAGATCTCGGCCCCGTCCTGCTCCAGTTCCAACAGGTAGTCCAGGGCCGGAGATCCGGTGCAGGCCAGGGAGACCCCGCTGTTGATGAAGATGATCACCTTCCCCAGGCCGCCCTGCTCAGACAGGGTGTAGAAGAAGTTCTTCATTAGGAGCTTCCCCAGATCCTCGCTGCCGCGTCCCAGGCTGTTCGACGCCACTAAAAACAGCTGGCTCTCCAGGGGCTCCAGGGCAGCGCCAAAATCCTCCGGCTTGGTGATGCTGATGTAGAATTCCGCACCCCGCTGTTCAGCCTCGACCCCGCAGGAGAGAGACCGGGCCAGCTTCACGATATTGTCCCGGGCCGTCTCGTTGTCGGCCACTACCGTGAGCCTCTCCTGCTGTGACGCCTCCAGGGCCTGGCGCGTCCGGATCACCGGCTGCGGGCAGGCCAGGCCGCGCACGTCAACTACATCGGACTGGTTTTCCATCGTTCATCCTCCCATTTGATTGTTATTATTCCGTTTCCGGATGGTTGTTATATTCCCCTGATCATGATCCGGCCGGCACCGTAGCCGACCACCCACCCGATGACGCTGGGGCGCCTGATGCCCTCCTGGCGGAGCGCTGCCAGCAATAACTCTTTTTTGGCTTCCGGCACCGCCATCAGCAGCCCGCCGGAGGTCTGCGGATCGAAGAGCAGGTCCTGCTCCGCCGGGCTCACCGCCCCGGTCCATTCCACGTAAGGCGTCACATATTCCTTGTTGTTGGAGGTCCCCGCCGGGATGACCCCCTGCCTGGCCAGCTTGCGGGCCTGGGGCAGGTAAGGCACTGCGGTGATATCGATCTCCAGGTCGACCCCGCTGTTGCAGGCCATTTCCCGCAGGTGTCCGAGCAGGCCGAAGCCGGTGATGTCGGTGCAGGCATCGACGCCAACCTGGCGCATCGCCCGGGCAGCACCGGCATTGAGGGCCGACATCGTCTCCCCCAGCAGTCGCTCCCCCTCTGGATCCAGCAGTCCGCCCTTGAGAGCGGTGGCCAGCACCCCGGTTCCCAGGGGCTTGGTGAGCACCAGCCAGTCCCCGGGCTGCGCCCCCGCGTTGGTGACGATCTGGTCCGGGTGCACGATGCCGGTAACGGCCAGGCCGTACTTCGGCTCATCATCCTGGATGGAGTGGCCGCCCACGATCACCGCCCCGGCCTCGGCCACCTTATCGCCGCCTCCCCGCAGGATCTCCTGTAATGGAGCCACCCCCAGGGTGCAGAGGGGGTAGGCCACCAGGTTCAGGGCAGTCAGGGGCGTCCCTCCCATGGCGTAGATGTCGCTCAGGGCATTGGCAGCGGCAATCTGGCCAAAGGTGTAGGGATCGTCCACCACCGGGGTGAAGAAGTCTACTGTCTGTACCAGGGCCAGGTCCGGCCGCAGCCGGTAAACCCCGGCATCATCCGGCACACCGCAGCCCACCAGGAGATCCGGATGCTCGAACTTGGGCAAGTGATCAAGAATCTCCGCCAGGGCCCCCGGCCCCAACTTGGCAGCTCAGCCGGCTGCCTTGGCGTACTGGGTCAACCGCAAACGCCGCTGTGGACCCGGGGCCTGTTCCGGCACCGGTGGTCGCTCCTGCTTCCGCATCTCCTGTTCACCTCCCCGGTAAGTTTTACTGTAATCTTGCCTATTATCAATGATACCGCCAGCCTGGACTGCCCGCTCCTGATTTTTGGCGGCCAGTCTCTCCGGCAGAGCAAGAGTTATTGGGCAGAGCTAGATCATCGTGAAGAAATTATTCATACTGGGAGCCGCCAGGTTCCAGGTGCGGTTGAAGAGCGGGATCAGGGCAGACTTGTTCCAGGCCTGGAAGAAGGAATGCAGCCAACCTCCCTGCACCGGCAGCCCCAGGGACAGACCCAGCACCACCGGAGTCAGCAGGCCGATGATCACCACCAGCTCCAGGGCTCTGGTACCCAGGCCGAGGCCCACCCCGCCGAGGCGGTCGAGGCCTCCCAGCAATAACAGGTGCGCGACTCTGGATATGAAGGAGGCCAGGATCATCACCAGGTAGCTCACCAGAGCCATGATCAGGAAAAAGGCGATCGCCTTGACAATGGCCGCAGCCAGCATCTGAGCCATTCCCTGCCCACCGACGCCCGCCGCGGCGCTGTTCACGGGCACCCAGAGGGAGGGCGGCCAGCCCGGGAGCGACGCCCGGCCGGTGGCCTTGATGGCTGGCACGGCTGAAGAGATGCCGGCGGTGAAGGGGATCAGGATCCTGGTGAACAGTTTGTCCAGGCCAAGCTGTGTCCCGAGGTATTGAGCCACCGTGATATAGTAGCGACCGGCCAGCCAGATGCCCCCGAGAAAGCCGAAGAGTCCGCCGCAGGTGAGGATCAGGCCCCGGCGGAAACCCCCCCAGGCGCCCAACAGCAGGATTAACAGGATGATCAGATCGATGATATTCAAGGCGATCCCTCCCGTTATAGATATCCGAAGATCAGGAGTTTAATAAGGTACAACACGTCTGGAAACAGGCTTGACAACGCGGTTTTAGCTTACCCTATTCCTGGAAGGGTGTCAACGAAGGACCTTAAAATTAGGGTTATCTGGAAAATAAAACATATGCCTGATCAGAGCAGGACAATACCGCTGTTTTATTGTTATAATCGGACTGGCGCATTAGCATTAAATGCCGGTCAACTATTGGCCCGGCCAAACCTGGCCTGAGAGAGAGATCACATGCCTCACTTTCCCATTTGGATGCATAGAAAGCTGACCACTGACACAAAAATGGAGGCCACGAGACAGACCCTCGCCCGCTACGGTCTCCATACGATCTGCACCAGCGCCCGCTGTCCAAACCAGGGGGAATGTCTCGCCGCCGGCACGGCCACCTTTTTAATTCTCGGGGAACGCTGCACCCGGGGCTGTACTTTCTGTGCTGTGACCAGGGGCCTGCCTGAGGCCCCGGACCCGGAGGAACCCGCCAAGCTCACCCGGGCAGCTGCGGCCTTGAATTTACGCCACGTCGTGGTCACTTCCGTCACCCGTGATGACCTGCCCGATGGCGGAGCGGGCCATTTTGCCGCTACCATCAAGGAATTGCGCGCTCACCTGCCTGCAGCGACCATCGAGGTGCTAACCCCTGATTTCGGGGGACAGGAATGGTCCATCGATATCGTCATTGCTGCGGGGCCAGATGTCTATAACCACAATCTGGAAACTGTCAACCGGCTCTATCCTGCCGTACGCCCCGATGCCCAATACGAACGCAGCCTCAATCTGCTGCAGCAAGTCAAAGACCGGGCGCCCCAGATCTACACCAAGTCAGGCCTGATGGTAGGTCTGGGCGAGGAGTTCGAGGAGGTGACGGCGGCAATGTCAGACCTGCGCAGGGCGGGGTGTGACGCCCTGACGATCGGACAGTACCTGCGTCCCTCGCCGCAGCACATCCCGATGGCCAGATTTGTCACTCCTGAAGAGTTCACTTCCTACAAGGAGAGGGCATTGCAACTAGGTTTTATCTATGTCGAAGCCGGCCCCTACGTCAGAAGCTCGTATCATGCGCACAAACTCTTCAGCAATAGAAAAAAGGCGAATCCTGACCAGAATGGGTGAGAAACCATGAAAACAAGCCTGGCGATCGCCACTTCCACTGATCCCTGGCTCAACATGGCCGTAGAAGAGTATCTCTTCAATCATGTCTCCAGCGATG
Organism: Thermacetogeniaceae bacterium; assembly: GCA_050010575.1. Classification (GTDB taxonomy): domain Bacteria; phylum Bacillota; class DSM-12270; order Thermacetogeniales; family Thermacetogeniaceae; genus Palsa-1188. The sequence continues at coordinate 16,896 of JBEKKU010000009.1, read as the reverse complement.
AGATGATCCTGTATCTGTGGCAGGTCCAGAATACCGTGATGATCGGCAAACACCAGAATCCGCTAAAAGAGTGCCGGTGTGAGCAGCTGGAACATGAGGGAGGCAAGCTGGGGCGCCGGTTATCCGGCGGAGGAGCGGTGTTTCAAGACCTGGGCACACTGATGTTTTCTTTTATCTCTGACCGGGACCTGTACAATCTGGACCGGCAACTGCAGACCATTCTACAGGCGGTCAACTATTTTGGAATCAACGCCGAATTTTCCGGGCGGAATGATCTGACGGCGCAGGGCAAGAAATTTTCGGGCAACGCTTTTTATTTTAAGGGCCGGGCGTCGTTGCATCACGGAACATTGCTCGTCAATGCAGACCTGACCAGGCTTGCCCGCTACCTGACAGTATCAAGAGAGAAGATCTCGTCCAAGGGGGTGGACTCCGTTCAATCCAGGGTGGTCAATTTATCCACCTTGAGCGGCGACATCACCATCGAGGCCATCTCCCAGCGCCTGCAAGTAAGCTTTTCGACTTTCTATGGCAGAGCAGTGGCCATAGGCGACCTTCCCCGGAATGCAGAGATCGCCAGGCTGTACCAGAAACATTCCTCATGGGAATGGAGGTACGGCCATACTCCCGCCTTCGATATCGCCTTCAACAACAGGTTCTTATGGGGTGATATCGATATCAATCTGAGCATCAGAGATGGTTTGATCACCAATGCAGTAGTCTATTCCGATGCCATGGACTGCGATCTGGCCGAGATCGTCGCCTCGGCGCTGCAGCATATTCCCTTCCGTAAAGAAACCATGATCGACAGGATCAAAAACTGCTCCGCCACTGGCGACCAACAAGTATTGATCGAGGATATCGGCAGGTGGCTGGAGCCAAAACTAACCTGACCGCCGGCGCTCTATCGCCTGCCGGACGCTCAGTTCACTTGTGTCGCAGTCTGAACAGCTCGGAGAGGGCGTTGGAGCCCTGGGAGATGATGATCCCGGAGATCAGGTAATCCACGAAGGGGTACCTGGTTTCCAGGCCGAGGCTGGTGAAGATGCCCACCTGGTAGGCAAAGCAGAGGGCGACCCCGAACAGGACCACCACCAGTTGGCCCGCCTGTTTGCTGACGAACTTCTGGAAGATGGCCAGCAGCAACTCTACCACGACTGACATAAAGATCAGGGTCTGGATCGCCTCGATCGGCTTCTCCAAGGGAACACCCCTCCCGCAAATGGGCCTCCCTAATCTTTATGCACGTCCACCCCGTTTAAAACCGCCGCATTATAAGCTTTTATTCAACCGACATGGGGGTTGGCTTTACTCAAGCGCCGCTTGGTAGCGCTGCCCCACCTGGCGCAATTCCGCCAGCACCTCTGGGGGCACCGGGATCCCCTCCCGGCGGCGGCGCTCCTCGCACTCCCACTCGATCTCGCCCGGCAGATAGACGCGTTCGCAGCCCGGAGCCCGGGGCGAATCCTTGATCTCCCGCACTAGTTGCTCCATCTCTCCCTGAAACTCTGCCGGGTCGGCAAAAGCGCCGATGTCCAGGGCGGCGAAGAAGTGGCCCACGTTCTGGGGGGCATCCAGCCGCCTCAGGTTGCTGACGTGGGAGCCAAAGGCCGCTCCTGCCAGGACCCCCGACAGCACGTCCACCATCAGGGCGAATCCAGAGCCCTTGTAGCCCCCCATTGGCAGCAGGTTCCCGGCGGCCACCGCCACCCGGGGGTCGGTAGTGGGTTGCCCGTATTGGTCTGCCGCCCAGTTGGACGGTATCTGCTCCCCCTTCTTGGCGGCCAGCACCAGCTTGCCGATGGCCACCACGCTGGTGGCCCCGTCGTAGATCACCGGGCGCTCCCTGCCGGCGGGCACGGCCACGCAGATCGGGTTGGTCCCGAAATAGGGCTGCCGGCTGCCCCAGGGAGACATGTTGGCGGAGGCGTTGGTCATGGCCACCCCGATCATATTGGCCGCCACCGCCTCCTGGGCATAGTAGGCGGCGATGCCGAAGTGGTTGGAGTGCCTGACCACGGCCACCCCGGTCCCCACCTGCCGCGCCCGCCCGATCGCCTCCCGTATTCCGGCCAGGCCAGCCACGGCTCCCCATCCGTTGTGGGCATCCAGCACACAGGCGCCCGGCGTCTGGCGCACCCTCTCCACCTCGGTGCGCCTGGCGATCAGGCCCGCCTCCAGGCGTTCCACATACAGGGGCAGCCGGGTGATGCCGTGGGAATCGATCCCTCTCAGATTGGCGGTGATCAGGTTGTCGGCCACCACCTGGCTCTCCTGCGCATCCACCCCCGCAGCCTGCAATACCTGATCGGCAAAGTCCAACAGCACGTCCGCGGTAAACAGTGACGAGGTCAATTGAGGTCCCCTTTCGACTGCAGATCATCAGCAGATACATTTTCCCACATTATAGCATGTATTTGGCCAGGCCTGGCCAAGCGACCGCCTGTCTTTGCCCGGATCTGCCACGGGAAGCACATCGCCAGCCGCTGCCCGGCGGGGTGATGGGCAGGCCATCGGGGAGAGAGACTGCTTGGGCGCTAAGAATCCTTATGGAACGTCTTATCGATGCCTTGCGTTTTGAGGCTTATTTCTGAGATCGGGGGAAGGCAGACTGCCTGATCAACCCTGAGGTTGCCGGGGTCAATACCGGGGTTGAGCAACAGTAACCTCCCCAGTGTAATTCCGGTAGCCTGGGCGATGTTAAACAGAGTATCCCCGGGCGCCACTCGCCAATATAGACCTGATGTGCAGGGCGGCAGTTCCTCCGGCAGACACAGGCTTATGCCCACTTGGAGGTTATGCGGATCGATCCCCGGGTTGAGCCGTTGCAGATCCCCTACATCCAAGTTCAAGCGCTCCGCAATGGTGTAAAAGGTATCCCCCGCCTGCACCTTCCAGAAACGCCCGGATGGACAGGCAGTCTGCTCAAAACCCATGCCCGGTCACCCCCGACTGGCAACTGCCTATGCCTATCTTTCATCTTATGCTCCGTTTCGGCCAGAGGTCCGCCCCCCAACCTGGCTGGCGGGGCAAATCTTAACCCAATCTTTATCCTAGCATTACACCATATTAACCCTGGCATGATACCTTGTAAGCGTGTCAGCGCTGCCGCCTAAGCGGCGCCGACCTGGCAGCAAGCCTGCCCGGCGCCGGCAAGAAACTGGCGCTGAAACCATCTAACTCTAGATCACTTGGAGGCAAAGCAATGGGAATAGTGCTGCCGATGGCTCACCGGATGCGTGCACAGGGGCCGCATGTCTATCAGTATCGGGGTATTTTTCACGCCGCAGACTCCGGTAAATACTTTAGCTACCCCCTGATCATTCCCAGGGGAACGCGGCGGGTGGAGATCAGCCTTGCCTACACCCACAACTCCGGCAACAACGTACTGGGAGTCCAGGTCTTTGATCAGAACGGCTTCCGGGCCCGGGGCCGGGCGCAAAAGGCTAAAGGGAACTGGGGCCACGTAGAGAGCGTCATTGACACCGACTGCCGCAACAGAGGCGTGGTGCCGGGGGAGATCGCTCCGGGAATCTGGACTTTAGAAATCGACACCTACTGCGTCAAGAGCGGCTGCATCTTTGAACTGGTGACCGAGATCTACCAGGGAGCAACCGTCAGCCCCAGGCAGCAGGACGGCGCCAGTGGGCGGCGGGGAACTGGAGGATTCCAGGCGGCCAGCCGCCTCGATACATCACAGCGCCCTCTCAGGCAACGGTCAGGCTGGTACCGGGGCGACCTGCATGTGCACTCGGAAGAGAGCGACGGCACCCTGGAAGTACGGGATCTGATGCACCTGGCAATCATCAGGGGACTGGACTTTCTGGCCATTACCGACCATAACGTGCATACCGCCTGGCAGCAATTGGCCACGGAACTCTCCGAGTTCTGCCTGCCGCTCACGGGGATCGAGTTATCAACCTACCAGGGTCATGGCAATGCCCTGGGAGTCCGGGACTGGGTCGACTGGCGCCTGGGCCTGGGGGATTACGGAGTCAATGAGATGATCCGCCGGGTGCAGGAGTTGGGCGGCATCTTTTCCATCAATCACCCCCGCACCGGCAAACTGCCTATCGGCCATGCCTGTTGGCGGGCTGAGGATGTGGACTACAACCTGGTGGATGCGATCGAAGTCTGGAACGCCCCTGTATTCAGCAACGGTACCGGGGCCAACCAGGAGTCGCGCCGCTTCTGGGACCAGCTGCTGAACCAGGGCTACCGGATCACCGGCATCGGGGGCAGCGATGCCCACTACACTGACGGCTCCCATCAGCCGCTGGGAGTGCCGCTAACTTACGTCTATGCCCTGTCCCTGTCCCAGGCAGAGATCATCAGCGGAATTAGAAAGGGGAATGTCTTCATGACCGTCGGCCCTAAGATCTACTTCACGGCAACCAGCCAGTCCGGCACCAAGGCCATAGTCGGTGAGTCACTGGCCCTAAGTCAGTGCCGGGAGCAAGTCTGGCTGCACATCAACATCAAGGGAGCACCCCTGGGCTCCGAGCTTCGGCTGTTAAAAAATGGCACTCCCTGTCTATCGGAAAAAATCTCCGACACCGGCCTGCTTTCCATCGCCTGGAGCGACGACGAGGCGCTCGGTGCTGCCGGTTCCCAAACCTGGTACCGGGTGGAGCTGTATGCCTCCACCAAGGAATCTGCTCCCGGTGATGATGGCCTCCTGGCTATCACCAACCCGATCTACGTGGACGTGGCCCCCGGTTTAATCGCCTAGCCCCAGCCTTATCTGACAGTCACGAACTTCATGCCGGCGACCACAGCTTGCCCTTCGGGGCTCAGTACGAAATCGATAAACGCCTTGGTAAGCCCCTGAGGCTCATCCTTGGTGATATAGAAATAGGGCCGGGAGATCTTGTAGCTGGCGTTGAACACGGTCTGCATGGTCGGCCTGACCCCCAGAATGGAGAGGGCCTTGACAGAATTATTAAGATCGCCCAGCGAGATGTAACCGATCGCCGCAGGATCCTGAGCTACTGCAGCTCTGATGGCTTCGGTAGTGTTCTGGATACCGGCGTTAGAGCTGATTTTGTCCTGGCCCATGACAACGTCCTGAAGAATAGAACGGGCGCCGGAGCCTCTTTCACGGGTAAACAGGTCAATGTTGGCAGCGCCTCCACCGACAGCCTGCCAGTTAGTGATCTGGCCGTCGAAGATCTGCCTCGCCTGGTCCAGGGTCAAGCCAGACACTCTGTTAGCCGGGTTCACAATGATGATCACCCCCTCCAGAGCGATCACATAGTTCTTGCAGGCAGACATCTCCTGGGCAGTCAGTACCCGGGGAACGGCGCCGATATCCGCAGTGCCATTCTGAACAGCATTGATGCCTGAGTTGAGGCTGCCGCCAACCACTTGGATTTTAACAGCCGGATGCTTTTTCATAAATGCGTCTGCCAGTTCCGTGTTGAGGGCTTGCACTGAAGTGGATCCGCCGATCTTGAGCGGGCCCGACAAAGTATCTACCGGTGTTGTAGCGCTTGCGGGCGCCTCCGATTGAGCCTGCTGGGCAGCCTTCGGCCGGCATCCGGCAGCCATGACCAGCACCAGCAGCACCACAACCACTATGCCCAGCCACTTGATCTTCAACAATCCAATTCCTCCTTGATGGTTAAATGTTAATCTTGCTTCTAGGTGCGCAAAATAAATGTTCTAATGTTCGAACCCAGACCTGCTACCCGAAACTACCGACCAGGTAATCCTCGGTCTCCTTCTCCCTGGGGTTGATCACAACGTCTACGGTCTGCCCATACTCCATCAGCCTGCCGTTCAGAAAGAAACCCAGGTAATCGGAAACCCTGCGGGCCTGCCCCAGGTTATGAGTAACCACGATAAATGTATACTCATCCTTATACTCAAACAGCAACTCTTCGATCTTGGCCGTGGAGACCGGGTCAAGACTGGAGCAGGGCTCGTCCAGCAATATTACCTCCGGCCTTACCGCCAACACCCGGGCCAGACACAGGCGCTGCTGCTGGCCCCCGGACAGGCTCAGGGCGGAGTCCTGCAGGTTGTCTTTGACCTCTTCCCAGAGGTAGACCCGCTTCAGGCTGTTCACGACGATATCCAGCAGTTCGCTCCTTTTAATTCTGGGTTGTTGCTCACGCACTCCCAGGGCGATGTTGTCGAAGATGGAGATCGGAAAGGGATTGGGCTGTTGAAAGACCATCCCCACCCTGCGCCGTACCATCACCACATCCGTCTTCGGCTGGTAGATCTCCTCGCCATCCAGCAGTACCTGACCCTGGTGCCGGAATGAAGGCGCCAGGTCGTTGAGCCGGTTGAGGGTGCGTAGGAAGGTGGTCTTGCCGCATCCGGAGGGCCCGATCAGGCCAGTGATGGCATGGCCATGAATCTCCATGCTGACGTCTTGCAAGACATTTTGGGGGCCATACCAGCAGGAGAGGCCACTGACAACGATTTTAGTGGTATTCCCCTCCATATTCATGCTACTGATCCTCCTTAATGTTACTAAAGCGCCCCAGGTAGCTGACGATGGCGTTGAGCAGCAGGATGATCGCTACCAGCACCAGTCCGGCTCCGAAAGCCTTCCCCGGTGAGTTGCCCTCACCTGCCGGTGATGAGAAGTAGACGTATGAGGTGAGCGTGCTGCCAGTATGCTGCAGGGTGCTCACCCAATGCTGGGGCATCCACCAGGGCTGCTGTCCGCCCATGTTCATGCTGCCGCCCAGGCAGAGCCAGATGATCGCCGTATCCCCGGCAATTCTGCCGATCCCCAGGATCACCCCGGTGATGATGCCCGCTCTGGCTGCCGGCAGAAGTACACAGCTGATGGTGCTCCACTTGCTTGCCCCCAAGGCATAGGAGGCCTCTTTGTAGGAAGGCGGCACTGACCGGATCGCCTCTTCGATCGACTTGATCACAAAGGGCAGCACCATCGCCGCCATAGTGATGGCAGCTACTAAAAAGCTGCGGCCGAAAGCCTGGGCGTTCTGCACTCCCTCAACTATGGTGCTGAACATGGCCATCTGTGGCAATGTAAAGACTGCCAGGCCAAAGATGGCAAAGACGATGGTGGGCACACCGGCCAGCACATCGATACCGGTGCGCAAGGCGTTCACAAACTGGTTTTCCCCGGCATATTCGGCCAGGTAGATGGCGGTGGCGCCAGCCCATGGCAGCGCACAGACAATCCCCAGCGTGGTCAACAGAATGGTGCCGATCAGCGGGGTCAAAATGCCGCCGCTAAGAGCCTCGTTCATGCTGGGCTGGGGATCGGTAAATAAAAACTGCCAGCTGATGGCATGCGCCCCTTTAACCACTAGAAACAGGACGATCCCCAGGCAGGCCAGAATGGTGATCAGACCGGAGCACCACAAGGCGGCATAGGCAAACCAGTGTTTCTTAAACATGCCGCTGCACCCCCTTGCGCACCATACCGGACACCCACGTGGCCATCACGCTCAGGGCCACACTGGACAGCAGCAGCAAGGTGGCGCAGGCAAACAGGGCCGATTCGCAGGTGGGCACGAGCATCCCCTCAGAGTTGTTCACGATGGCCGAGGCCAGAGTGCGCACCGGCTCCAGGAAGAAGACCAGCCCATGCTGAAAATCTGGTAGACTGGCCACGCCACCGGAGACCATGGAGAGGGCGATCGCCTCTCCAATTGCCCGGCCGGTGGCCAGGATGGCCCCGGCGATAATCCCCTGGCGGGCCACCGGCAGCATCACCTTGAGGATGGTACGCCACTGGGAGATGCCCAGGGCAAAGGCAGCCTCTTTGTAACTGCGGGGCACCGCCCGCAGGGCATCGCTGGACAGGGCGATAAAGATCGGCCCGATCATGATGCTGAGCACGATCATCCCCGCCAGAATGCTGGTTCCATCGAGAGCGGCGATGTCGATCATATTCATGGCCATCTGGTTGCTAATCAGGGTATGGGCAATGACAGGCACTACCACGATCAGCCCCACCAGGCCGTAGATCACCGAAGGAATTGCCGCCAGCAGGCGTACGGTGGTGGTCAGCGGAACCCGCAGCCAGGACGGGCACATCTCCACCAGAAAGATGGCGCAGCCCAACCCCAGGGGAATGGCGATCAACAGCGCCCCGACAGTGGTATAGATGGTGCCCATCACCAGGGGCAGCGCCCCGAAGATCCAACTCGGCTGGTCGGCCGGCGCCTGCCAGGAAGTCATAAACTGGGCGTCCCATCCGCCGCGAAAGATAAAGCCGATTCCGCTGGCCTGGAATACCGGCAGGGCACGCCTGATCACAAAGTACATGATAAAAAAGATCAACACGGCGCTCATTACGGTGAAGGTGGCGAGCAGGTACTCAATCGCCTTTTCCTTGAACTGTTTGAGTCTCCAGGCAGAAGTGACGGTGTTGGCAGTCGTGGGAGTTGCGGTAGCCAGAGCTGCTGTCAGATCCGAGTTCTTCTTCATGCTGTCCAGCACTCCCTCCCTCTATTTAAGGCTTAAAAAATACCCGCCTGCCTCAACTTGGAAGCAGGCGGGTACCAATACGAAAATCTACAACTCTGAGGCTGCTAAAACTATGACAGGGGCAGATATTCCTTGGCCGCAATCGCCTGGCCATCAGGGGAGAGGCAGTACTCGATGAAAGCCTTAGCCAGACCGGTGGGGGCGCCATTGGTGGCCAGAACGAATGGCCGGACGTAGGGATACTTGCCGCTCTTAGCGTTGTCTATTGTCGGGGCGACACCGTCCATAGTCGGGGCCTTGATCGTATTGTCCAGGTAACCCATGGAGACGAAACCGATGGCGTTCGGATTGGAGGCCACTGCCTGGCGAATCAGATCGGTGGAATTGTACTGCTTGGCAGTCGACACTAACTTGTTGCTGCCCAGGAAGGACGAGTTGAAGTAGTCCAGGGTGCCGGAGCCGGCCTCCCGGGTGTAGCACATGATCGGCTGGTTCTGCCCATTGATACTCGTCCATTTAGTTATCTTTCCGCTAAAAATATCCTGCACCTGCTGCTTAGTCAACTTGGTGATCGGGTTGCTCGGATTGACCACGATCACGATGGCATCCTTGCAGATGGTCGTGCCCACCAGGTTCGCCGGGTCTTTGCTGGTCAGGGCCCGGGAGACAGAGCCGATATTGACCTTGCCGGCTGCCGCATCGGCGACACCCACGCCGGAACCGCCGCCGGTGATGGTGATATTAACACCCGGGTACTTTGCCACGAAGGCGGTTTTCAGCTCCTCAGCCAGCGGCTGCACGGAGGTGGAGCCGTCCATTACCAGGTTGCCCGACAGTGTGGTGGGCAGGGCGCCACCCTGGTTGGTCACGGCGCCGTTGATGATCACCTGGCGCTGGCCGCCGTCCCAGTTGACCTGGGCGCCCAGGGCCTCGCTCACGAAGCGCAGGGGAACCACAGTATGCCCACTGATAATCGAGGCCGGAACGTCCAGATTGTCTGTCTCTTCACCGATAGTGGCAGTATTCTGGCCGATCACCAGGATCACGCTGGTGTCGCCCTTGACTCCGGTGACGGTCTGGGTGGATGCATCCCAGGACACATTGGCGCCGAGAGCCTCAAAGATCGCCCGGAAAGGCACCAATACCCGCCCGCCCTGGATGAACGGAGCCGGATCGGCGGCCAGGGTCTTGCCGTTGACGATAACGGAGATATCGCCTGCTGCCTGAGCAAACGGAACTTGTCCGACAAGCAGAACCAGTGCCAGGAAAATACACAATACCAGAGACTTCCTCTTCATGATAAACCTCCTTGGATTTTTAAATCGCGCTGGTAAATCATCAAAAAATGCAAAAACCCTTTCTCTGGGAAGTTGGCCCCCTTTCCCCCTTTGGTCACTTTTATAACTATCTAATTTCTTAAAAGTTTATAAGAAAAACATTGACTGAATGTTGTTTTTTGATTAAGTAATTGTAAAGTATTAACTTCTATCGCCTAACAATGGCTAGCGCCACAGATAATGGCAATATAACCGTTTAAAAAGCACCCTGGGAGCTTAACAACAGATTAACCCAGGCTTTATAGCAAGTTAACAGACCGCTGTTACACTTAAATAGGGGGGTGGACGTTTTTTATTACAATGTATCTCTGCATGATATCACCCCGGCCCATGAGCGAGAGGCGCGGGCAATGATCCGCCTGTGCGAGGAGTGCGGGATCACCAAAGGCACGCTGCTAGTGGTGCCGAATTTCCATGGACAATACCCGCTGCAGCGCCGGCAACCAATTGTGCGCTGGCTGCAAGCGCTCGCACGGGACGGCTGGGAGATTGCCCTGCACGGTCAGGAGCACCTGATGCCCGAGCCTGCCAGCCTGACACTGCTCCAGCGCCTGATCGCCCATCACTACACCGACCATGAGGGAGAGTTCTATCTGCTATCCGGGGAGGAGGCGCGGCGCCGTCTGGCCCAGGGACTATCCATACTGGTAGATGAATGCAGCTTGACACCCGCCGGTTTCGTGGCGCCCGCCTGGTTGCTGGGACGGTCAACACTGCCGGTGCTCGAGCAGTTGCCTTTCTCCTTTACCACCACCTTGAATCAGGTCTATGATCTAAAAAACGGCTGGCGCCGGTTTGCCCCGGTGCAGGCCTTCAGCAGCCGCAGCCCTGGCCGCAGACTGGCCTCGGCAATCTCCGGCTGGTCAGCCGGATATCTCTGGGGGGGACTGCCCTTCGTACGGGTTGCCCTGCACCCTTCCGATCTGGCTTCTCCGCTGATTATCCAGACTGTCAGAAGGCTTCTGCGGCGCCTGGCCAGCCAGCGCATCTGCCTGTCTCTTGAGGAATTTTTGAAACTGCAGGCGCAGGGCCTAAATGCCCTGTCATCATCAGATAACTCCTGATGAAAGAAGGGAAAGCATGCGAGTCTGCGACCTGACGATCTTCTACCACCAGCAGAGTGGGGGTGTGCGCACCTACATTCACGAGAAGATCTGCTATCTGGCCCGTCACCGGAACGGCAACGCCCACCTGGTAATCGTTCCGGGAGAGAAGGACCTGGAATTGCGCCAGCAGCACAGCCGGATCCAATTCCTCAAGGGGCCGGTGGTACCCTTCGCCCGTCCCTACCGGGTGATCCTGCGGCTGGTCAAGGCCTATCGCCTGGTGCTGTCCTTCCAGCCGGACGTGATCGAAGTCGGCTGTCCCTACCTGTTTCCCTGGATTGCTTTCCTGGTGCGGTGGCGCAGCCGCCGGTCAGCCGCCGGTCAGCCGCTCGCGGGCGCGGATGGAAAGCCCGTCCAAGGCAGACACCCGGGTTGCCGGGTAGTTGGTTTCTACCACAGCGACTTCCCCAGCGCCTACCTCCGCCTCCACAACAAGCTGCTCGGAGAGATCGTCGAGATCCTGTTGCGGCAGTTGGCTTTCAGATACATACGCCTGGTGTACCGGAGGATGGACCTGACCATCGCCCCATCTCCGGTAATTGCCGCCTTTCTGACCAGCTACGGGATTGAGCGGGTAGAGACCATCCCCCTGGGGGTAGACACCGTCAAGTTTCACCCACAGCACCGGCAACCTTGGGTGCGGAACCGGCTCGGCCTGTGGGGGGGACAGTTTTTGCTCCTGTTTGTGGGGCGCTTCTCCAAGGAGAAGGGCCTGACCTGCCTGTTCCGGTCCTTTGAGTTGCTGTCCCGACAGGAGCCGGGGCGCTTTCATCTGCTGTTCGTGGGCGCCGGCCCGCTCGGTGCAGAATTGCAGTCCTGGTCCTCCGCCAGAAGCGACGTCACGGTCTGGGACTATCTTCAGGGGCAGGCCCTGGCGGAAGTGTACGCCTCCGCCGATATCTTCGTCAGTCCGGGCACTGCTGAAACTTTCGGGCTCACCCTCCTGGAGGCCCAGGCATCAGGATTGCCGGTAATCGCCGGGTCCTCCGGAGCCGCCCCGGAGGTAGTGGCGCCCGCTGCCGGGGCGCTGATCGACCCCCGGGACCCGGGGGCGATGGCAGCGGCGGTATCCCGCATGGCCAGGCAGGACCTGAGAGCGCTGGGATGGAAGGCACGCCGCTTCGTGGATGATCGCTACAGTTGGAGCAATACTTTTGACAGGCTGTTCCGTGCATACGAGCAGTTGACATCCCAGGGGGAGGCGGATCGGAATGGTCGCACGGATGCAGGAAACAATTCCCGAAAGACAGTGCCGCATCAGGCCTTTCAGGCCGGATGACCGCCCTGCGGTAAGAGAGATCTGCGCCGCCACCGGGCTGCTGGGCAATGACATCCGGCGCCTGTTTCCACAACCGGACTTCTTTGTAGACCTGTTCACATCCTACTACACAGACCTGGAGCCGGACTCCTGTCTGGTAGCCGAAGCCGCCGGGGTTTCCGGCCAGCCGGAGGTGGTCGGCTACCTGCTGGGTTGCACGAACCCGCAGCGCTACAGTCGCCACCAGCCGTCGCTGCTGGCCCGGATCGCCTGCCGGGTGCTCCGGGGGCTGTTGCTGGGCGAATTCGGCGCCGCTGCCCGAAGCTACCTCTGGTGGACTATCCGGCGCGGCTGGCAAGAGATGCCCCGGACGCCTGCCGGCGGCGCTCACTTTCATTTCAATTGCTTAAAGGAGTGGCGCAACCACAGCGCCGCCCTGCCGCTGATCGAGACCTTCCTGAACCTGTTGCGCCGGGAGCACCCGGAGTTGCGGGTTGTGTGGGGCCAGATGACCACCTACGGCAAGCGCCGCACCTCAGCGGCGTTCCAACGCTTCGGCTGGAAGTTCTATGACCAGGTGCGCCTCACCAAGTATGACGGGATCGCCAAGGCCTGGGGGCAGGAGACGCCTTCATGGCCGCCGGGAACTGCCGTCAGGCAGGTAACCGGGGAACAGAAATATGCCCCTTGCCGCCCACTGGAGATCTACCTGACCACTATCTATCGCCAACTGTGAACTCGGGAGCGTTTGTACAGGTATCGACCAGCCTCGATTATGGCAACCTAAATGGTGTAACCGGCCATTGTATGATCCAGGACCGTCCCTGTTGCGTGTGGTTTTCCTCAATACATTATGAAATGAGGCTTTTATATGACCGCTGCTGATAAAACATCGACGCCGATTCTGGCCGAACTGCACTGCCACACCCAGTTCTTCGGCTGGCAACACTTCTCCCGGCGCCGCCTAGACAGCTTTTTAAGCCGTGCCCGCCGCCTGGGGGTAAAAATCCTGGCCTTCACCGAGCACGCCAACATCAAGAGCTATTGGAAGCTCTATACCTTTCTGGAAGAGAGCACCTGGCGGTGGGAGGGGATGACCATCCTGACCGGAGCGGAGATCACCGTGCAAGAGGGCGGGGACATCCTGGTCTATGGCCCCCCGTCGACCTTCAAGGAGCTGCCGGATCGCCTGGGCGGCTGGCCCGCAGGCCGGGTTCGTCCGCCGCTGGAGCGGCTGTTGGAAGCGGTCGAGGCGCTCAATCTGATGAAGGTCGGCGCCCATCCCCTGCGGCATGGACAGAGCCTGGGCGATGTGCCGTCGGAGCTGCTGAGCAGGTTGGACGCCCTGGAACTCAACGCCCGGGAATTCGCCAGGCAGTCGCGGGTATCTAGCCTGGCAGCGGACCTAAACCTGCCGCTGGTAGGGGGCAGCGACGCTCACTTCAGCCGGCACCTGGGACGGGTGCTGAACCGCCTGCCAGGCTGGGTAAAGGATATGCCCACCCTGCGCCAGGCAGTCAGGAGCGGCCAGGTGGAGGTGCTCCATCACGGCTTGCAGGTTTACCCATCGCCACAACAGAGTTCGAGGCAGAATGTTGCCAGAGAACTTCAGACCACCAGCGTCAGATAAACACCCAAAAAAGACGGATGAGGTGCCGCTCTACCAGCTACGTCACTGGACCGTCGAGCCCGGAGATCCCTGTCAAGAACCCACCATGTAACCCCTCTTTCGATCTCAGTCCGGCCAGACCTTTCAGACCGCCTGTTGCAGCCGGCTGGCTGCGACCACCACGGAACGGTAGCCCTCCAGCACCGGATTGAGAGCATTAGCCCAGGAGCGGGTTTCAGCATGGCGGCGCGCCCCCGCGCTCAGTTGGCGGCGCAGGGTGCCGTTATCCAGCAGGGCAAGGATCGCTTCTGCCATCCCCTGTGATTGGTGAGGTGGAAAGTCCAGGCCATTGCTTCCCGGGCGTAGGTTCTCGGTGATCCCACCGCTCAGGGAGGCCACCACTGGCAGTCCTGAGGCCATCGCCTCCAGCACCACGTTGCCGTAGGTCTCGGTGGTGGAGGGGAAGGCAAACAGGTCGCAGGAGGCATAGAGACGGCTCAACTCCTCACCCTGCAGCATACCCAGGGGCAGCACGCCGGCTGGCGGCTGGTGGCGGATCACCGGCCCCAGAGGACCGTCTCCAGCCAAGATCAGCTTCGCCTCCGGGTAGGTACGAAGCACCTGCTCCAGGGCGGTAAACGCCACGTCCAGATCCTTCTCCGGGGCCAGCCGTCCCACATAGAGCAGCAGAGGCCCGGGGCCCAGCCGGCGGCGGAGCAGATCGTCCCGTTTACACGGGTGGAAGAAGGTGGTATCCACTCCCCTCCCCCAGTATTGCAAGTTGGGAATCCCTCTTTCTGCCAACACCTGGCCGGTGCTCCGGGACGGGTAGAAGTTGAGGCGGCACTGGCGGTGGAACCAGACCAGATAGCGCCAGGTGGCCTCGGACAGAAACGGTAAACGGTAGTAAGCTGCATAGCGGGCGATATCCGTGTGATAAGAGGAGACCACGGGCACCCCGAAACGGCAGGCGCAATGCAGCCCCGCCAGGCCCATGGAATACTCCGTCACCAGATGCACCAGGTCCGGCTTGAAGCCGGTGAAGGCCTCGTAGAAGCGGGGGCTGAGCGGTACACCCAGCCGGCATTCAGCATAGAAGGGGAGCGGGATCCCCTGGTACAGGTAAGCCTTGCGCCGCGGTTGCAGGCCATGCGCCGGCTGCACCGGATCATTCGGGGCAAAGACCACCGTCTGACAACCCTGCTCCTCTAAAAAACCCAGTAGCCGCTCGACAGTACGGCTGACCCCGTTCACCTGGTACAGGCAGGCATCAGTGAAAAAGGCGATGCGCAGGCTCATAAGGACGCCACCCCCACCTCTGCACTGCCAACCCTGGTTTTCAGCCGCTTCAGGGGATAACGCTTCTGCCCAATTCCGGCGTAGCTGAAACCCGCGGCTTCTATAACAGACCCCTCGAGGTGATTGCGGCCATCCAGCACCAGCGGTCTCTTTACTTGGTGGCGCAGGCGGTTCCAGTTCAGGTGGGCAAACTCGGGCCATTCGGTCAGCAAGAGAATGGCCTCGGACCGGGCCGCCGCTTCGTAGGGATCGTGAGCAATGGATACTGCAGGAAATTGCTGCTTGACCAGCCAACAGGCCTTTAACTGGGGATCGTAGGCGGTGACCTGAGCGCCGCGCCCGATAAGCTCGGTCAGTACCGCCAGAGCCGGGGCATCCCGGGTATCGTCGGTCCCCGGTTTGTAGGTAAGACCCCACAGGCAGACCCGCACTCCTTGCAGATCACCGTAAAGCTCACCCAGGAAACGGGGCAGCAGCAGGTTCTGGTTATGATTGACCGCTGCCACCGCAGTGATCATGGGCAGTTGCAGTTGGGTCTCCTGGCCGGTGGACAGCAGGGCATGGAGATCCTTGGGAAAGCAGGAGCCCCCGAAACCGATCCCCGCCTTCAGAAAGGCATGCCCGATCCGGGCATCCATCCCCATTCCCCGGGCCACCGCCCCGATATCGGCCCCTACCTGCTCACAAAGGCAGGCCATCTCGTTGATAAAGGAGATCTTGGCAGCCAGGAAGGTGTTGGCAGCATACTTGATCATCTCGGCGCTGCGCCGGTCTACCAGGAGCACCGGGCGACTCAGGGGGGCGTAGATCTTCATCAACAGGTGGGCGGCATCCTCCTCTTCGGCGCCGATGATGATCCGGTCGGCGTGATTGGTATCGTAGAGGGCCGTCCCCTGGCGCAAAAACTCGGGATTGGAGACCACCTGCCAGGAGCGGGAGGCGGCATTCTTTTGAAAGAAGTGGTGCAGGGCATCTCCAGTACCGATCGGCACCGTGCTCTTGACCACTGCCAGCCGGCGCCCGGTGCTGGAACGATGCGGCAACTGGCAGAGGGCATCCCGGACTGCATAAAAGGATGTCATGTCCGGGGAGCCGTCAGCCTGGGAGGGGGTACCAACAGCGATGAAGACCGCCTCAGCCTTCTCGGCTGCGGCTCCGATATCATCGGTAAAAGCCAGGCGCCCATCCCGAAAGTTATCCTTGACAAGGTTAGGGAGACCTTCCTCGTAGATCGGGGTCTCCCCTTTTCGCAATACTGCCAGCTTGGCAGGCTGATTTTCCACCACCGAGACCTGGTACCCCAACCCGGCAATCACGGCGGCGGTCACCAATCCCACATAACCCGCTCCAACAACACAGATGCGCAATCTGGTCACCCTTTCCTGCCTTATCTTCTATTCATCCGTTTTTCTGCTTGACTTTGGCAAGATAATCCTCGGTCACAAACTTTCGGAAAACTGACTGGCGCTGACCTTGCTCGCTCCTCGATCCTTTCAGCGTTGTCTTATTGCCAAGAGAGCCCCGAATAACCTAGGCGACCCAGCCTGGAAAGACCGCAGCCTGGGCAGAGGCCCCGACTTTTTCCAGGAAGTAGATCCAGAATCCCGCCGTGCTCCGTTGAGCGAGGCCAAGAAGTTCGGTGGTGGCACGTTCATACTCTGCAAAGTTATCCGGTTTGCATACCAGACTCAGGCAATCGTAAGCTCTTTTGCTGTTAAAGATCACCCATTCTTCAGGACGGGAGACATTGCCCCGGTAGAGGCCGCCACTGAGCACCGGAAAGCGCTCCCGTTCCCGCTGCACCCAGAGTTCGAAGCTGCCATGCCCGCCTCCCACCAGCCCGTGGACATGCTGAGGCACGCAGAC
>JBEKKU010000008.1:0-38549 GCA_050010575.1 Thermacetogeniaceae bacterium | reverse complement strand
TAAAACTTCAGAAAACAGGGGGAATCCGGAACCGGAGTTCCCCCTGTTTTTGAAGAGTTACCGCCGCCGCTTTACCTATGAGCAGAATGCCCGGCGGTTGCTTTTATGTTTGAACTTGTTCTCGTCTAGGCAGTCCGTCCCTGCCCAGGCCTGCCCTGATCTGCCTTTGATTAAATGCCTGACAGCCACTGCTCGAAGAAGCTGAGAGGCGCTGACAACAAAGGAAAACTCTCAGTTCCGTTGGGAGGCTTCAGAGATCCGCTCACGACGAGGCCGAGGGTATTGCTGGTAACCGTGTCCACGGTAGCGGTGACATTGACTGTGCCGCTCCCGGTGATCGTCAGGGTGCTCCCCAAGACCGTCGCCGGTCCTGATCCAACATTCCAAGTAACCGGCTGGCCGGAGATGCCATAGGCATTCCCGTATTGGTCGACACCGGACAGGGTCAGGCCGCCGAGGTCATAGGTGAAGGATGTGCCACTGTAGGTCAGGCTTGGGCTGCCGCTCAGGTTCAGGGTGGTCAGGGCCGGGGCCGCCTCCGTTACGTCGATCTCATTCACCCATTTGGCAGATTTGGAAGCGGTATGTTCCGGCGCGGCTGAGCCCAGATCCTTGGTTTTACCGAATACCAGTCTGAACCTGGTATCGGTATTTTGGGTACTGTAATCCGGGCTGAGAGGAGTATGAAATTGCCGTACCCAGTGGTCTGATACCGCTATCATCGTGTCCACCTGAGTTGCGTCAGACATGGCAGTGGTGGGGTCTGGGAATACTATCTCTCCGCCGCTAGTTGTCCAATTAGCTGCTATGTGCGGAAGATAATAACGCGGGGTGTCGAGCAGGTATGACTTGGTCAGGGTCTCATACGGCGTGCCCGGAGGCATATCGGTAGTATAAAAAGCAAACGATTGTACCGAACTGAGATTAGTAATACCTGCACTCGTCAGGAGATCGGTCAGCTTGACCCCGGTTGCCGAATCGATCACCGGGCACGGCATGTTGTCAATAAAAGTAAAAGCCTGCTGCGACGCCATGGCATTCAGATCGGCAGCCGAAAAGACGTGGGCGGTGGTGTATGTGCCGCCGGCATAACCGACCTTGACCGTCAGCGATGATACGTCCGCGCTGGCTATGCCCGGGCCAACTGCCCACAGGATACTGAACAGCATGATCGTCATCAAAACAGCAATAAGTTTCTGCGCCTTGAATCTAAATGCCAGTTTTTTTAATTGCATCTTTTTTACCTCCAATTTCTCATATTTTTACATCAATACCGCGATGAGTGAGCAAACTCCTTACGAATTTGTCAATCCTTGCCGGCTAGGAACTTCAGCGCTAAAGTTGCGGCGCCAAAACATGGCTCTTTCGCCTAGTGAAACCAACATAGACTACCGATATCGTCGCACTCAACCTGGCAAACAACTATTGGATGCATAGTTTTTGGGGATTTACATCACCACCCTTCCGTTATTGTCCTTATTGCATGCCTCTTAAAACTGCTGCAGCACACTATTGAGTATCCACATCACATCCCCCCGGTTTCCCTGTTCAATGGTTCATGAGATTTATATCAACTACTTACAACAGCAAACAATTATGTCCTAATCAAAGCTCCGATCTTCCATTGCTCGAAGTAGCTTGGCGGCATGGATAGTAGGGGAAAGCTCTCAGTCCCAGTGGGAGGGATCAGGGGCTTTACAACATTAACGGTACAGGTGGCAGTGAAGCTACCGTCTACCGTGGTCGCAGTCACGTTGACTGGACCTCCCACAGCAACAGCCGTCACCCTTCCGGTTTGATCGACCTTGGCTACTGTGGCGTCGCTGGAACTCCAGGTCACGCTCTTGTCGGCGGCATCATCCGGGGTGATAGTCGCCGTCAACTGGTCGCTGCTGCCTGCAGCGATGGTATCGACAGCCTTGTCCAGACTGATCCCGGTGACCTTGATTATTCCGGCCTGCTTGGTAAAGGTGTAGCTATCGATCACCTGGCCGTTGGCATCCTTGGCGGTCATGGTAAAGGTGTTGCCGTCGATGTTGACCACTTCATAGTTGCTGACGTCGGCCAACTCTTTGACGAGGTAGCTGTAATCGGGCCCGACGGGAAGATACTTCGTCCCCGCATTGCCCATGATGTAGACGATGCCGTTCCCGTCTGATTGGATCTGGCCGTCACGCATCGGACTGGTGCGGGCGTAGACCTGCTGGTGGCCGTCGAAGACCGCATCCACCCCGCACTGTTCGAAGATGGGCGCCCAGTTGGCCTGCAGGTTGGCCACGTGACCGTCAGGATAGACCTGATATGGCGGGTAGTGCAGGACGATGAACTTCCAAGTCTTGCTGCTGCCGTTCAGATCGCTCAGCAGCCAGGCGCTGACCTTGTTGTAGCTGTCGCTCCCCGGTGCGCCCATGAAGTTGCTATCCAGTACGGCAATATGGCAGTTGCCGTAGTCAAAGGAGTAGAATTCCTTATATCCGTCAGGCCCGTTCTGGGGCACGGCGAAGGAGTTCCAGAACAGCGTTCCGTCATCATGGTTGCCAGCCGCCGGCATCAGCGGGATCCGGCTGAAAGTGGGAGTGGCGGCGGCAAAAAACTGCTGCCACTGATCGCTGGTGCTGTCGTCAACCAGGTCGCCGCCGAGGAGGGCGAATTTAGGGCCGGGCTTTTCCTTGGATGCCACATTGAGCAGTTCTCCCCACTGCTGGTATCCTTCCTGAACATCGCCCATATAGAGGAAGGAGAAGTTGCTGCCCCCGCTGGCGGTGGTGAAAGAGGCGGGCTGGCTCCAGGCCGCCTCCCTGCCCACCCTGTAGACATAACCGGTACCCGGCGTCAACCCCTGAACGGTGGCTTCGAAATGATAGCTCCCGGGGTAGAGGTCGTTCTCTGTTGCAGTAATTATCTGCGCTCCAGCAAAATTGCCCGTAAAACCGGCCGCCGGCAGGTACTCCATTTCGTCCTGCGTGGTATCGCTCCCCGTCCGCCAGGAAACGGTCTGGGTGGTTTCGGGATTACCCGTCCACGAGAGAATGATCTGGTCGGGCAGACCGTTGTTCGGACCAATCGCCGGGCCGACCTGGATTTTGACCTGATAGGGAATACCCAGCTCCGGAGCACTGATGGTGACAGTATACAAGCCTGCCGTCGCTGTGCTGTCCAAGGTAAAGCTGGTGGTGAAACTGCCGCTGCTGGCGTCCAGGTTGTTGACGGTGTAGACGGCGTTTCCGCCCGGGTCGGTGACGCTGATCGACACGGCAGTCAGGCCGGATGCCGTGCCGGCAATGGTGATCGCATCCCCCGGCTGATAGGCCTGGCCGGCGGTTGGCGAGGTCAGACCGACCAGATCGCCCGGGTTGACGACCTTGAAAGCGACCGTAACGGGATTGGCCAGGCCCGCGCCGCTGACGGCAATGGTGTAATTGCCGCTCACTGCGGTATTGCCCAGGATGAAGCCGGTGGTGAAATTGCCGCTGCTGGCATCCAGATTGTTGACAGCATAGACAACATGCCCGCCCGGGTCGATGACGTTGATCGCTACGGCCGCCAGGTTGTGGGCCGCCCCGCTGATAGTCACGTTCTCCCCGGGCCAATAGCTCTGGCCTGCAGCCGGGGAGGCCAGGCTGACGCTGCTGCCTGCAGCGGCAACATTAAAGGTGGATGTATAGGCGTTGGCCAGGCCCACGCCACTGACGATAATGGTGTAACTACCGCTCGCGGCGGTATTGCCCAGGGTGAAGCCGGTGGTAAAATTGCCGCTGCTGGCATCCAGATTGTTGACAGCATAGACAACATGCCCGCCCGGGTCGATGACGTTGATCGCTACGGCCGCCAGGTTGTGGGCCACCCCGCTGATAGTCACGTTCTCCCCGGGCCAATAGCTCTGGCCTGCAGCCGGGGAGGCCAGGCTTACACTGGTAGCGTCCACCGCCACGTCGATCTCATACACCCATTTGGCAGAATTGAAGGCATCAGACGTGCTGGTATCAGCCTGACCAAAATCTAGCCTGAATGCATTGGCCCCGGTCATGGCATCAAAATTCGGGGCAGTGGCAAATCTCAGCCAGTAATCTTCTTCTGCCATGATCGGAACGACTGCAACCGCTCCGGCAGCGGCGCCTGGTGTGGGCGCTCCATTGCTCCAATGCGCAGGCAAATTAGGATAATAGTAGCGAGTCGTGTCCAGGAGAGAGGATTTTGTAAAGTTGGTTATGTAGCCATCAGTCGAGTAAAAGGTTAAATTCTGCACGGACCCGAGATCGATACCGGCGCCTGCCAAGACGTCTGTCAATTTGACCCCTTGACACGAGTCGATGCATACAGCCGGCATGGAGTCTATATAAGTATAGGCCTGCTGTGTCTGCGCCATCGCCGCCAAGTCGCTGCCCGAGAATGTTTTGGCGACAGCGTAAGCCCCGTCGGAGCCTACCTTGAGCACGAGCGTTGTCGCCGCTGTGCCATTGTCGTTCTTGGCGCTGGCTGCCTGCGGATGCACTGCCCAACACAAGCTGAGCACCATGGCCAGCGCTATTAAACAGACAACACTTTTTTTGGCGTGGGACTGAAAAATAAATTTCATAAGCTGCATACTCCCTCCCCCCTCATGAATTCAGGCTGTCATCCCAGTAATCGCTGCATTGCCCGGTAAATCATCAATCCGACCGCTGAAGCAGGCATTCTAGAGGATAGCTAATTACTGACCAGCAGGTACGGCACAAACATGGTGTCACCGCTGAAATCAACCTGTGAGCCGGCCAACTTGCCGGACCAGGATCCTTGGTCGGCGGCAATGATCACCCGGCCCGGCCACTTGGCCACCATTCTTTCAACGTACCTGTCGATCTCCCTGATCGAGCCCATGGCCTGATCGGCCAATGGGCCGTAGCGCTCCCTGCTGTCAGCGATGCTGTGAAAGCGGACCACGATCAGATCGTATCCCTTGTCAAGATTTCCGAGCGCCATCGCCTCCAGTTCATCGTCAGACGTTTCGCTTGCATTCCTACCGGTGGTTATGCTTGGCTGCACTTCGGTGTTGATTGGGTTTCGATCTGCATCCAGGAGCAGCGCTCTTTTTTTCATTGCCAGCGCCTCGGCAAAAATCGATGGTGCATGCAACTGCCGGTCATCTGCGGTGGCAATGCCGTTCTCCGCAGGCGGCTTGCCGGTGATCATGGCGGCAAATCCCACATTGGCCGCCACCGGGTAGACGCCAAGCGCCTTCACAGCCGTCCCGGCCCGTTTCAAGAAGGGCGCATCCCCGTTAGCAACGGCATAAGCATATTGGCGATAGGTGAGGCCATCCAGAATCATCACCAGCACCTGCTCGCCATTCTCTAAATAATGTTGCGCATCGAAGTAGGTATTCATGATGCTGGCGGCGGGAGGATCGACGATGACCCCCCTCACCCTCGGCACCGTAACACGCTCATCTGGAAGCAGATAGTCGATGTAATTCTCTTTCACCTCGAAATAACCGTGGTTGTCCACCAGCTGCCAGGCGCCATCCGCGCTCACCACCAGGATCGGGTTCCCCTCGCCTGCCGGGATCAGATCATTCAGCCTGAACACCCGCCGTATGGTATAGACACTGGACTCGTAGGTTTCGCCTCCGTTTTGCACCGAAGCATCCCCTTCATGGTAGAAGTATTCCTGCAAATTATGGGTGAGCATCTGCCCGGGTGTGACCCTGGCCAGATCGGCAGCCGGGCCGATGATGCCGAGTCCGAAATCCTTGTCGCTGCCACCCGCTACGACAACGATCTCAGCAATCGATTTGGCATTGCTGTTGATCGGATGATCGAGATTGACCGCCTCCCAGCCATTGCTGGCGGTATAAGCGATGTGACAATCAGCGATGCTGCCGGCCCCGATGGCCGCAGTGAATCCGTCGCTGCCGACCAGGTACAACCGCTGCGCTGCTCCCACCGGCCCTGCCGCCCTGATCAAGTCCGCCAACCGGGCGGCCCGATAGCTGGTTCCCTGAAAGGCGATCCTGTCGATAGGGCCTATCTGGTCGAGACTCTTGATTGTCAGACAGTGCCGGACATCACCCACCACTTTCAGCGGCGGTATATAGACCGGCTGCTGCAGCATATACGCACCAACCGCCAGGCCGCCGATCGCCAATCCCGCCAGGCCCAGACAGCTTGCCAACAACCAGGCTCTCTTCTCCACCGCTTTGTGCTTCCTCCTGTTTTTTCATCGCATCACCGAACCGTCTGGCCATAGCGCCACAGCATCCCTCTGGGGACTGTTCAAGTCACAGGCTCGATCGAGAGCAGGTCATCCACATCGATAGGGCCGGATGCTCCCGAGCTGGTAAAAGCCAGGGCGCCGTTGGCGTCTTTATATACCAGCCCATTCCCGAGATCGGTAGTGGCCACCAGGACGCTCCTGCCGTCAGACCTGGTGAACATGTAATCGTTGGCGCCGATCAGCCCGGTTTGCTTGCAGATCTCCGACAGGGCGATCCCGGTTCTGCCGCCAGCCGTCTGCCTGGGTAATACTCGCATTCCTTCCGCATAATCGAAGAATGCCGTTGCGCTATAGTTGACGACGAGCAGATCCCGGATCTGCATCCCCTCAGGCAGGCTGGGCGCCAGAAACTTTGGCGCATCCTGGCCGGTGATCTTGATGTAGGCGCTCATGAAGTTGGCGCCGGTCTCGTTCTTCTCCAAACCATCTCCGGCTTTGATGAAGACATTCTGCGCAGAGCCCCCATCACCGTATTTTACGAGTAGATCCTTGGTTTTGATCGCCCTGTCGGTGCTGTCATAATACTGGTAATCTTCCTGCGGCAGGTTCTGGGAGGCCGCATCCAGAAAGACAAGTTTCCTGGTGGGCATCCTGTCGGCGCCCGTTTCCAAGTCGATGCGAATCATATCCTTGACCCAATACATCGCCCGCTCCCCCGGAATAACCACCCTGATCGGCTGCCAGTCAGCCTCCAGTGGCTTGCCGTCATTGATGTAGGACAGGATGATCGAACGGCTCTTCAAGATATCTGCAGGCACCGCTATCGAATAATTGTCTCTGGCGGTGAACCGGACACGGTCAAACTCCTGCTGAGACTTTCCATACTTCTTCAGCAGGGTGTCGAGCAGGGGGCCGGTGGCATCGACCCGGATCTCCTCGCCGTTAGACCGCGTCGCTTCGGCATGCCGGGTGACCGCCGGCAACTTTTTCAGGTCGCCCAGGGTGATCTCCCAGTCGCCATCCTGCAGGCCATGAACGAGAATCTGCTGGGCATCGTCCGGGCTGGCACTTGCCGCGGCAGTCGCCACCACTTTTTGCCTGTAAATTGCCAGGGCCGCCCCTGCCGCAGCCAGGATGACGAGCGAGGCCACCAGAAACAACGCCAGTTTTTTGCCGCCAGCTTTCATTCTGAGTCAATCCTCTCCATCACTGTAATTCCAGGCTCACCAGCCAGTTGGTAAAGCGCTGCCCGAACTCGTCGCTGCAGATGATGACCTGCACGGCCCCGTCCTTCCCCTGGACCGTTTTCAAGGGTTTGTCAAAGTCTTCGTAAACCAGGTAAACGTTATCGGGTAATAATACCTCCGGCATTCCGATCACTGACGTGTAGTTGTCGGCGCCCCTACTGACGATCCTGGTATATTGCCTGGTCAGATCCGGATCGATGCTGTTCAACACACCCAGCAGCGAAGTGCCGCTAAAGTCGTGCTGCGCTGTGCCGCGGGAGGAATGGATGGTCATCTTTTTGTGCGCCGCCGGCAGCCTCTTGAGGTCGTCCAGCGTCAACTCCTTGATGGTGGCGCCGCCTGCCGTGACGGTGATCTTCCCATCCTGCAACCCGGCGCCGCCGTTGACCGCCTTGTGAAAGTTCAGGTACCCCGATACGGCGATGATAACGGCCAGCAACAGAATTCCCGCTATCAGAAGGATATTGTTCTTTATTCCAGCCCTGCTCCTGCCGCTCACCAGACCGCCCTCCTGCGCCAACCGGCCCAGCCGCATGGCAACACCTGTAGCCCGAGCACGCTGTTGATCACGCGACCGGTGCATCCAGCGTTACGAAAACAACTGGTACTCCATCCTCTTTCACCATCATTTGCAGATTCATGCATTTGCCTACAGGCAAAACGACCGGGAAGACGCCAGAGAACATCAAACCACTTGGTACGGGCGCAACTCGCCCGGTCAATCACTTTGGGTGTCTTGCTTACTGCAGTTGGGCGGCCAGCCCCCAGATTATCACCGCCGCTTCGGCGCGGGTGGCCTTGGCCTGCGGGGCGAAAGTATCGCTGGTCATCCCGTGGACGATCCCTTGCTGTACCGCCAGGGCAACCTCTGACCTGGCCCAGTCGGAGATGGAGCTCTGGTCCCGGAATCTGGCCAGGATCGCCGCTGTCTCCGATTCATTCGGCCTGGTCGCTTTTTGCCGCGTCAGCAATGCCCGGACAACCATAGAAGCCATCTGCTGCCTGGTAATCAGGTCGTCCGGCCCGAATAGGCCGCTGCCGTAGCCGCTGATCAATCCGGCATATACAGCAGCGCTCACGTTGTCTCGGTACCAGGCGCCAACCGGAATGTCGGTGAAGGCCAGGTTTGCCTCTTGCTGTGACCCGAGATCGAGGATCCCGGCTAGCATGGTCGTGAACTGGGCGCGGGTGACGTTGGCATCCGGCATGAACTCGCTCTCGTTCACACCCTTGAGCACCCCCCTGTCCACCAGGTCAGCGATCTGTTTCTGCGCCCAGTGATTCTGGATATCTCCGAAGTCCCCGCTGGAGACACCGGTGGTGACCACGAAAGTTCCTGTCTGGGCGCTGATCAGCCCCGTGCCGGTGATGTCGATGGAGTAACGGCCGGCTGCGGCATCGCCGGCCAGGGTGAAGCCGGTGGTGAAACTGCCGCTGCTGGCATCGAGAGCGCTGGC
This sequence comes from Thermacetogeniaceae bacterium, assembly GCA_050010575.1. GTDB lineage: Bacteria > Bacillota > DSM-12270 > Thermacetogeniales > Thermacetogeniaceae > Palsa-1188. The sequence continues at coordinate 29,653 of JBEKKU010000008.1, read as the reverse complement.
GGCGTAGACAGTCTTGCCGCCGGGGTCGTTGACGGTGATGGTCAGCGCTGACAGGTTGTGAGCTGTTCCACTGATCGTCACCTTGTCCCCCGGATGATAGGCCTGGCCTGCTGCCGGAGCGGTCAGCGCCGCCGTGCCGACGACGGCAGGCGCGACACTGACGGTCACCACGCAGGTAGCCTGAAAACCACCGCTCTCCGTGGTCGCGGTGATTTTAGCGGTGCCCATGGCCAATCCAGTCACTTTGCCGGTGGCATCCACCGTGGCCACACTGGGTTTGTCTGAACTCCAGGCCACCCTCTGGTCGGTGGCATTGGACGGATCGACAGTAACCGTCAGCTGATCGTCGCCGCCGATGGCGATGTTGGCGGTGGCCTTGTTGAGAGAGACTCCGGTCACCGCCACTCCAGACGACCCGCCTCCTCCTGACCCCCCTCCTGATCCTACGGTCACCACACAGGTATCCTGAACGCCACCGATCTTCGTGGTCGCGTTGATTTTGGCGGTGCCTGCGGCCAATCCCGTCACCTTGCCGGTAGCATCGACCGTGGCCACGCTGGGTTTGTCTGAACTCCAGGCCACCCTCTGGTCGGTGGCATTGGACGGATCGACAGTAACCTTCAGTTGCATGCTTTCGCCGACGGCAATGTTAGCGACGGTCTCGTTGAGGGAGACTTTGTTGACCGCCGTTCCGTTCAGCACGACGTCCATCTGGTAAACCCATCTGGCGGATTTGGAAGCAGTATGCTCCGGGCCGGAGGCCAGATCGTTGGTCTTGCCGAACACCAGCCTGAATCTGACCGAGTCGTCCTGGGTGGTAAAATCAGGCTGGAGAGGGTTGCCGCTGAATTCGCGCTGCCAGTTGTCCGTGATCGCAATGACCGTCGGCACCTGGACTGCATAGGCGGCGGCGTCCACGGCGTCGGGAAAACTGATCTGTTTGTCATACGGATAACCATTGATCGGGTCGGTGCCGCTCTGGTCGACCGTCGTCCAGCTGTCCGCGATGTTGGGAAAGTAGTAGCGTGGCGTGTCCAGCAGGTACGACTTGGGCAAGGTCTCATAAGGCTGGTTTGCAGATTCAGGTATGTCGGTCGTATAAAACCGGAAACTGTTTACTTTGCTGACATCGATATTGCAGGCTTGCAGAATGTCGGTCAGTCTGACCCCCTCGCCCACCGAATCGATCACCGTGCAGGGCATGTTGTCGATGAGCGTGTAGGCCTGTTGCACATTGGCCAGCGCCTCCAGGTCGCTGCGCTGGAAGGTTTTCACTGAGGTATAGTTCCCCCCACTGTAGCCGGCTCTGACCTCGAATTGCGGCGCCGGATAGCTTGTAGTGTTACTGTCGGCGCTGGCTGCTCCCGGCAGCGCCGACCATAACAGGCCGAGCGTCAGCACCGCCATCAAACAGGTAACAAAATTCCGCCATCCCGCCTTGAACGCCGATCCCTTAAATTGCATCTCTCTTCCCCCATAGTGTTAAATTGATCCCAGATCTTAATATCGATCGGGCATACCCGGCAACTCCGGACTCTAGACTATCCTCGGCCGCCGTTCATATATTCGTCAACAAGCGTAGGCCATGGATCACTGGTTGGTGAGCATGAACAGCTTCCCCGTTGCGGGGTCCCTGTAGACCGTGCCCATCTTCTGGTAGAGATTGCCCTGCCCCTGGGTCTCGATCAGATTGTGGCGTATTTCCGGGGTTTGCGACACGTTCTGCCCCTGGGTCAGGTCGAGACGCTCTCCCGCCGCGGCCCCGCCATGTTCTCCTCCCAGGTCGACGTTCCAGTGAATGACCAGGGAAAGCATCAGCCCGCAGGCAAATACCAGCATGGCGTCAATAATATTGATGGCGCCCTCGAGCGGGTTATCCTCTTCAAACTCTCTCTGCCTCCTGCTTCGCAATCCCCCGCGCACCGGCAAACACCCCCTCCTCCGAAAAAATAGCCCCGTCTGCCGCTTTTGCCCCCCCAATCACCCGTCCACCGTCAAATACATCCAGCAGTCCTTCCAGCAAGGCCTCCAGGCTGCTCAGATAATCCTCATACCATCGCTTCCGCAGCCGGGATATGGCAAAGGCAACGCCGGCAGCAGCCAGACCGGTCACTGTGGCGTCGAAGGCGGTAAGCAGCGAATCCGACAGGGTCTTGGTATCACCCTGACCAAGGGCGATCAGCCCAGGCCCCAGTGGGATCAGGGTGGCCATTAGGCCGAACATCGGCCCCAGGCGCGCCATCAGGTCGGTGGGCGCGGTGATCTTTGCGTAGTGCAATTCTTCTCCCGTCAGCAGCCGGCGGGCCAGGGCCTGCAGTGAGGCGGCAGGTAGATGGCTATGCCTGGCGAGTTCGCTTAGAGCCTCGCTCTGGTGGCGCAGTAGGCACCCGTTTTCGATCGCCGCCATGATCTGCCCGGCATCCTTACCCTGAAAGTTATCCAGCAGTTCCGGCACATTGATCCTCGCCCGGCAGCGCTCTGTGAGAACCTCTACCAGCAGGCCGCCCAGTTCGGCCACCGTTACGGCCACGAATAAGAGCAGGATAACAACTGTAGGAACCAATAAACAGGATGAAATAGCATGGATCGCATCCTTGAGCGGCGTCAGCATGTAAACCGTCACCTTTTGACCTCCTTTGCGTAGTCCGTAAATCTTCCGACCGACCCGGCGAGGAACAGGATCAGCAGTATGGTTGCCGTATAAACCTTCGGGCCGCTTTCTTCCTTCTGCATGAGCAAGGGTACAGCATCGGCCGACATCTCGTAGACACGCCAGGGCTGATTGGTTGATTGCCCGGAGGATGCATTGGCGGTTATCGAATTTGTAGTTGTCGCATTAGTAGTCGCGACATTTCTTTTTACCAGGAACTGTTGATCACTGGCTGGCAATTGCGGTCCAGCAGGAGCACCCTGAGCGCCATTTTTTTGAGGACCGGAGCTGACGGTCGTGCTGCCGCCTCCCTGGATCGGCCCATTGACGATACAGACGGCCGTCTTGTTGCCGACTATCGTCCTCACCGTGATGGTGGCCGTACCCGGGCCGACTACTGTCACCAGCCCGTTGCCGTCGACCGTGGCCACCCCGGTGTCGCTGGAACTCCAGGTCACACTCCTGTCGGTGGCATCGTATGGGGCTATAGTCGCTGTCAGTTGGAATGAGCTGCCGACTTTGGCATTGGCCGTGTTCCGGTCGAGGGTGACCCCGGCGGGCGGCGACCCGCCCAGCAGCACATCGATCTCGTGTACCCATTTGACAGATCTGGTAGCCGTATGTAATGTCGTATTGGTCTGGCCAAACAACAGCCTGTACCTGGTCGTGGCGTCATGAACGCTAAAATCCGGCGCGGCGACATATCGCTGCCAGTTGTCCCAGTAGGCGATCATCGGCTCAACCCGGATCGCTCCATAGACCGCCCCCGTAACAGATGATTGTGTATCATAATCCCAATGCGTCGGCAAATTTGGATAATAGTAACGCGCCTCATCCAGCAGGTAGGGCTTGGTCAAGTCTTCATACCATCCATGTGTCACATCGGTAGCGTAGAAGTAAAATATTTCTATGGAGTTAATGTCGATCCCGGCATCGGCCAGCAGATCGGAAAGTCTAACCCCCCGGGCCGAATCAATAACCACTGCAGGCATGTTATCGATAAATGTGTAGGCCTGTTCCACCTGCGGCATTGCTTCCAGATCAGTGAGCGTGTAGACCTTTTTCGTATAGTAGGGCCCGCCAAAATAGCCAACCTTGAGCGTCAGGGAGTCAGCCGGAGGCCCATGGCTGCCGGAGTCGGCATTAGCCGTGCCCGTCTTGGCAGTCCACAGCAGGCCGAATATCATCGCCACTGTCACCACCAGAACAACGTCCTTTTTTGTCTTATTGAACATTTTTAACTGCACCGGTTCTTCACTCCAGGATCGAACGATTTAGGACAGCATTAGTCGATGTGTTCACCGCTTGATCGAAGGCTGACGCCGGCAGTGGAGTTGCCATATTGCTCGCTACCAGCATCAGTGTCGTCAGAGTGATTGCTTCTAGCATGGCAGTTACTTTGATTCTTCGAAACATGGAGCCACTTCCATTCTGTTTGTTCCGCCGTCCTGGACTCTTTTTCAAAATACTCAAACCATCCGCGTTTCTGGATTCCAACTCGTTCAAGGCAATAATATAAGCAGCCCCATGCGGAAATAAGCGCACAGATAGCTGCTCTGCCACCTTTGCATTCTCCTTTCCGCACGGGAGGCGTGGCTGTTTCCGGCCACACCCTATCGGTCCCAAAGCCATAGCTGTCAGCCACAGGCAGAAGGACTCGGAGAAGTCACAATATTCTTCTTTAAACACTTAGGAAAATTCGACCTGCTTTGGAGATCTCCTTCTCTAAAAAACAAAAAAATCAAAAATAACTGAATATTAACTATTGTCTACTATGATTCATTTATATTTATAATCGTTTATGTTTGTTTTTGTTTGCTTATAATGACTCCATGACGTTGTTCCTGGTTTTCCACAGATACATAAATGCCCACGCTCCGTTACCGGAGAGTGGGCAGTGAGTCTAGTTCGGTGCAGAGGAACCTCAGATAGCAGGGTTGATTAAAAGAACTGTTACCCTAGCGCCGGGTTCCACAGGAGTGTGGCCTTCCGGCAATTCGATCAGGGCGTTGCTGCCCACCAGGGAGCGCAACATGCTGGATTTTTGCCCTGGCAGTACCGCTACACGCCAGCCGTCCTGGCCGCAGACCGCATATCCGCGCAGAAAACGGCGCGGGCCACCTCCCCTGGGGAAAGAGTTCGTGCAAATAGCAGTCAGGCGCACGGGCAGCAGCCTCAGCCCCCGAAGATTATGCAATACTGGCGCTGCCAAGAGTTCATAACCCACAGAACAGGCAGCCGGGTTTCCGGATAGCGAGATCACCGGTTTGTCATCGATGATACCAGCCCCGCTGTGGCTGCCAGGCTTGATCCGGACCCCCCAGAACAGCATTCTGGCGCCTAACTCTCTCAGGATGAACAGCGCCTGATCCCCAGCCTCGTTAGCAGTACCGCCGATTGTCAGCAAGAGATCCGACTGGTCGATCAAATTCTGCAGAAGCAATCGATCCGCCCTGCGATCCGTGTCTCTCATTATCTCCACGGCAGTGATCCGGCCGCCGTCCCGCGCCACCAGCGCTGCCAGGAGCGGCCCGTTGCAATCACGCGTCTGCCCCGGGTCTGGTGTTTCCCAGGAAGGAACGATCTCTCCGCCGAAACTGACCACCGCCACCCTTGGCTGACGGTAAACCGCCACTCTGCTCTGCCCCATGGCCGCCAGCACCCCGACCAGTCCGGGAGTGAGGGGCGTTCCGGCTCGGGCGATCACTTCACCGTTTGTAAAATCCTCCCCAGGCGCTTTCAGGTTACTGCCCGGCGCAACTATATTATTAATGAATACCTGGTTGCCATGCAGCCGCACTTGTTCCTCTGCGATTACAGCGGAGGTAAAATCCGGCACCGGGCCTCCAGTGACCACTCTGATAGTCTCACCGGCAGCCAGTCCATGTCCGGCTGTTTCGCCGGCTTTAAGCCTCTGGCGAAGGGTCAGCCTCCGAGTTGGATATGCTTCAGGCCGCGCCACATCCTCCTCATGCAGAGCATAGCCGTCAACAGCCGCCTGGATGCATGGTGGCAGGGACTGGGTCGCCACCACGTCCACAGCCATAACGCGGCCAAAAGCATGAGCCAAGTCAATGAATTCATCACCTATAGGTGTTGCAAAGCCCAGGAGTTCCTCCTGAGCCTCTTCCAGGCTTACCTTAACCCGCACTGGACATGATCCCTCCAAATGAGCGGCAGATCAAAAGAAAGTTGCTTATATCGTCTTGCCGAAAGAACAGTTGGGAAAACTGCAGGTTGCGCATTCCAGGCACAAGCCGCCATAGCCCAGAGCGACGATCTCATCACGGTTGATGCGTTCGCCCGCAAAGATACGCGGCAACAGCAGATCGAAGATCGTGGTCTGGTTAAACATAACGCATCCAGGCAGCCCACAGATCGGCACATGACCGATGTAGGCCAACATGAACATTGATCCTGGCAGCACCGGCGCCCCGTAAAAAACCACTTCGGCGCCTGTTGACCTGATCCCTAATGGGGTGACATCGTCCGGATCCACAGACATGCCGCCGGTTACCAGCACCAACTCCGCCCCCTCGCCCACCATCTGGTGGATCTCCTGGGAGATGACCTCCGGATCGTCCGGGACGATTACCTGGCCGAGGAATCTGGCGCCATAGGGAGTGGTTTTTTTCTTGATCACGCTATAGAAGCCATCCTTGATCCGGCCCTCGTAGACCTCGCTGCCGGTGGTGACCACTCCCACCCACTTGGGCTGGTAGGGCTTCACGGCCAGCAACGGCTCCGGTTGAGCGCACCGGTGCTCTGCTTCCTCTAGGGTGCTGGACGGAATGGTCAGGGGAATGATCCGTGTCCCGGCCACCATCTCACCCCTGGCTACCGCCCGGTTATTATGCAGCGTGGAAAAGCATATATTCTCAATGCTATTAACCTGCCGCAGCTGATCAACCTGCACCTTGAGCAATCCTTCATATTCCGCATACAGGTTGACCCGCCCCTGGTTCGGTTCGCCCCAGCGTAAACCTGGCCCGGCTGCATGCCGGGCCAGGCGCTGAGCGGCTTCATCTTCATGCACCAGATCGGGGGTGACTTCCCAGACGTAGATATGTTCCTTACCCAGGGCCTTCAGCTTAGGAACATCATCCTGGCTGATCACGTGGCCTTTCCGGAAGGCCCGGCCTTTTTCACGGCCGGGGACAATTCTCGTGATGTCATGGCAGAGGATCATGCCCACTGCCTCAGCGACCGGTACCATCCGCAATTTACGTGGCCTCCTAGATTGTGATGTGAGAAGTGCTTCCCACATCCCGCTACACTTCTTAAGACGCCAGTCTCTCCACCTTGACAGCGCAGACCTTATACTCGCCGGTCCCGGAGGTCGGGTCGAGGATGTGGCTGGTCAGGGCATTGGTCTGGCTGGCCGTGTAGTGGAACGACATCCAGATCATGCCTTTCGGCACCCGGTCGGTGACCAGAACCTTGCATGAACACTCGCCCCGCCTGGAGGATACCCTGATCTTGTCTCCGGTCTTCAGGTCCAAGGCACAGGCATCGTCCGGGTTGATCCAGGCGCGTTCCTCGTTCCACAGGGTCATTATACCAGCGGAGTAGGGAGTTGTCACATTGTAGTGCTGCAGGATGCGCCCGGTATTGAGCAGGAACGGGTACTCCTGATCCGGCATCTCGCCCGGCGGCACATGCTCGATCCCCTGGAACAGGCCCCTGCCCCGGGTGAAGGCTGCCGTATGCAGGATCGGCGTCCCCGGGTGGTCGGTGTTCGGGCACGGCCAGACCAGCCCCTCCTTGTCGATGCGTTCATAGTTAATGCCGGCCATGGACGGTGTCAGGGAGGCCATCTCGTCCCAGATCTCGCCGGGGTGCTTGTAATTGGTCAGGCAGCCCATCCTGATCATCATCTGGTTGAGTGTCTGCCAGTTTGCTTGGCCGGGGAGCGGCCCGATTGCCTGGCGCACCCGCTGGACACGGCGCTCGGTGCCGGTAAAGGTACCGTCGCACTCGGCAAAGCTGGCGGAGGGCAAGATCACATCGGCATACTCGGCGGTCTCTGTCAGGAATAACTCCTGCACCACCAGAAACTCCAGCTTGGCCAGCCCGGAGCGGATGTGGTTGCTGTTGGGGTCGGTCAGCACCGGGTTCTCGCCTAGAATGTACATCGCTTTGACAGTGCCGTGATTTGCCCCCTCGAACATTTCCGGGATCTTCAGACCGACCTTGCCGTCGAGGGTCACGCCCCAGGCCTTCTCGAACTTGGCCCGGATCTCGTCGTTGTTCACCGCCTGGTAGCCAGGGAAGACGTTGGGCAGGGCGCCCATATCGCAGGCTCCCTGGACGTTGTTCTGGCCGCGCATCGGGTTGACCCCGGTGTTGGGCTTGCCCAGGTGTCCGGTCAGCATGGCGATGTTGGCGCAGCTCATCACGTTCCGGACCCCGCAGATATGCTCGGTGATCCCCAGGGTGTAGTAGATGCCGGCCTTTTTGGTGGTGGCGTAGAGGCGGGCAACCGCGTACAGGGTGTCCACCGGCACCCCGGTGATCTCGGAGACGTATTCCGGCGTGTACTTCTCCACCGTCTCCTTGAGCGCCTCGTAGTTCTCGGTGCGCTCCTCGATGAACTTCTTGTCCTGTAAGTCCTCCTTGATGATGATGTGCATCAGGCCGTTGAGCAGGGCGATGTCGGTGCCGGACTTGAGCTGCAGCCAGTAATCCGCTTCCTCTGCCAGTTCTGTGCGCCGCGGGTCGACCACGATCAGCTTGGCGCCCCGGCGATGGGCCTGTCTCATCTTGTAGCCGATGATCGGGTGGGCCTCGGTGGCGTTCGTTCCAGTCAGGAACAACAATTCCGACTCGTTGACATCGTTAATCGGGTTGGTCATCGCTCCGCTGCCGAAAGATGTGGCCAGACCGGCCACGGTCGGAGCGTGTCAGGTGCGGGCACAATGGTCGACGTTGTTTGAGCCCATCACCACCCTCGTGAATTTTTGGACGAGGTAGTTCTCCTCGTTGGTGCACCTGGCGGAGCTCAGGGCAGCAAAGGACCCCGGCCCGTGTTTGTCCTTGATCTCCTGGAAGCGGGTGGCGATCAGGTCGAAGGCCTCGCCCCAGGTGGCCTCTTCAAACCGGCCATTCTTTTTGATCAGCGGCCTGGTAAGGCGCTTGGGGCTGTGGACGTAATCCCAGCCAAACCGTCCCTTGACGCACAGGACGCGTCCGTTTATAGGCCCGTTCGTGGAGGTCACGCCTACGACCTTGCCGTCCATGACGTTGAGATCGAAGTTGCAGCCAGTGCCGCAGAAGGGACAGGTCGTCCTGACCTTTTTGAGCTCCCAGCGACGGCCCTTGCCCCACATCTGCTTCTCGGTCAGAGCCCCGGTCGGGCAGACGGAGACACAGTTGCCGCAGAAGACACAGTCAGACTCAATGTAGGGAGTATCGCCAAATGATGTTACTTTGGTATTAAAACCCCGGTAGGCAAAGTCCAGGATGTCCTTGCCGGTCGTCTCGGCGCAGGCCCGGATGCACTTGCCGCAGACAATGCACTTGTTGAGGTCGCGAACGATGAAGGGATTGCTCTCCTCCAAATCGTAGTGATGCTCCTCACCCGTTAGGGCGCCCTTGGTAACACCATATTGATAGCAGTAGTCCTGCAACCGGCAATCCCCTGATTTCTCACAGGTCATACAGTCCAACGGATGATTGGCAATCAGCAATTCGAGAATCGTCTTGCGGGCCTCGATCACCGCCGGCGTGTTGGTCCGCACCACCATCCCCGGTGTTACCGTGGTCACGCAGGACGCCGGCAGGTTGCGGATCCCGTCGATCTCCACCACGCAGATGCGGCAGGCCCCTACCGAACTCAGGCTGGGGTCGTAGCAGAGCCGGGGGATATGGATCCCCAGCGCTTCGGCAGCATTCAGCACCGTGGTGCCAGGCGAAGCTTCAATCTCCATTCCGTCAATGGTCAACTTGATCAGATCCACGCACATCACTCCTCCCTAGTGCTTAAACCGTTAACCAATGCTCTATCTCTCTAAAACTTTTAAAAAAGTTGGGTTGCCCCCATCTTGCCCTTGAAGGGGGCAACCAGGGTGTGAGAAAAAGTGGCTTCTAAACCCATATGATGGGTGTGCCAGCAAATAAAACAGCCAGCCGCGGCTGGGTACTGCTTTCCCGCTAACCGGGATCCGCCTGAAAATAAAGGCCTGATCCCGGGTAGACAGGACCAGGCCATCAAAGACAAATAACGTCTCGTCAGACTCTGCACAGGCCCCTTTCCAACCACGGGGGGCAAACCCGTTTCCAGGTTTACCGGATGGCCCTGCCGCCATAGCTAACAGCCTTAGGCAGACAGGACTCGGAGCATATTTATTTATGAAGTATTTCCACAACTAACTGCATAATCCTGCAATCAGGTTAATAAATGCCGCCTACGGCCACTGCAGGCCCTGGGCTTCCATCTTGGCATAGGTGAAGCCCGAGAACAGCGGCGCCAGGGATGTCATCTCCGCATAGATCTGCTCGGGGTTCAGGTAGTTCATCGGGTAGCCCAGTCTGGCGCTCAGGTCGGAGATCACCTGCCAGTTGGCTTTTCCCGCCAGCGGATCAATCGCCTTACGCACCCGTTGCACGCGGCGCCTGGTATTGGTGAAGGTACCGTCAGTCTCGGCAAAACTGGCGGCCGGCAGCACCACATCGGCGTATTCCGTAGTCTCTGACAGGAATAGGTCCTGGACCACCAGAAACTCCAGCTTGTCCAATCCCGATCTGACCAATTCACTGCCCAGGTCATCGTTCACCGGATCGTCGCTCAGGATAAACATCGCTCTCAGGGCGCCATCCTTGGCCTTGGCAAACATCTCCTGGATGGTCAGCCCGGAAACGCCGGGCAGAGATACCCCCCAGGCGCTTTCGAACTTGGAACGGGCGCCCTGGTCGCTGACGCGCTGGTAACCCGGCAGGGAGCCGGCCAATGCGCCCATGTCGCTCGCCCCCTGCGTGTTGTTCTGGCAGCGCAGCAGGGTGATATGGTTGAACTCCAGGGCGATCTGCTCGCAGGTGGAATCCTCGCAGCCTCTGGCGGCATGGCAGGTCCGCGCATAATAGTCGACGTTGTTGGTGCCCAGCACCGCCCTGGCAAACTTTTGCAGCAGGTAGTTCTCCTCGTTGGTGCACCGCGCCGAACTGACGACTGCCAAGGAATCGGCCCCATGCACCTCCCTGATCTCCTTGAACCGCTCCGCCACCAGGTCCAGGGCCTCGTCCCAACTGGCCGGAACCAGCTTGCCTTCCTTCCTGATCAACGGCATCTTCAGGCGCTGGTCGCCGTGGATGAAATCCCTGGTGGCAAACCGTCCCCTGATGCAGAGAGCACGGCCGTTGACGGGGCTGTCCGGATCTGAGGTCACCCCCACCACCTTGCCGTCCTTGACGTTGAGGTTGAAGTTGCAGCCGGCGCCACAGAAGGTACAGGTAGTCCTTACCTTCTTGAGCTCAAAACGCCGTCCCTTGCCCCACATCTGTTTCTCTGTCAAAGCGCCTACCGGGCAGACAGAGACGCAGTTGCCGCAGAAAATGCAGTCTGACTCCGCATAGCTGATATCTCCGAAGGGAGTTACCTTGGTATTGAAGCCGCGATAGGCGAAGTCCAGGATGCTCTTGCCGGTGATCTCCGCGCAGGCCCTGATGCACTTGCCGCAGATGATGCATTTATTGAGGTCGCGGACGATAAAGGGGTTGTTGTCCTCTAACGGATAACTATGCTTGTCGCCCAGGAATGGGCTCCCCTTGATCCCATACAGGTAGCAGTACTCGGCCAGCCTGCAGTCGCCCAGCTTCTCGCAGGTAAGGCAATCCAGCGGGTGATTGGCGATCAGCAATTCCAGATTCGTTTTGCGCGCCTCGATCACCGCCGGTGTGCTGGTACGCACCACCATCCCCGGAGTCACCGTGGTGACGCAGGAAGCCGGCAGATTGCGGATGCCGTCGATCTCCACCACGCAGATCCGGCACGCCCCTACCGAACTCAGGCTGGGGTCATAGCAGAGCCGGGGGATATGAACCCCGATGGTCTCTGCGGCATCCAGCACCGTGGTGCCGGCCGGAACCTGAATCTCCTGACCATCAATAGTCAGTTTAACTAGTTCCACGTCCATCACTCCTTTCTTCTACATCTCTCAAGCATACTTCTCAATTCAATCAGACAGGATCTATAGCGCCTGTCCTCAGGCTATCTTTTCCACCTTAACCGCGCACACCTTCAGTTCTGGAATCTTGGCGATCGGGTCATACTTCGGATTGGTCAACTGGTTGACCGGTGTCTCCGTGAAGTGGAACGATGTGAAGACCACTCCCTGAGGAACGACCTCACTGACCTGAGCCCTGATCGCCATCGACCCGCGGCGTGAAAGCACCCTGACCCGATCTCCGTCTTTGATGCCAAAGAGTTCAGCGTCCTTACAGTTGATCTCCAGGTAGTCGGAGGACATCTGGTCGTTGAGCATGCCCTTGCGCGTCATGGTGCCGGTATGGTAGTGATACAGACGGCGCCCGGTATCCAGGATCAATGGGAATTCCTCATTCGGCATCTCATCCGGATCGACGTGCTCAACAGCGTTGAACTTGCCGAGTCCACGGTTGAACTTTTCCGTGTGCAGGACCGGAGTGCCCGAATGTTCCGTGTTCGGACACGGCCACTGAATACCCCTCTCTTCAAGGCGGGCGTAAGTGATCCCGGCGTAAGAAGGTGTCACCGACCTCATCTCGTCAAAGATGGCAGACGGGGAATCATACTTCATCGGGTACCTCATCGCCGTCGCTACCCGGCAGATGATCTCCCAGTCCGGCAGGGCGATTCCGGGCGGCTCCACAGCCTTGCGGATCCGCTGGACGCGCCGCTCCGTGTTGGAGAAGGTGCCGTCCTTCTCGGCGAAGGCGGCTGCCGGGAGCACCACATCGGCGTACTGGGCTGTCTCGGTCAGAAAGATATCCTGCACCACCAGGAAGTCGAGGTGCTCTAAGGCATGCGCCACATGATTGGCGTCCGGGTCGCTCAGGATCGGGTTCTCGCCCATGATGTACATCGCCTTGATTTCCCCGTGATGGGCTGCAGTCATCATCTCGCCGATAGCCATGCCGGGCTTCTCACCGATAGTGCAGTTCCAAGCCTTGCCGAACTTCTCACGGGCGGCGGGGTCGGTCACACTCTGGTAGGCGGTCAGCACGTTGGGGAGCGCCCCCATGTCGCAGGCGCCCTGCACGTTGTTTTGGCCGCGCAGTGGGTTGACGCCGGTTGAAGGCCGTCCGATCTGGCCGCAGAGCATGGCCAGGTTGGCCATTGAGAAAACGTTGTGCGTCCCCACCGTATGTTGAGTGATCCCCATGGTATAGAGGATGGTCGACTTTTCGGCCTTGGCATAGGCCCGGGCGACCTGCCGGATCTTCTCCGCCGGAACGCCGGTGATCCCCTCTGCATACTCGGGAGTATATTTGGCCACCATCGCTTTTAGTTCGTCAAAGCCCTCCGTCCGGTTGGCGACAAACTCCTTGTTATAGATATCCTCGCTGATGATCACATGGAGCATCCCGTTAACCAGAGCGATATCGGTGCCCGACTTCAACCGCAGATGCTCATTTGCCCACTTTGCCAGATCCGTGTCCCGGGGGTCGACCACCACCAGTTGTGCTCCCTTGCGTAGGGCCTGGTTGATCCGGTAGCTGATCACCGGGTGTGCCTCAACGGTGTTGGTGCCACAGGCAAGAATGAAATCGGTATCGGCGATCTCGCTGATAGCATTGGTCATGGCGCCGCTTCCAAATGCTGCCGCTAGACCAGCGACAGTGGGAGCGTGTCAGAGACGGGCGCAGTGATCGATATTGTTGGTGCCGATCACCGCCCGGGTAAACTTGTCCAAAAGATAGTTCTCCTCATTGGTGCACCTGGCAGAACTGAGCACGCCAAAGGCGCCGGGGCCGTACTTCTGCTTGGTCTCCTGGAACTTGCTGGCGATCAGGCTGATGGCCTCGGTCCAGGTCGCTTCTTCAAACTTCCCGTTCTTCTTGATCAGCGGGGTCTTCAGGCGGTCGTCGCTCTGAATAAACTGGTAGCCGAAACGTCCCTTGACGCACAGGAAGCGGCCGTTGACATCGCCATCAGTACTGGTGACCCCGATGATCTTGCCGTCCTTGACGTTGAGATCGAAGGCGCAACCAGTACCACAATACGGGCAGGTCGTCCTGACCTTCTCCACTTCCCAGGGCCGGCCCTTGCCGATCATCTTCTTCTCCTCCAGAGCGCCCACCGGGCATACCGCGATGCAACTGCCGCAGTAGACGCAGTCGGAGTCTTTGATCGGTGCGTCCATAAATGGCCCGGCCTTGGTATTGAAACCGCGGTAGGAAAAGTCCAGGACGCTGCGGCCGACGATCTCCTCGCAGACCCGGATACAGCGGCCGCAGAGGATGCACTTGTTCATGTCCCGCAGGTAGAAGGGGTTGTCGTCATCAACTGCAAACTCGTGCCGGTCTCCCTGGAAGGGAGATGAGGACACTCCATATTCGTAGCAATACTTTTGCAGCAGACAGGTCCCGCTCTTCTCACAGGTCATGCAATCAAGCGGGTGGTTGGCGATCAGCAGCTCCAAGAGAGTCTTTCTGGCTTCCATGACCGCCGGCGTGCCAGTGCGCACCACCATGCCATCGGCGCAGGTGGTGACACAGGACGTCGGGAGGTTGCGTATTCCTTCTATCTCTACTACGCACAAACGGCAGGCCCCCACGGATGACAGGTCCGGGTCATAGCACAGGGCTGGGATTTTAATCCCGATGGACTGGGCAGCGTCCAAGACCGTCGTGCCGGCCGGTACCTGTACCGTCAGACCATCAATCGTGACGGTGACAAGAGCCATTTTTCTCACGCTCCTCTTCCCCTACAGTTCCTTACGACCGTATGATGGCCTCGAACTTGCACTTATCAAAGCAGGTGCCGCACTTGATGCACTTGGCAGGATCGATCTTGTGCGGTTCCTTCTTCTCTCCGGCGATCGCTCCCACCGGGCAGGCCCTCTTGCAGCGTCCGCAGCCGGTGCACTTCTCCTCGTCGATGGCAAAGACCAACAGAGCGGTGCAGAGATGGGCCGGGCAGCGCTTGTCCAGGATGTGGGCCTCGTATTCGCTGCGAAAATAGCGCAGGGTGGAGAGCACGGGGTTCGGGGCAGTGTTGCCCAATCCACAGAGAGCGGTTGACTTGATGACCCGGCCGAGGCGTTCCAGGGTATTGATATCCTCCGGCACGCCCTGACCGGCGCAGATCCTGGTCAGGATCTCCAGCATGCGCTTGGTGCCCTCCCGGCAGGGAGTACACTTGCCGCAGGATTCGGACTGGGTGAAGTTAAGGAAGAAGCGGGCCAGGTCGACCATACAGGTAGTCTCGTCCATGACCACCATACCGCCGGAGCCCATCATGGCGCCAGCGGCGATCAGGGAGTCGTAATCGACTGGGGTGTCCACCAGGGCCGCCGGGATGCAGCCGCCGGAGGGTCCTCCGATCTGCACGCCCTTGTAGGCCTTGCCTCCGATGATGCCGTTGCCGATCTCGAAGATGATCTCTCTTAGGGTGATCCCCATCGGCACTTCCACCAGGCCGGTGTTGTTGACCTTGCCGACCAGGGCGAAGACCTTGGTGCCCTTGCTCTTCTCGGTGCCCATGCCGGCGAACCAGCTACCGCCGTGCAGGATGATCTGGGGCACGTTGGCGTAGGTCTCCACGTTGTTGATATTGGATGGCTTGCCCCATAGGCCCTTGACGGCAGGAAATGGCGGCCTGACGCGGGGCATGCCTCTTCGTCCCTCGATGGAGGCCATCAGGGCGGTCTCCTCGCCGCAGACAAAGGCGCCGGCCCCCTCCTTGATGTGCAGGTGGAAGGAGAAGTCGGTGCCGAGGATGTTATCCCCCAGCAACCCCAATGCCTCCGCCTGAGCGATGGCCAGCTTCAGGTGCTTGATGGCCAGCGGGTACTCCGCCCGGCAGTAGATGTAACCCTCGCGGCAGCCGATGGCATAGGCGGCGATGGCCATCCCTTCCAGCTCGCTGTGGGGGTCTCCTTCGAGCACGCTGCGGTCCATGAAAGCGCCGGGGTCTCCCTCGTCAGCATTGCAGATCAGATACTTCAGATCGCCGGGTGAGCGCCGGCAGAACTCCCACTTCATGCCGGTGGGAAATCCGCCGCCGCCGCGGCCTCTGAGGCCGGAGATCTTGATCTCCTCGATCACCTGCTCCGGGGTCATCTCGTAGAGCACTTTGGCCAGGGCCTCATAGCCGTCCCGGGCGATGTACTCTTCGATCACCTCCGGGTCGACGATCCCGCAATTCCGGAGCGCCACTCGAAACTGTTTCTTGTAAAAGGGCATATCTCTATAAGTTTGGACGTCATTTTCTGTCACTCAAATTCCCTCCTTTCTCTAAAGCTCTATATTTGTACGAAGCGGGCCACCACGAGATCCTCCACTATGGCGCCGCCTTTCAGGTGGCTCTCGATGATGCGCGGCACGTCATCCGGTTTGATGTTGCCGTAGGTGAATCGCTCCTTGCCGGGCAGCTGGATATCCACCAGCGGCTCTTTCACGCACATCCCGATACAGCCTGTCTGGACTACGGTAGCCTTGACGTCCTGTTTCTTCAACTCCTCCAGGATGGCGTCATAGACTGCCTGACCACCAGCCGCAATGCCACAGGTGCCCATGCCGATGATGATCTTCGGCATCTCGGCGTCTCTTCCGGCTAGGTTGGCCTGGGCCTCTGCCCGCAACTGCTGCAAGTCTTCTCTGCTTTTTAGAACCATGGTTTGCCACCAGGTTGCCTCATGGCCGGCAGAACCGGCCTGCTGCCTTAAAAGGCAGCCGTAATAAAGCGCGGGGAACCTGGTGTCCTCACCTCCTCTCTCTATTTTTCGGTATCGACCAAGCTCTACTCGTATTTCTCACAGATACCGGCCAACTGATCAGGTGTCAGACTGCCGTAGGTGTCGTTGTTGATCATGATCACCGGCGACAGGCCGCAGCATCCCAGGCAGGCCACGGTTTCCAGGGTGTAGCGCAGATCCGGGGTCGTCTCTCCGCTATCGACGGTGAGCACATTCTTCATCTGCTCGAAGATCTTCGCCCCGCCCCTTACATGGCAGGCAGTGCCGAGGCAGACCCGGGCGATGTTGCGTCCCCTTGGATGCAGGTGAAACTGGGCATAAAAAGTTACCACCCCGAAGATCCGGCTGGCTGGCAGCTTCAATTGCCGGGCAATCTTCAGCATGATTTCCTTGGGAAGATAACCGTAGATTTCCTGCGCTCCCTGCAGGATCGGGATCAACGCCCCATTCATGCCCTTCCATTTCTCGAATAGAGCATCCAACGCCTTTGCCTGCTGATCCTCGGTAGGTTCGGTGCAGCCACAATCAGACATCAAATTCCCTCCCTTCTCGATTATTGATGTAGTTGAGTTTTATAACCTGTTTCCGGACCTGCCGGATAACAGGAATTATTTTCACCCCCCGCGCTTTTTACACCGAATTCACTTCAAATTCTTTCAATTTCTATTCGACAGCAATTTAAAAAAACCTCCTTAAGACCGGTGAAATAATGCAGCGAAAATAACCTTTGTTTAAGATATTCTCGTCTGAGGCATTAGCGGGATCACTTCCCTGCCTGCAATTCCCAGTTGATCAATTATGTAAACCATGGCATAATTGCCACGAACAATAGATATTGCCGAATCCGTACTCTTATGCCAAGGAGTACGGTACGGGGGAACCAAAAAAGTATGCCGATCATGGGCATGCAAGGGGTGAATCCCTGATCCTCAGAGTGACAACTTTTCGCAATGGATGCAGATGTCAGTGCAGCGAGCAACCTGCGGAATCCACTGAGTGTTCAGGGTAGGGGCTTACCTTTCCACCGAACCCATCAGCTTACCCCGGAGGCAATGAAAGGGAGGAGAGATTTTGCGTAAAGTTTTAAGCATTGCATTTAGTGCGCTCTTCTTTTGTCTTGCCCTGAGCGGGACAAGTTTCGCCGCCACCTACACCGTCCAGCCCGGAGATACTTACTACCTGATCGCCCAACAATACAACCTCACTGCAGAACAGCTGATGGCCGCCAATGGATACACCAGCAGCAACCTGTGGCCCGGTCAGGTTTTGACCATTCCCGGCGATAAACGATATACGGTAGTCGCCGGTGATTACCTTTACCAGATTGCCCAAAATTACGGGACGACTGTGGACAGCCTGATCGCCCTGAACCACCTTTCAGCGGACAGCCAGGGGAAGGTGGCCATCTATCCGGGACAGCTGCTGCTGCTGGCTGGCAGCAGCAGCTCGGGGATCGCCGAGGCCAGCGGTATCGGTTCCGCATCCCAGCAGTACACGGTCAGGCCCGGAGACACCCTTGACCAGATCGCCCAGCAGTATGGCACCACCATTGATGCTATCGTCTACGCCAACAGTTTAACGGATACGACGATCTATCCGGGGCAGCAACTGGTGCTGCCGGGCAGCGGATCCAACGCCCAGGCGTCCTCCAGGTTCGGGCTCACCGCCAATGATACTTACGTACTGGCCCAACTGATCAATGCCGAGGCCGGCGGAGAACCTTTTGATGGGCAGGTAGCAGTTGGGGCGGTAGTGCTCAACCGGCTTCTCAATCCGAATTTCCCCAAGACCATTAAGGACATCGTCTTTCAGCACGATAACGATACTAATACCTACCAGTTCGAGCCGGTACTCAACGGCACCATCTATGAACCGCCCTGCTCGTCAGCCCTCCGCGCGGCCTATGCCGCCCTCACCGGCTGGGATCCCACAGCGGGAGCGCTATACTTTTACAACCCTCAGAAGGCTAAGAGCTCCTTTTTTGATACCTGGCTTACCTATCTCGCGCAGATTGGCAACCACCTTTTCTACAAATAGGACAATCCTGATTCCTGCCCCCTGGCATCCATATAGAAAGAGCCCTGACCTAGGGCTCGGGCTGCCGATCCATAAAGGTCGACAGCTTTTTTGTCAACCAGTTCTTCACTACAACTCATTCATTTTCACACAGGGACGATGTCTCCCTTTGTCATAGCCTGAAGATGCCTATACGACCGGCCCAGCAGGTCGCGCCCCCGGCTGTCGAAGGCAATGCCTGGCAGTAGCAGCAGGTCATAGTCCTGTTCAGACTGGCGCCTGATGACGGTGATGGCAGAGGCAAAGTCAAGGGTGGTCAGCAGTCCGGCAGCAGCTATGGAACCCCCGAAAAAGCGATTGGGCACAGCCGCCAGATGCACCTCCCCGCAGGCTCTCCTCCACTCGGGCAGCACCATATGAAGCCAGGGGAAGCCCCAGACAGAGGTCAGAACCAGGACCCGCCTGGCCTGATAGCGGCGGATCACCCGGGCGGCATTCTCCACCAGGTTCCAATCCAGGTCGTGGTGCATCACCAGGCCTGATCTGTCGGATCTCCTTTTGAAAACAGTGAGCGACTCGTTGGCCGCAAGCAATCCGGGCCTGACAATATCCAGCACTGGATGCGCGAACCGTTCTGCCAACCGGAAGGCCTCGGTCCTGCAGCGCACCGGCCGGCCGTATACGGCGGCGATCGTGTCCCCGCGCTGCAGCCCAGCCCGTGCAGCCGGGGAACCGGCGATCACCCCGGCGATCTCGGCCTTCAGGCATTCTCCGGCGCTGAGCGGGGGCGGCTCCAGCAGCAGGGGAATGCGCAGGCTTTCCTGCTGCCGGTGCACCCACAGGCGCAACTGCCGGTATGTCTCCTCGGGGCGGAAACGCAGCCAGGGGGCCGCCAGCTTGGTAAATCCGGGCAGGAAGATCCGGATGGTGGCCGCCCCCTGGTCCTGCAAAAAGCTGCAGGTATCCGCGAGGTCATGCCAGCCGACCAGGTGCGGCATGGCCACCAGGCTGCCATGGTACTCGATGCCCGCCTCGCCAAGCAGGCGGGCGGCCTCCAGGGCGCGACCCGGTTTCCGGTCGCCCATTAGCAGGTATCGCCCTTCAGGAGTGGCGCTGTTCAGAGACAGGTTGACCGACAGTGGTTCCAGTTTGGCCAGCCGGTTTACGGCCGTCCGGTTTAGCAGGGTGCCATTGGTGGTGATCTGCAGGGGTGTGCCAGGGTGACACTGTCGGACCGCCTCCAGCACCTGCCAGATCAGCGGGTGGGTGAAGGGTTCGCCTTCAGTGATGCGGGTAGCTGCCTCTCCGATGATAATTTTCCTTCCAGGGTCCAGGCAGGCAATCAGCCTGCTGACCAGGGGCAGGGCCAGGTGCGGGACCGTGTATGCCTGCACACCCTTGGGGTTCTGATGATTGCTGCAAAAGACGCACCTGAGGTTGCAGGTGGAGGTGAGGGGCAGGACATTCTCTCTGCTGGCCGCTGACCATAAGATGTATGGATACATGTCTCAATTATCCGGCTGCAGATCAGATGCGGCAGGATCGATCGCTTTCCGCGCCAGGTACCAATAGAATACACCTCCGGCTACGGCAATGCCTAAAGCAGCCAGGGAGGCCGTACCACCGCCCCAGAAGGTGCTATTCTCCCGGAAATATTCGATCACGGAGCGAGTAAGGCCATAAAGAATGAACAAAGAGGCCACCACCTGGCCCCGGAACCTGATGCGGGTGGAGACAAACTCCAGGATAAGGAAAATCAGTAGTCCGGCGACGACTGAAAATAACTGGGTCGGATAGCGGGCGAGGTCATCCACCGCCGGGAAGACGATGCCCCAGGCCCAAGTGGTTGGCCTGCCATAGCAGCAACCGTTGAAGAAGCAGCCGAAGCGGCCGATAGCATAGCCCAGCATCACACTGGGCGCTGCCAGATCGAAGAAGGCCAGGACGGGGATTCTGGTCTTGCGCAAGTAGACGATAGCAGCGATCAGGCCGAGCGCCAGCGAACCGTAAAAGGCCATCCCGCCCTGCTGCAGCATAAATATCTGCCAGGGGTGGCTGAGGTAGTACCCGGGGTCGTACAGAATGATGTAAGCCAGCCGTGCCCCGACGATGCCCGCGATCACCTCCAGGAGCACGAAGTCGATCACGAATTGTGACGGCACTCCTTTCTTTTCAACCTTTCGGACCAGCCACAGGGTCGCCGCCAAGATGCCCAGGGCCACAAAAAAGCCGTAGCTATAGACTCGCAGCCAACCAATTTGAAATAAAATAGGACGCATGACAGGACCGCCTTTTTAATAAATTTTCAGACAATCCACATATCCACAGAGTTATCCACAGTCACCAAGGGGCATTTGTTAAGCTACTGTAAAGATTATCCCCATAATCAACAGGTCTCAACTGGAGTTGCCAGGTTTTGAGTACCATGAAAATAGGCTCAGGACTCCCATTCTGAGCAGGAACAAAGACACGGTCAATGGTGTTACAGTCCCAATCTTCATTGTTGGCGCACCAGTGGATAGTTGGCAAAAGCCTCCTGATCCAACGCCGCAAAACGCCGGGCTAGAAAATAATAGTATCCGGCGCAGGCAACCATGGCCGCGTTGTCGGTGCAGAGTTCTTTGGGAGGAAAGTAGCAGTTGAACCCTTCATGTTCGGCCCTCGACTGGAGCAGGTTGCGGAGCGTGGAATTGGCGGCCACTCCTCCGGCCAGGGCGATGCTGGCGACTCCGTTCTGGCGGGCCGCGGCCAGGGCCTTTGCCGCCAAAACATCCGCTACGGCCATCTGAAAGCTGGCGGCCACATCTTCTGCCCGGGCTAGTCCGCCACGCTTCAGATAATTCTGTACGGCCGTCTTCAGCCCGCTGAAGCTGAAATCCAGGCTGTCCTCACCCAGCCAGGCCCTGGGAAAAGCTACAGCCTGGGGATCGCCGCCCTGGGCCAGGACCTCCAGGTTGGGACCGCCGGGGTAGGGCAACCCCAGTAGCCGTGCTACCTTATCGAAGGCTTCGCCGGCAGCATCATCGCGAGTGGAACCAAGGACCTCGTATACTAGGCGCTCCCGTACCAGGACAAGTGAGGTGTGCCCCCCGGAGACGATGAGGGTGATGAAGGGGGGTCGAAGATCGGGATAGGCTAAATAATTGGCGCATAGGTGGGCTTCCAGATGGTGCACCGCCAGTAACGGGATCTGCTGCGCATAAGCGTAGGCCTTGGCAGAGGCCACGCCAACCAGCAGGGCTCCGATCAGACCCGGGCCAACTGTAACAGCCACCCCGCTCAAGTCGGCAAAGCTCAGACCGGCGCCGGATAAAGCGGCCTCAACCACCTCGGTGACCTTTTTCAGGTGTTGGCGCGAGGCTACCTCCGGCACCACGCCGCCGTATTGCCGGTGGATACTGATCTGGGAAGCAATGATGTTTGATGCCACTGCCTCCCCATCTCTGACTACAGCCGCTGCGGTCTCGTCACAGCTTGTCTCAATGCCGAGGATATAAACTGGTAACAATGGCTCTCCTGTCCCTCCAGTTAGTAGTAACAGTTATGATCATGCCTTTTTTACCCGATTCCATCAGCACTGCCAGGCCAGGCGTTCCATCAAGGACTTCGGTGATATTTTCTTGACTTCGGAGGCGGGCAATTCCAGCTTGCAATCAAAATAGATCAGGTCGCTCTCCTGCGCCTCCGGCAACAGTGCCAGCGGCCAGTGGGCCACCAGGCCCTCCTCCCCGAGCAGCACTACTACCATATCCCCCTCGATCCGGTCAACAACACCCCTAATGATCACTGCCATCATCCTTCCATACAGCATCTATGGCTTCTTGCGCCCAACCCCCTAATCAAAGCACGGGGCCTATCTACCATTTTGATTTGTGAACGCGGGAGGTGCAATCCTCCGGGAGGATGTGGAGCAGCATCACCAGAGCGTCCTCCCGGGTCTCCAGGTAGTAGTTCTTGCGGCAGCCAATCTGGCGAAAACCCATCTTCTTGTACAGATAACGAGCAGCAGCATTGGATGGACGGACCTCCAGGATCATGGTGGAAGCCCCGCGATCGCGCGCCTGATTGATCATTTTATCCATGAACATCTTGCCCAGGCCCTGGCCGCGCCAATCCGGATGCACGCCAATAGTGGTAATGTGGGCTTCCCCGGAAAAAAGCCACATCCCGGCGTATCCTACCACCTGGTCCTCATGCACGGCGACATAATAGACCGCAAATTTGTTTTTTAGTTCGCTAAGGAAGGCATATTCTGCCCACGGCGTCGGAAAGGAAACGTTTTCGATCGCCAAGATCTGCGCAATATCGCCTTTCTCCATCGGACGAAGCCCGAACTCCACTATCCCATCCACCTTTAAGCGTGCCTGATGGCCGGCGGTTTCACATAAAGCGCCCGCACTGACGGCTGTCTGGCATCATCCTGCCGCTCTTGCAGGGCAGCCATCCCCATGAAGGCGATCAGGGCTGCCCGGGGCCACACCTGGGCTGGCTCCGCCAGGATTGCCCGGTCACCCAGGGCCTCCCGGATCAGGCTCCACCAGGTCGCGGCCCCCTCGCCTGTAAAGGTAATCCCGGCCTGCAACTCACCCTGCAGGCAGTCGACCAGCCGCCGAGGGTCCAGGGCCAGGTAGCCGCTGAGCCGCTTCATTCCCGTTCCGGAACTCACGTAGAAGGAGGCGTAGACCTCCTGGGCCCTTGCAGTCAGGACCGGACAGATTAATCCGGCTGTCCCATGCAGCCCCTGGGCCAGGGCATCCAGGGTAGGAATCCCGGTCAGGGGCTTCCCCAGGGCATGCGCCAGGGCTTTGGCGGTCGCCAGGCCGACCCGCAACGATGTGAAAGAGCCTGGTCCCACGGCCACAGCTAGGGCGTCAACTTCTTTAACGGTAATTCCCAGGTCCCTCAGGATCCGGTCGATAACGGGAAGCAGGTGCTCCATGTGGCCCTGACTGGTATGAAAGCTCGCTTCCCCCAAAATGCGCCGGTCCGACACGACCGCCGCTGAAACTACAGATGTTGAGGTTTCTATGCCGAGGACTCGAATCGCTGCTCCAACTCCTTGACCAGCATTTCATAGCGGCTGCCCCGGGGCAGGAACTGCAGCCTCCGGGCATTATCGGACTGCTCTACCGGATCGATGCGCACCTCCAGAAACTCCCCCGGAAGCGCATCAGGGATCAGATTACCCCACTCGATGATCACAATACCCTGCCCCTGCATGTAATCATCCCATCCGATCTCGTCCAAATCCCGGACTGAGTGCAGACGGTAAAAATCGCAGTGAAAGACCGGCCACTTGCCCTGATACTCCTGGACGATCAAAAAAGTGGGGCTGGAAACACCGTCACAGTCCAGTCCCCTGGCCGCCCCGCGCACGAAGACAGTCTTACCGGCGCCCAGATCCCCCACCAGCGATAACACGTCGCCGGGAGCCAGTCGCCGTCCCATTTCCTCCCCGATCATCTCCGTGTACCCGGGGCTTGGGGAGACTATCTGCCATACCACAAACATCACCGCCTGCCGCCGTCTAGTCTATTATATCCGTTGCGCACACTACTAACAAGAATGCCAGGGGCGGGTAATGAATGAGTGCAACCTGACGGCAGGCATCATCCCTGTTTCCTCATAATGCTATAATATACAATATATTATCATAGGAGCCTCATCACTGATAATTGATAGAGATAAGGTTGGGGCAAAAGACAGCATTGGAGTGAAGAGTATTGATCAAAGATCTGCCACCGGCGCCGTCACAACCACTCAGGGACGCTGGCCTGGCCCTGCATTCCCTGACCGTGTACCGGCGGCTGCTGGACGAAGACCAGGTGATCTACCGTCTGCATGCCCTATCCGACTTTTGTCGCCGGGACCGCACCGAACTGGAGCTATTCCTCAATCGCTACTGTGACTTTTTCGCTGCCCTGGCAGCCAGCGCTACCGGCTCCCTGGAGGACTATCTGGTCTCAGCGATCCTCTTTCACGACAACCCGTTTACCCGCAGCCTGGAGCGGGATAGCCACGACCTGGCCGGCCTGGAGGCAGCAGCGGCTCATGACCTGAACTGCCTGCAGCAGATAACAAACCTGGCTCCGGCGATTTTCAAGGCCTATGCGGTACGGCGCTGCTGCGAATCTGAGGCCGAGCGGGCAGTGGTGAACAGTCTTCCGGAATGGCAGACCCATAGGGGAGCAAACATGGGTCAGCAGCGCTATTGCCGGTATGAGGAGTTGAACCACAGCTTTCAGGAGAGCAACCGCTGGAGTGACTGCCTGGAGGGCCTGATCTCCTTCCACCGCCAAAACGGAGCCGGCATATTCGCCCGGTACCGGGCGTTTTACTGGGACCATGCTGACGGAGCCGGCTGCCTGAGGGGCATTGCCGACCCGGACCCGGTGGCCCTGTCCGATCTTATCGATTACGAGACCGAGCGTGCTGAGGTGATCGAGAACACCCTGCAGTTCCTGAACGGCTGGCCCGCCAACAACGTGCTCCTCTATGGGGACAGGGGCACCGGCAAGTCATCCACAGTGAAAGCCCTGTTGAATGAGTATCACCAGCAGGGGCTGCGCCTGGTGGAAGCGCCCAAGACCCGATTGCTCGATTTTCCCGCCATCATCAGGCAGCTTAAGGACCGGGGAGAGAAGTTCATCTTGTTCGTGGACGACCTGTCCTTCGGGGACAGCGAGGACAGCTACACCACCCTGAAGGCAGTGCTGGAAGGCGGCCTGGAACACAGACCCGGCAATGTGCTGATCTATGCCACCTCTAACCGTCGCCACCTGATCCGGGAACGTTTCAGCGACCGGGCGGGTCTGCAATCCGGCAGCAGCCAGGAGGAGGTGCGCGCCGGAGACACGGTGCAGGAAAAACTATCCCTGGCGGACCGGTTCGGGATCACCGTGATCTTTTCTACTCCCGATCAGGACCGGTACCTGCAGATCGTTGAAGGAATCGCGGTTAAAAGAGGGCTCCGGATTGACCGGGAGCAGCTGCACCGGGCCGCCCTGAACTGGGAATGCTGGCACAACGGCCGCTCCCCCAGGACCGCCAGGCAGTTCGTGGACTGGTTGGAGGGCAAAATCAATAGCGAGGCTGACGCTTGAGCCGATCAGGCCCCGGCAGCCTGCACCAGGGCGCTGAACAGGAATGCCGCCGCCTGATCATGTTCCCACATGGCTTCAGGATGCCATTGTACCCCTAATAGCCAGGGTTGTCCCGGCGCCTCCACCCCCTCGATCACGCCGTCCTCCGCCCAGGCGGTCACCTGCAGTCCCGGGGCCGGATCTTTGATTGCCTGGTGGTGGAGGCTGTTGACCCGCAGCTTGTCTGTACCCATGATGGAGGCCAGCCTGCTGTTTTGGCGTACGGCCACAGAATGAGTGGGATAGCGGCGGGGGGCTTCCTGGTGGTGCTGGAGAGACTGGGGCTGCTGTGACGCCAGGTCCTGGTAGAGAGTGCCCCCCAGGGCTACGTTGATCACCTGAATCCCCCGGCAGATCCCCAGCACCGGTTTGCTCAGGTCGATCATCAACCGCAGCAGGCCGATCTCAAAATCGTCCCGCTCGGGGTCAAACTCGCCCAGCTTCCACTGTGGTTCCTCGCCGAACAGGAAAGGCTGCAGGTCTCCGCCACCGGAGAGCAGCAGGGCATCCACCTTGCCGGCACAGCAGAGGAGCGCCTCCCGATCCGTCAGCGGGGGCAACAGCAAGGGAACGCCGCCGGCCTGCCTGACGCCCCCGACGTAGGTGTTCCGGCAGTAATAGTAATCCTGTTCGGCGTTATGGGCGGTGGTGATACCGATACAGGGTCTGGCCATGGATTGCTCAACCTCCCCGGTCGATTCAGAAGTTCCACGGGGAGATCCTGATCCCCGTGAAGCCCGATTTATCTGATCACGTTTTCTCGGCAGCTTCCCCCACATACACGCGGGGCACCCGGTCGCTGATCCGGGTGATGATCTCGTAGTTAATCGTGCCGATGTGTCCGGCCAATTCATCGGCAGTGATCTCTTCCGACCCTTGGCGCCCGATTAGCACCACCTCGTCTCCGGGCTGCACACCCGGAATCTGCCCCCCATCCACCATCAGTTGATCCATGCAAACCCTGCCGGTCACCGGAGCGCGGCGGCCCCTGATCAGAACCTCAGCCTTGTTGGAGAGCAGGCGGGAATAGCCGTCCGCATAGCCGACGGGGATGGTGGCGATCTTGGTCGGGCTTTTGGCCACATAGGTGCACCCGTAGCTGATGCTGGTACCCTTCGCTACCTCCTTGACGAAGGAGACCCGGGCCTTGAGGCTCATCACCGGGCGCAGGTCGATCAGGTCGTGGCGCACATCAGGAGAGGGATAGAGCCCATAGAGGATGATCCCCGGCCGTACCAGGTCCAGGTGGGTATACGGCAGTTCGATGACGGCCGGGGAGTTGGCGCAGTGGCGCCACCTGATATAGACCCCTTGGGCCGCCAGTTGTTTCAACACCTGCTGAAACTTCATAAACTGCTCTTCCGAGTAACTCTTGTCCGGATCATCGGCTGCGGCAAAATGGGTGTATATCCCCTCGATCTCCAAATCCGGCAGCCTGGCCAGTTGAGAGATCAATTCCACCGTCTCCCGGGTTGCCGGGCACCCGATCCGGCCCATGCCGGTCTCGATCTTGACGTGCACCCTGGCCTTCAGACCCAACTTGTGGGCGGCTGCGGCCAGGGCCAGTCCCGCCTCCCGGGTGAAGACGGTCTGGCTGATATCGTTGGCCACCACCTCACCTGCATCCTCATCCGGGGTATAGCCAAGAATTAGAATGGGCGCCTTAATGCCCTGCTGGCGAAGTTCCAGAGCCTCCTGGAGCAAGGCCACTCCAAGCCAGCCAGCCCCGCTTCGCAGGGCTGCCTTGCTCACCTGCTCAATACCGTGGCCATAGGCGTTGGCCTTGACAATGGCCATCACCTGGGCCCTGGGGTTGGTAATGCGGCGGATCTCCCGGACATTGCCGCAGAGAGCACCCAGGTCTATTTCCGCCCATACCGGTCGCTGCATTACGTGCGCCTCCAAACATCATCCGGCTGAATACTCAGCCAGATAAAAAGTTTCATTTAAATATTGTTACTGCCGCCAGATCTCCTTAAATACCAGGGGCAACTCCTCAAGCAGGTCTCCGGCGACCAGGCCGGCCATTCCCCGGGCAGCGGCCAGACGGTCTGCAGCCCGGCCATGGGCGAACACACCGGCAGCCGCAGCCTGAACTGGCGCCAAGCCCTGGGCCAGCAACCCGGCGATCAGGCCTGATAATACATCGCCAGTGCCGCCGGTGGCCAGACCGGGGTTGCCGGTTGGATTGATCAGGACCGGCCCGTCCGGTGAGGCGACCACCGTATGGGCGCCCTTCAGCACCACCGTCGCTCCCCAGATCTGGCTGGCTTTCTGGGCGATTCCAATCCGGTCCGCCTGGATTTCGGCGATGCTGGTATCCAGTAACCGGGCCATCTCTCCGGGATGGGGGGTAAGCACCCAGCGCCGCCTTTTGGCCGCCATGGCGGGATCGGCCAGCAGTTTCTTATCCCGGGCCAGTAGGTTCAGGGCATCCGCATCGATGACCATGGGCACGCCGATCTCCTGCAGGAGTTCGCCCAGGAAAATTGCCGTCTCCGGGTCCTGTCCCAGGCCAGGCCCGACCGCCAGGGCCGTGGCCCTGCTGAGCTGTTCCCGTAGAGCCGCATAAGAGTCCTTGGCGAAACCCCGACCGGACGATTCCGGCGCCGGGCTGGTCATGACTTCAGTCAGCTTGGTCGCCAATATCGGGTAGAGAGAGGCCGGCACCATGGCGGTTACCAGTCCTGCTCCGCTTCTTTGGGCAGCATTACCGGCCAGCGCAATCGCTCCGGTATAACCCAGAGTTCCCCCGATCACCACGGCGTGCCCGTAGCTGCCTTTATGATCCGTGGGCTGGCGGGGCGGCAGATATCCATTCACCAGCACAGCGTCAATCAGGTAAAAGGATTCCTGGCCGGTGATCGGGCCATTGCTGCCGATCAGGCTTGGGGGAAAAGAGATGTCGCCGACCACCACCTCACCGGCATAGCCGGCGCCGGGGTCCAGGTATAATCCCAGTTTGGGCAGACCGAGGGTGACGGTAAGATTAGCCCTGATGCAAGCGCCGGCTACCTTACCCGTATCCGCCTCTATCCCTGAAGGCAGGTCCACCGCCAGAACCGGTTTGCCGGTTTCATTGACCATATTGATCAGCGATGCCACCGGCTCCCGGGGTAAGCCCCGGAACCCGGTCCCAAACAGAGCGTCCACCACCAGGTCGGCCGCTTGTAGTGACTCCTCCAACCGGCCGAGACTGCCGACATCAAGCACCCAGTGGGGGATCCCGGCAGCAGCCACAACCTGGAGATTGACAGCGGCATCGCCGCGGTAGGAATCTGGTGGCGCTGTCAGGATGATCTCCACCCTGGCGCCACGGTTGAACAGGTGGCGACCCACCACCAATCCGTCCCCGCCGTTGTTGCCCGGCCCGGCCAGGATCAGCGCTTTCCACCCGTCCGGGTCGCCGCCCCAATAGTGCTGCCTGATAGCCTGAACCACGCTGAGTCCGGCATTTTCCATCAGAATGATGCTGGGGATGTGGAAGCGACGCGTCGCCTCCAGGTCCAGCTCCCGCATCACTTCCGCTTTGATCAGTCTCACTGCAATCCACCGCCCTGCACTGGCTGTGATCCTCAACCGGTTACCGGTTATGAGCATCGCCAGCCAATAATATTTATCATTCGCCGCTCTCAGCCACCACCATAGCACAGGCATACTCCCGGCTGTGGCTGAGACTTACTTCCAATTTGACAATCCCATGGCCGGCGATCAGGCTGGCAGCCTCAGCAGCCAAGCAGATCTCCGGCCGGCCCGAATCCATCACGACTTCGACCTCCCGCCACCTGATGACCCGGCCGGACAATACGCGGCTACAGGCCTTGTACACTGCCTCTTTAGCTGCAAACCGCGCTGCCAGAGAGGCCGCTGGACAGCTGCGGCCGTTGCAGTAGGCGATCTCCCGGTCTGTAAACAGGCGATCCGCCAACCGGCCATGCCTGGCCAGAGCC
>JBEKKU010000007.1:0-38633 GCA_050010575.1 Thermacetogeniaceae bacterium | reverse complement strand
CAAGTACTCCCGACGGCTCGACATCGACATACCCAAGACACATCCCCTCGGTAAGATTTCGATGTGAGTGATCCGGATCCCCTTGGGTTAGATTTTAGCTGAGTGATCGCGCGTGATTGACGTCGCCTGGTCCCTGGCGTATAATGTGTATGCTGTTCCTCGGTAGCTCAACGGTAGAGCGTCCGGCTGTTAACCGGAATGTTGTAGGTTCGAATCCTACCCGGGGAGCCAGAGGGCCCATAGCTCAACGGCAGAGCACTCGGCTCATAACCGATTGGTTCCAGGTTCGAATCCTGGTGGGCCCACCAATCAAACCTGGAGTAGATATTGGGGATTTAGCTCAGCTGGTTAGAGCGCAGGTCTCACATACCTGAGGTCGGGGGTTCGATCCCCTCAATCCCCACCATAAAAATAAACCGCCCGAACGGGTGGTTTTATTTTATCCGATAGCTAACCGCATCTCTCCATTATTAAAAAGTTGTAACACATTTCTTATTTTCCTTTCAGGTATCCAGCGCTTGATACTAATAGAATTAAGTGGAAGGAATGATTAATAGATCTAACGAAGGGGAGGTGTTGAGGTGTCCAAAAGCAAGACTGTATTGTTCACGTTGTTGACAGTGATGGCTGCGGCAGCAATTGCCTGGGGTGTTGCTGGCTGTGCCAACAAGACCACCGGACAGCAGACCGGTAGCGCCCCGTCTGTCACTACCAATAATGGACAACCTGCTGCTAAGACTGGCAGCCAGTCCTCGGCCCAGACTAACCAGCCCAATAGTAGAAATTTCAATCCGCAACAGATGCAGGCAAGTATGCAGAAGGCCCTAGCGGGGCTGGTCTCCAAGGGGACCATCACCCAGAGCCAGGCGGACAAGGTAGTCCAGGCGTATGCAAACTTCAAGCCAACTCCAGGCTCGGGTCAGAGAACGAACCCCCTCGATCAGCTAGTGACCAACGGGACCTTAACCCAGGACCAGTTAACTGCCATCAGACAGGCGTTGCCCCATCGTGCCCCGAGATCAGGCAACACTGGCTCCGGACAACCTAGCGCTCAGTAACTGCCGGCGCCCGGCCGCGGCTTCAATCCGGTTGGCGCTTGGGATATCTTGGCTTTTATTAAGCAGAAAGCTGGCGCCTAATGAAGGCGAACCAGCTTTCTTGGTTGCTTAGTCCAGACAGCCCTGACGATCAGGGTGATTTAATAACGGTAGCAGAATCACCGGACAGCATCACGTTGGAATAGGGTTATGTTCTGCTATCCGGTCAAGAATGGGCTGATCTTCCCTGTATAATATAGTGTCAAATGATGGAGAGCCCTGGTGCAGGCCAGATACAGCAGCTTCCGGTCCAGGGCGCTCGCATAATTATCGCTGTCGACACTGGGCACGAGCACTACGTCGAACTCCAACCCTTTGGCCATGTATGAGGAGATCACCAGCACGCCCTTTTCAATCTCACCATCATTACCTGTAACCAGTTTGGCCTTAGTGATAGTTGCCAGCCTGGCATGAACCATTCTCGCTTCTGCTTGAGTCTTGCAGATCACCGCAACAGATTCGAACCCCTGTTTAAAGTAGTTGTCGATATCCCTGGCGATAGCCTGATCAACCAGATCCTGGCTGTGCTTGAAGACAACAGCCGGTTTTGCTTCATGCCTGTTAAAGGGGATAAATTCCTCCTGCTTCTGACCCAATAGGGTCTGGGAGAAGGCGTTGATTTCATAGGAAGAACGGTAGCTCTTGTTTAAAACAAGCCTTACTGTCTCTTTTTTGTCGATTATAGCGGCGATGAGGTCATAGAACGACAGATCGACCTCTTTTTCTATCGTCTGATTGATATCTCCCAGGATGGTATATCTGGAGTTTTTAAACAGCAGCTTGAAAACTTCATACTGTAGCGGATAATAATCCTGAGCCTCGTCGATTACCACCTGCCTGATGTCTGAAAACAGATCGCTGCCGGCAATCCTCAGCTTGAGATACAACAGCGGGCTGCAGTCCTCGTAATGGGCGTGCCCCCTGGCGAGGGCCTCTTTAGTGCCAGCAACCAGCTGCTCGATATCTGCAGGCAACTCGAGCCCCTTGACCAGTTTGCGGAATAGCCCCGGTTCATTGAAGAGCATTTTGTATAGCTGAACGTAGTCCACCTCGGTGAACTTGCGCAGCCTGTCCATGAACGCCTTGGCTTGTTTCATGGACAGCAACCGGCTGAAAGACTTTATTTCCAATTCATGCCCGTCGCCGGAGGCCACGATCTGCTCGATTTTTCCCCGCCTGGTCTTCTGTAGGGGATGCACCTGATCCAGGATCAGGCCTTCAATGCGCTTGAGCCTGGTGGCCATCGGAATCCTGGCCCAGTTATTCAGAAAGAGGTGCTTCAGGCGCTGCCCCGTCTCGATGATCTTGCCATCAAAGTACACATCCTCGAAAGGGATCACGTGCCGTTCATAGTGACGCATCAATCGCTCCAGGATCAGGATGAATGTTCTGGAGCCCTTGAATTGGATCTGCCGGCTCTTTGATACTGCATCCTCGAGGTCCTGCAGGATGATCAGCGACTCCAGCTGGGCGCTCCGGGTTTCTGTCTTCACTCTGCCATTCAGGTGTTCCGTCACGATATCATCAAATGTGATCTGTTTGACGTTTTCTTCTCCGAGTTCAGGCAGGACACTGGAGATATATTTGCTGAACACCGCATTGGGGGAGAGGATTAAAAAATCATTGGCGTTGACGTTGGCATTGATACTGAGATATAGCAGAAAGGCGATGCGGTGCAGGGCGATGGAGGTCTTGCCGCTGCCGGCCACGCCCTGTACGATCAGGAGTTCGTTGGTGGTGTCCCGGATAATCAGATCCTGCTCCTTCTGGATGGTTTCAACGATGTTCCTCATTCTGGGGGAGGCGTTGTGGCTCAACACCTCCTGCAGTATTTCATCGTTGATCAGGACGCTGCAGTCGAAGAAGTATTTGAGGCGCGAGTCTTGTATCTTATACTGCCTCTTCAAAGAAATGTCTCCGGTAATGATTCCGGTGGGGGCATTGTATGAGACTCTGCCCAATTCGTACTGGTAAAAGATGCTGGCGATCGGGGCGCGCCAGTCATACACGAAGATCATACCTGTTTTCCGGTCCATGACATTGGAGAGTCCGATATAGATCTGGTCTCTGCTGGCCGAGCCGTCTTCTCTAAAATCAAATCTTCCGAAATACGGCGCCCCGATGATTTTCTGGTAGTTCCTGATCTGCTTCAGAGTAGCGCCATAATCAGCAGTCTGGGTGTTGAGCTCTGACAAGTATTGATTGATCTCGGTAAGCTGGGCAAAGTCGTACGCAACAGGCGTAGTTTCCTCCCACATCTCCCTCCTGGAGGCAATGAGCCGGGTTTTCTTGGCTGCTAATAATTTATTCTGCGTCTCTATTTCCGTCCGGATGAATGCCAGGACCTTGTCCAGATAGGCCTGCTCTTCCTGTAAATCTTGCTGATCGCCTTCCGTTTCTGATCGCCTCCGGCTTTCCATGCCAAGCATGGGAACATTTCTCCGTCCCCACGATCTCCTCCCGATCGCGGACAAGTTCTAATCGTCAGGAGTTTTGATCGTCTCTGTATAGCGGGGGGCTTTATGGTATAATAAGGTGCAAATAAAAGTAAAAAAAGGTTTAACGTGTCAATTTTTTAATTATATCTTAAAAATTGATTGCCGTATAGTGTTGGCAATTACCCTGTCGAAAAAAGGCTCCATGCTGTAGGATGCCTTTTTTTGCTGAGGGATGGTGCTTATTTCTGCGGGAATATATCCGGTGGGAGGCAGGATATTTATCGTTTATGCAGAAAAGATATATTTAAAATATCAGGATGAGTGGGCGCAATGACCATCCGTATCTCTAAGAACGATTATTATCTCAATATTGCGCTGGAGTGCAGCAGGAGAGGGACCTGCCTGAGGCGAAATTTCGGGGCGATCATTGTCAAGAACAACCAGATCGTCAGCACGGGATATGTGGGGGCTCCCAGGGGGCGCGCCAACTGCTGCGATCTGGGCAAGTGCAAGCGTAATGAGTTGAACGTACCGCACGGGGAAAGGTACGAGTTGTGCCGTTCGGTGCATGCGGAAATGAACGCCATCATTTCGGCTGCCCGGTGGGACATGATCGATGCCACCATGTATATCAACGGCTTTGACGTGGAGGCCGGAGAAATAGTGCATCCCTGTGTGCCCTGTGAGATGTGCAAACGCCTGATTATCAATGCCGGAATCGAGAGCGTCATCACTCCCAGCGGGTTTTATGAGGTTAGAGATTGGGTGTGGGATGAGGGGAAAGACAAGTACAGCCTACGTTAATAATCCCATGATCAGGCAAACTACTGCACTGCCCAGACAATTGGAGCCATCAGGGCTCTTATTTATTTTTACAGCCTGAGCTGAAAAGTGGTCGGGCCTTGACGCTCGTGAGGCGGATCAGCCCGGGTATGATCCGGTAATTCTTGCTGTTCATCTGATGCCCGCAATCCGGGAGTCGAAAAGGCGATTTTTTTCCTTTGCCAGCGACCAGAAGCCAATCAGCTTCATACTATAAGTAATAAGGGTGAAAGTTCAAGATCGTTGCTTGCAGTTCATAAGGAGGGTTGGAACTTATGTCTCACGTTCGCGTCTTTCACGGCATGACGGCTGGACCGCCGGTCGATGTTTACTTTAACAACCGGATAGTGGCGTCGCACATTGTGCATGGGGGGTTCACAGACTACGAGGAGTTTGAGCCCGGCGATTATTCGGTCTCAGTCTACAATGCGGGCACCCGTGTGTACCCGGTCTACACCACTTCTGTCACCATTCCCGTATCATCGATCTATACCTGCACTCTGTCCGGCTATTACCCCCGGATTGTCATGCTGCCGGTGTGTGATTCCTGCTATGCCCTGCAGCCAACCGTCAGCAATGTCTGCGTGCGGTTCGTGCACCTGTCGCATGATTGTGGCACCCTGGATGTCTCCTGTGACGGTTACAGCACTCTCTGGCCGAGCTGCGACTATGGCTATGTCAGCGATTACGTTCACGTGCGTCCGGGCACTCACACCTTTTACTTCAATAGATCCGGCACCAGCAGCACGATCCTGACCGTGCCCAATGCCACGCTCACGCCCAACAGGTATTACACTGTTTATGCGGCTGGATCTATGTCGCATAACGATCACACGTTGAGGGCGCACATTCCGCTCGACGGCGGATCCTACATTCACCACCACAGATGATTTTAAATGCCCAACACCCAAGATTATCCCCGGCCCTCCGGCAGCAGCCGAAGGGCTTTTTGGCTTTGACAGGAGGCGCTGGCGACAACTACAATGAAAACTGAGCCTTCTTAATTCCGGGCCTTGGTGGAGGATGATTTTCATGGGGCAGTTGCTAACCTATGTAGCACAGATGCCGGATGATGGTAAGACCGTGAAAGACCTGCTCTACTCGCAGTTGCGGCTGTCCCACTCCCTGGTGGTGAAACTGAAACAGCAGCATAAGATCACGGTCAACGGAGCGCCGGTCTTCACTAATTTCCAGGTGCAGCCGGGCGACTTGCTGGCTGTCGACCTGGAGCTCGGGGAACAGAGCGGGATTGTCCCCGAAGCGCTGCCGCTGGTGATAGTATACGAGGATGAGGATCTCTTGGTGGTGGACAAGCCCGCGGGTGTGCCGGTCCATCCCAGCAAGCGCCACCAGGCCGGGACTCTGGCCAATGCAGTTACCTACTACTGGCAGCAGACGGGGCGCAGCGCCCTGTTCCGGCCGATCAACCGCTTGGACAAGGACACCTCCGGCCTGGTCTTGATCGGGAAGAACCAGTTCGCTCACCAGAGTATCTTTCGCCAGCAGCGGGCGCATCAGGTTGGGCGCCGCTACTTTGCCCTGGTGGAAGGGGCGGTGGCGCCGGACCAGGGCCGTATCGAGGCGCCGATCGCCCGGCAGGAGGACCGGTCCCGGCGTCGGGTGGTTGCCCCTGGGGGTCAGCCTGCGGTGACCAATTACGCGGTCTGGCAGCGCTATCCGCAGCATACCCTGCTGCTGCTGCGCCTGGAGACCGGCCGCACCCACCAGATCCGCGTGCATCTCAGCTTTGCCGGCCACCCTGTCTGCGGCGACGAGTTGTATGGCTGGCCCTCAC
The DNA here is from genome assembly GCA_050010575.1 of Thermacetogeniaceae bacterium. Taxonomy (GTDB): domain Bacteria; phylum Bacillota; class DSM-12270; order Thermacetogeniales; family Thermacetogeniaceae; genus Palsa-1188. The sequence continues at coordinate 32,481 of JBEKKU010000007.1, read as the reverse complement.
CGCTCATCGCCAGGCAGGCCCTGCATGCCGGCGAACTTACCTTCACCCACCCCCGGACCGGGTGCGCGATCGCCCTTACTGCTCCCCTGCCCGAGGATATCCGCCGTGCCCTGATCATTCTGCAGCAGCAGGGCATCTAAGTAGGTTTCAATCAGGTGGTTTTTATTAATGTCACCCGTCTGTACACGGATCCGGTGTTTGCTGCGCACGTGCCGGTAAAACCAGGCCCGTTCCGTCAGGGAGGACTTGATCACAGTTGGCGGCAACAGGGGGATGACGTCGTAGGCGTTGACCACCCGGATGCTGTTTGCCACCAGGCTGTTGTACCGGGAGGCAAAACCGGGATTGCCCACCCGGGCCCCCCCGAAGTTGTACATCACTGGCCGGAAGGGTGTGTTGACACTGGCGTCCAGGGCCAGCAATACCGCCAGAGCCCCGCCCAGGCTGTGTCCAGTGACAAAAAGCCGGGCGGAGCCCGGCAGCCTGTTCAGGGCAGCGAGGATCGTCTCCCGGCAGGATGTGTAGATCGAGGTAAAACCGGTATGAGTTCTCGCCTCCGGAAAGATAAATGTGGTCTGCGACACTTCCAGGTCGGCGGCCCAGTCCGGGCTTGATTGGGTGCCCCGGAAGGCCACCACGATCTTGTCCCCAGAGCTGATGATGAAGCCGAACCATTCGGTCGCCCCTGCTGCCTCCGCCTGAAAACTCTCCACCAGGCTATAGCCCTCCGGTACTGTAAAGCTGCCATTATTATTAAACTGTTCGTATGTCTGCACGCAGCATTCCGCCAGGAATGCCGCCAATTTCTGATCAAACTCGGTCTGTAGGACAGCCATTATGCCTCCCCCTTTCGCGGGTGGATGATCAATCCTATTCCGCTCGGGGAATACTGGTGCCAAACTTGTTTTTAATAGAGGGGCGGATAGAAGCAGTATCCCTGACGAAAGTTTTATCATAGGGCTATAGCATCAAATAAGCGCGCAATAGAGGGAATCAATAACTTTATGAAGAATAAACCTGGCGGTATAACAGACAATCGCGGTAACAATGAGAAACAAAACGATGTGTTTTGTACGAGGAACTGCGAAGTCGGCATTAATTTATTTTATAAGTAGACGATAATTATATGAATGGGTTAAGTAGCGATGCCCTCATATGTATTTCGATGCCGGATACTGACGGCCGTGTTCAATAATCGAGGTTTTGACGCACTGTCTCTGTGATTGCTCGCATTGGGCGCTGTCTTGATGCCTGCCAACCGGTGAGAGAGGGGTTGGAATGTGATTGAAGAGCGGTTTCACTTGTTGGCCGAGAAGGCGCCAGTGGGCATAGCCGTCTGTCTCCGCAGCGGGAAAGTGCTTTTTGCCAACCGGATCTGTGCGTATATGTTTGGCCTGAGCGAGGGCGCCGGGTTGTCTGATCGAACCATGGCCGAATATATTATTTCTGATGGCCGGCCGGAGTTCATCAAAAGAATAAAATTGCAGAAACATGAGGAAACCGTAACAGGTGTTCTTGAGACTGCGGGGTTAAGGCAGGATGGCTCAAATTTTCCTATCTCCATCAAGGTCTCTGTAATCAACCTGCATCACCGCTCTGCCAGAGTGATATTTATCAGCGATATCACCGAACGTGAGATTACAGAAGAAAAACTGCGCAGGGCATATGATGATCTGGACCTGAAGATTCAGCGTCGGGCAGATTGGCTGGCCAAGAGGCAAGAAGCTCTGCCGGCGGAAAATGATAGTTGCAAGCAAACAGATCTGCTATTAGATAATAGCGAGGATATCCGCCGCTGGATAGCCGATAGGCGTAATGAAGGAATTTGGATTCTTGATGATAGGAATAACACGATCTTTACCAACCGGAAGATGGCCGAGATGCTCGGGTATACGATTGACGAAATGGCGGAGACGCCCGATCGTTTATTCCTGAACCAGAAATGGCGCGAGAACATTGAGGAGGAAATGTTGCGCTGTAGGAAGGGCATTAGGGAGCGGATTGAATGTAAGCTTCTCCGCAAAGACGGAACTGATTTATGGGTAAATGTATGCTGCATCCCTATTTTTAACGATGATGGCAGCTATGATGGTGTTATCGGGGTGCTTTCCGAGATCGCCGAGCATAGGCAGTTAGAGGATGCCCTCCGCGCAGCGGAGGAACAATTTTTGCAAATCTTTTATTGCAGTTCATGCACCATGGCTATCGTGTCATGTATCGATAACAGGTATATCGATGTCAATGACGCTTTTTTGAATGTGACCGGAGCATCCCGCAACAAGGTTATCGGATATCATGATGAAGATCTGGGCTGGGAGACTGTAAGCGAAGAAACCGAAAATATACTGAAAAAAAGGATTTCCTTTAAGAACTTTGAATGGACGTTTACTGATAGATCGGGCCGGGAGTTCTGTGTATTATTTTCAAGAGAGCTAATTGTCTTAAATCAAGAATCCTGCTTCTTGTGTATAGGAACTGACGTCACGAAACAAAAGAAAATAGAAGAGGAAATAGCCCGTTTGAAAGATCTGCGCCTTGCCAGACAGGCTGCGGGGAGCATTCCCAGCGAGAGGCTCAGCCCTCTGACTGCTGTCGGGGAGTGCTTCCGGTTCCTTAAGAAAAAGAGTAAGGCGCCTAGATGCGGAACTGTGCTCTCTTTTATCGTGCCCTTCATTCTATTATCAACAGCCAGCTTCCATGCGGGTCTTTACGGGGAGACGACGGGTTTTCCCTGGCAGTCCCTTTCTTCGAGCTATAGCGCGGAAGCGCCGAGTCCTCTCGTTTCTGCTTATGGCAGGGAGGCACCAGGTTCGCCTGTTTCCGCCCCATCAAATGTGTCTAAAATATCACTTGCAGGTTTACAACAGCAGCGGCTTCAGATTCCCTCTACTTACAAAAATAAAGTAGCCGTTCTGATGTATCATGATGTAAATCCCAACAGCCATCAAGATATCAACGTTACCCCCGATCGTTTGGATGCGGATTTGACACTGCTGCAACAGGAAGGATTTCATATCATTTCCATTGCGCAGATGGCGGCGTTTATGGAGCATAGGGCGACAGTGCCTGAGAAAGCGATCGCCTTAACTTTTGATGACGGGTATCAGGGGGTATACCAATACGCCTTTCCTGTTCTAAAAAAACACAACGCCCCTGCAGCTGTTTTTATAATTGGTTATGACACCGGCAGAGTGACAGGATACCTAACCTGGCCGGAAGTGCGGCAGCTTGAGGAGAGTGGGCTTGTGACCATCGGGGGGCATACCTATAACCAGCATCAACCAGAACAGACAGCAAGGCCAAACTTTGTCAAACCGGCAACAGTTGCCCGGATCGTCGATCTCAAGACGGGGCACGAAGAGACAGATCAGGAATATGAGGATCGGATGCTTGCCGACAGCCAGCTTTTCCAGGATACATTGAAAAGCGAACTCGGACACACGACTCCTTACTTTGCATACCCGTACGGCGCTTATAATGCCACTATGCTCAAGATACTCCGCAACACCGGCTTTGAGTACATGTTCACTGTTTTTCAAGGAGTCAACGGTGAGCATGAAGACACGACACGTTTATATCGCATCAATGTGGGGGCAACTTGGATATCAACGAAGAACATTCCGTCGATAATATTGAAAACGGTTTTTTCCTCACCTTCAGGGAAGCAACCTGCAGCCTGGTTGCCGGAATGGAAATCATAGTAGGAGCTGTGCTATAAATGAAAACAGTAGGCATTGGTAAAGACAGCGCGTCAGCGATCCATGCCTGGTGGCGCAAGCTGGCAACTGCGGATTTCTATTAACGCTAAGCTAGTGCGGTATTGCAGCCGATAATAATATAGTAATGATGTTGAATGTACAATATTTCAGTAGATTAGTCTATGCCGATGGGAGGTCGAGAAGGTGAAGGATGCTAACTCTGACAGTGATTACCGCTCATTGTTTTTATTCTTCAGAGAGATAGGGATCTTGTAGTCGCCATGTTGTAACTTTACAAATGATGAGGACTAAAGGAGGTAATAGTATGAATATTTTAAATGATCAGCAAGCATTTTTAAAAAAGTATCACATTGATGAGGGTGAGTATAATCGATCTGGCTTAAAATGGGATCAGTTAGGTGAAGTCTATGATGCATATTTAAGAGAAATGCCGCAATTCCATACGCTAGAAAATTACTTTTCAGATTGTCTGAAAAGCGTCAAAAATGTCCATTCAGTTATAACCAGGTTAAAGGATCCGGAACGCTTGATTGAAGCATTGATAAGAAAGAAGATCAGCAACCAACAATTGCAAATCACGAGTAAGACCTATAAAGAAATTATAGTCGATCTGATTGATATTACCGTTCTCCATCTGTTTCAGGATGACTGGGAGCCTATACATGAATATATAACCAATAAATGGAACTTAAAAGAGAAGCCGATTGCCTTCGTGCGCGAAGGGGATGACAGGAAACTGTTCGGCAAGTTCAAGAGAAAAGGATGCAGCATCCAACACCACCCATACAGGTATCGTTCAATTACGTATTTGGCCATATCCAGTCTCGATAATAATACGAACTACATAGAAATACTATCCAGAACCATCTTCGAGGAGGGCTGGACAAACATCGATCGTGTCATCAGAGACTCTGATAATGCAAACAATCCGATATTGATGGAGTATCTATCCCATTTTAGCCATAGAACAGCTGACATGGCTGACGAGATGGGCTCATTTTTATGCAGATACCTGAATGGAGAGCAGGGCAAAAACCAGATCATTGAATCAGGGCCAGAAAGCCGGAACATTCAACCGGAGCGGGAGAACCAAACCGATGAACCATTAGAGAGCCAGCCGATAGAACCGGAGTTTGGAAGCGAGACGGGAGAGCGGATGCCTTCGGTTCTGGAAGATGCGCAGGCGGTTGCAGGAGAACATCTCCAGCCTGAAGCTAGTGATCAGGGATTATCTAGCGGGATTGTGGTATTATTAGGAGAAGTTGCAGAAGAACATCTCCCGCCCGAAGCTGGTGATCTGCAGGAAATAATCCGGGAGGGATCTCTTTCGGTAAAGATCAATCATCTGAGAGAGCAAGAAGTAGGTTTTCCGGGTGGTGATGCCGAAAAAACCGAAGAGACTGCCGAGATCAAAAAAGACAATTATTTAAAAATGCCACAGGAAGCAGTTGAGGCGTTAAATAATGATTTTTCTAAAGGGCCGGAGGATCAGAAATTTAATTTATCTAAATTGAAACAGGCTATTCAAGGGATCTCCCCGAAAGATTTTTAACACCAGGAAAATCAGCGATTATCTATCTGTGGCTCAAAATAGCTCCTTCCCTTGCTGCTCCACCTTCCTCGCATAGGCGGATCTTGCCGTTTCAGATGAAAAGGCCCTGCCCTTCTGTAAGGGTGGGGCCTCAGGCTGAGCAGCCGGATACATACCCCTGATCTGACCGGCAATTACTTGCCACTGCTCCGTTTTAACATTACTCTGTTTGCAGACCGGGGAAGGCGGGCTATTTTTGGGAATGGCGGTAAAGGCAGAGGTCGCCCAGAATACAGGATGGGCAATCCGGCATCCGGGCCTTGCAGACCCGGCGCCCGTGGAAGATCAGGAGGTGGTGCGCCAACCCCCACTTCTGTTCCGGGATCAGCATCTTCAACTGCAGTTCAGTGCTCTCGGGCAGCTTGGCCGCTGCCAGGCCGAGCCGGTTGGCGACCCGGTGCACGTGGGTATCCACCCCCAGACCGGGTTTGCCGAAGGCGTTGGCCAGCAACACGTTGGCAGTCTTGCGCCCGACTCCTGGCAGGGCTAGCAACGCCTCTAGGGTGTCCGGGATGGTCCCTCCGTATTGCTGCATGATCAGACTGGCGGCGGCTACCAGGTGCTTCGCCTTGGTTTGGTATAACCCCACCGATCTGATCAGCCCGGCAACCTCCTCAACGTCGGCTTCCGCCAAGCTCTGAGGTACTGGATATCTGCCGAACAGGGCCGGCGTAACCCGGTTTACCTGATTGTCGGTGGTTTGGGCTGAGAGCATGAAGGCCACCAGGGACTGGTAGGGGTTGTTGAATCTCAGGCGCGGGCCGGCGTCCGGGTATGCCTGTTGCAGGCGTTGCAGCACCTGGGCGGCGATTTTATCAGGTTTTGCAGTTTTGCTATTGGGCATTGATATCCGCCCCTCACATGGCGCATTTCAACCCACCGGCAAGAAGAAGACGAAGAGCAGGTAGCAGTTGATGAAGACCAGCACGCCCACCGCCAACCAGCCCAGGCAGTTGAACAGCGGCCCGTTGCGGTAGCTGCCCACGTATTCCCGCTTGCGCATCAGCAACAGCAGGGGCACTGCCGAGAAGATTAACAATATGCCCAGGGTTGCCTGGCTGGCCAGGATCACCTGCAGGGGATTTATGGGCAGCAGTGGGATGATCGTTCCGAGCACCAAGACCACCAGGAAACCGATCCGGAATGGGCGAGTCTCGTGGTGCCACGGCAGGACACCCTCCGAAGGTGGGTGGAAGAAGAAGCCGCCGATAGCGTAGGAGCCGGCCATGGCTCCGGTGATGGCCGATGAGAACCCGGCGAAGACCAGGACTATAGCGAACAGCAGATGCGCCACGCCCCCGGCCAGAGGAATCAGGGTATCCGCCGCCTGCTCCAGGGTGTCTACCCGGGCGCCGTGCTGATAGAAGACGCTGGCTGCCACCACGATAATCGCTGCGTTGATCAGGCCGCCGATCACCATGCTGACGGTGGTGTCGAAAAACTCGCGCTTGAGCTTGGAGCCGCTCCAGTTCCGGCCCTGGATGATGGCAGAGTGCAGATAGAAGTTGGACGGCATCACGATCGCCCCCAGCAGGCTGACGGCGATGAAGACATTGGAGGCGTTCAGTTGGGGCACGAAGGTATGAAGCAGCACCTGATGCCACTCAGGGCGGGCCAGGAACAATTCGATCAGATAGGAGAAACCGATGATGCCCACGATCCCGATGATCAGGTCCTCCACATGGTGGTACTCGTAAGTCCAGACTGCCAGGCCGGCAGCTGCTGCCACCAGCACCGACCCGAGAGCGAGGGGCAGGTGAAACAGGATGTTCAGGCCGACTGCCGCTCCCAGTACTTCAGCAGCCACCGTGGAGACAGAGGCGATGCCGGCGATGATCCCCAGCGGTATGCTGGCCACGGGGCCCACCAGTTTCCTGGTGGCCTCGCTGAGACACAGGCCGCTGGCGATGCCCAGCCGGGCTGACATCTCCTGCAGCAGGATCAGCAGCAGGGTGCCCAGCAAGACCACCCAGAGCAGGGTGTATCCGAAGTGGGCGCCGGCCACCACGTTGGCGGCGATGTTCCCCGGGTCGATGAAACCGATGGTGACCAGGAAACCTGGCCCCATGTCGGTGATCATCGACAGCAGCGTCTGACCCTTCTGGATGGCAAAGTCGTAGTATCGCTGGGTGGATGACACAGATTATGCTCCTCAAATGATAATGGTTCTCAATAATTATTATCTTATATTTTCGTCGGGTCGTCAAATATTCCTGCCAATTAGACATAAAAAATAAATTATTTATGATCATAGAAAGGAGATGCGGTAGTTGGGTTGATGTCATTGATTAACATAATCAACTAAGAGAATATTTCCAGCGAGGAGACGGGGCTTCTTCATGTGATAGGCACTGCGGATACTAGGATGGAGCGCTAAAACAGGTCGGTGGATAACCCGCTGGCGGATGAGGGAGGAGACTGAAGTGGAGCTGCGTGCCGGACGTGTTGCTGTGACCGAGGCGGAGATCGACGCCATTCTGGCGGGTGTCAAATCCATCGCCGTGGTGGGTCTGTCCACGGACCCGAACAAAACCAGCCACCATGTGGCCAGCTATCTGCAAGAGGCGGGTTACCGGATCATTCCGGTCAACCCCAACGCCTCAGGATATATCTTGGGTGAACAGGTCTACCACCGGCTGGCGGATGTTCCGGGGCCGGTGGACCTGGTGGATCTCTTCCGACCAGCGGGGGAGGCCCTGGGGATCGTGCAGGAAACTGTCGAGCGGGGGGTTCCGATCATCTGGTTCCAGCTCAACTGCGCCTCCGGTGAAGCCATCAGGGATGCCGTCAACCGGGGCCTCTGCGTCGTCCATGACCGCTGCCTGATGGTGGAACATCGCCGGTACGCCCACCGGAGAGGTTGGTAGATTCAGCCGGCGACTATGGCCGTGGGGATCATGCCGCACCACGACGTGGAGCGGGCCCTGAAGCTGGCCATGAGACACGAGGTGGAGCTGGACGTCGGTGGGTTGTCCCCCGCGCTGTTAGTAAATATTGAACAGATCGCCGAACTGCTGCACCGGGATGAAAGCGGCCTGCATCAGGTCATTAACAGTTCGTCGTCCGGGTCTTCTCCCTCCTGGGCATCGTTAAAAAGCCGGTTGACAAACTCTATTACTACCTGCAGCTTGTCTTCAGGCATCATCCTGATCAGTTCGACCAGCCTGTCTCTGGTCTCATCCAAGGCAAGGACCCCTTTTTGGGATAGTATGCCCGCTTCCGGCCGGACCATGACGAGGCGCCGGGTCTCAGCGGGGCAGCCTGGATGATCAGCCGATCAGATTCTGAAGCCCGGCGTAGGCGCCACTGGCGTAGGCGATCTCTCCGTTCACCAATACAAGTTCCACCCTGGTGCGCCAGTCCAGGGGATGCCCGGTCAGCACCACCACGTCCGCGTCCTTGCCCGGGGCCAGGCTGCCCACCCGATCAGCAATACCGAGGATTTCCGCCGGGTTGATGGTGATCGCCTTCAGGGCCTCGCCCTCGTCCATGCCATCCTTCACCGCCAGGCCGGCGGTCAGGGACAGGTACTGCACCGGGATCACCGGATGGTCGGTCATCAGGGCCACCTTTACCCCGGCTCTGGCCAGCACCCCCGGGGTGGCGAAAGTGCGGTCCTTCAACTCCACCTTGGCCCGGGTGCTCAGGGAGGGCCCCACCACCGCGGGAACACCGCGCCTGACCAGCTCTTCGGGGATCTTGTGGCCCTCGGTAGCATGCTGGAGGCTGACTTTGATGTTGAACTCATCGGCGATCCGCAGGGCCGTGAGTATGTCATCGCTGCGGTGGGCATGCACCAGCAGGGGCAGTTCCCCCTTCAACACCGGAAGCAGAGCCTCCATCTTCAGATCGCGGTCCGGACGCTTGCTGGGGTCATCCTTGCCACGGCTGAGCTTGGCGAAGTAGTTCTGGGCATTCACTAGCGCCTCCCGCAGCAGGGCGGCGGTGGCCATGCGGGTAATCGGCGCCTTATGCTGGTCGCCGTAGACCCGCTTCGGGTTTTCGCCCATGGCTGCCTTGATCCCGACCGGGTTTTTCAGGATGGCCTGGTCAACGGTCCGGGCCTGGGTCTTCATCGCCAGGCTCTCGCCACCGATGACGTTGGCGCTGCCGGGCCCCGTCATCACCGTGGTAATGCCGGCCTGCACGGCGTCCTGAAAAGCCAGGTCATCCATGTAGATGGCGTCGATCGCCCGCATGTGGGGCGTGACCGGGTCCGAGGACTCGTTGGCGTCATCCCCTTCCACCCGGTAGATCTCTTCGATGATCCCCACGTGGGTGTGGGCATCGATAAAACCTGGCAGTACGTAGTGATTGCTGACATCCACCAATTGGATTCCCGGTGGCAGTGGTCTATCGCTGCCCAGATCCACGATCAGGCCGCCTGCAACGAGCAGGGCGCTGTTCCTGTCGTAGATGCGGCCCTCCATGGTCAGTATCTTGCCGTTAACCAGAGCGAGCACTGGCTTGGGCCCTCCTTTATTCATATAGTAGTCTCTTCCCATCCTATTTTTGAACGGCGCCGATTATAACCAGGGAATCACTGCTCCCGGACCAGGCTCCTCAGGGTGGACAGGTTCATGACATCCTCTTTCAGGTCTGGTCCCTTGGGGGTTTCCAGGACCATGGGCAGGTGCTGCAGGCGGGGGTCGTTGAGGAGCAGGCGAAAGGCCTCCAGGCCAAGCTTGCCGAGACCGATGTGGGTGTGGCGGTCCAGATGGCTGCCCAGGTCTCCCTTGGCATCGTTCAGGTGGATGGCTTTCAGGCGTTCGAGCCCGATCAGGCGGTCCAGGGACTCGATAGTCTCGTTGTAGCCCTCCGGGGTGCGCAGGTCGTACCCGGCAGCAAAGGCGTGGCAGGTGTCGAAACAGATGCCGAGCCGCTCCGGATACAGGCTGTGCTCCATGATCCCGGCCAGGTGCTCGAAGGTGCCGCCCACGCTGGAGCCCTGCCCGGCGGTGATCTCCAGCAGCACCATCACTGCAGTATCGCCGGTCCGGTTGAAGCACTCGTCCAGGGCCCGGGTGACCCGGCTCAAACCGGCCTCCTCACCGGCGCCCCCGTGGGCGCCCGGGTGCAGCACGATAAAGGGGAGCTTGAGGAGGGCGCAGCGCTCCACCTCGACGATAAAACCCTCCAGGGATTTCTCCCAGGCGTCGTCGTCGGGAGTCGCCAGGTTGATCAGATAGGCGGCATGGGCGAAGACCGGAGCGATCCCGGAGGCTGCCCGGGCCGCCTGAAAACGCGCCACCTCATCGGCTTCCAGGGGCTTGGCCCGCCACTGCTGGTTGCTCTTGGTGAAGATCTGGATCGTTTCGCAAGCGACGCTCTGGCCGCGCAAAACGGCCTTATCCACGCCTCCGGCGATGGACATGTGCGCCCCTAACAGCATCTTGCCACCCTCCTTCTGAGCGCGGGGACGGTTCTCGCGCTCACATTCTTTTGGTACGTGAGCACGGGGACGGTTCTCGCGCTCACATTATTGTCAGCAGATCAGGGGCATGGTTCCCTTGGTATGGTCCTGTTGTGCCTTAATAGATCACGGTTTCCCCGGACCTATCTCGTTAGCGCGACCCCTGCTCCACTTCTGTCAACACCTCGTCCAGGTGATGCAGCATCGCCTCGGCGTCGCTTCTGGTGATCACCAGCGGGGGCTGAAAAGCCAGCACATTCCGGGAGCGGCCGTTCTTGCCGATCAGGACGCCCCGGTTCTTCAGCAGTTCCAGCACCTGGTCGGCCTCGACTGCTGCGGGCTCCTTGCCGTCCTTCACCAGCTCTGCTCCCAGCATCAGGCCCAGGCCGCGCACCTCCCCGATCAGGGGGTGTTTTTCCTGTAAGGCCAGCAGTTGTTCCTTCACGAAGGCGCCCAGCTGGGCGGCGTTCTCGGCCAGCCTCTCCCTGGCGATAACATCCAGGGTGGCCAGCCCGGCAGTCATGGAGACCGGGTTGCCTCCCAGGGTGGAGGCGCCAGGCCTAGTATACCTGTCGGCCACCTCCGGAACGCCGATAAAGGCCCCGATGGGCGCCCCGTTCCCCAGGGCTTTGGCCACGGTCATGATCTCCGGCGCCACACCCCAGTGCTCGATGGCAAACCACTTGCCGGTGCGCCCAAAGCCGGACTGGACCTCGTCGATGATCAGGAGGGCGCCGTATTTATTCAGGATCTCCTTGACCCGGGAGAAGTATTCCGGCGGCGGGACGATGATGCCGCCGTTGCCCTGGATTGCCTCGGCGATCAGGGCGGCCACCCCGCCGGAGGTGGAGGTCTCGATCACCCGGGCTATCTCATCGGCGCAGGCCAGGTCGCAGTTGGGGTAGGTGAGGTGCAGGGGGCAGCGGTAGCAGTAGGCGTTGGGCGCGAAGGAGATGCCTCCGGCCGGGTGGGGGTCGGTGCGCCACATGCTCAGCCCGGTCAGGCTCATGCCCAGATAGGTGCGCCCGCACAGGCCATCCTGAAGGGCCAGCAACTCGCTGCGGCCGGTGGCCAGGCGGGCGAGCAGTACCGCCCCCTCGTTGGCCTCGCTGCCGCTGTTGCAGAAGAAGCTCTTCTGCAGCCGGCCCGGCGTGATCTGGGCCAGGCGTTCGGCCAACTCCACCATCGGCTGGGTCAGGTAGATATTGCAGACATGCTGCAGGGTCTGCACCTGGGCGCAGATCCGGGCGGTGATCTCCGGGTGGCAGTGTCCGGCATTGATCACAGAGACACCCGCAAAGAAGTCCAGGTACTGCCTGCCGTCGCTGTCGTAGAGGTATTGCCCCCGCCCCCGCACCAACTGCACCGGTTCCTGGTAGAAGTGATTCAGGCAGGGGATGATGAACTCCTTTTTCTTGTTGACGATCTCCACCGGTCCCATGAAGCCTTCTGTCACGGCTAACACTCCTTCCTTGGTAAACGAGGACAGATTCGTCAGCTTGAGGGCGCCGCACTCTCCGGTCCGCCCGTCAGATCGGCATATTATTCCTTGACCCGGACTCCCCGGGTATAGGGGCCGGTGCCAAAGGCGGCACATCTCGCCTGCAGTAATTGTTCCCAGTCTGCAGTTTTAAAGGCATAGGTCTCCGGGTCTGACCAGAGCCGGTCGATCTGCTCCCGGTAGAGGCCGGTCACCGCCCCCGCCTCCGCGGCGCTGTAACCGGGGATCTCCAGCCTCAGGCTATGGAATCCGGCCCCGTAAAAGGAGCGCAGGTAGGGCAGCAGGGCCAGTTCGTGCGCCATGAACAGGTGGTTGCGGCAGCTGGTGTCGATCTCCAGCGGGTGCACCATGCCCGCCGTATCCCGCAGTCCGAACCGGTGCTGGCGGCAGGCGCCGCTGCAGATCTGGAAGCGGGTGGCCCCATCTAGCAGGGCGGCAGGGAGGCAGTGGTCGCTGACCATGGCCGGAAGCTGGCCGTGGATGACCGCCTCCAGTGGCAGGGCGGCCTGTGAGGGCATGGCCAGGATCTCCTCCGCCCGGAACTCCAGCGGTACGGTGGCCTGGACCGCCCCAGCGGACTGCAGCAGGGCGGTCGCCCGGCCGTTGGCAATATTGCAGGAGTAGTCCGCATAGAGAGGCAGGCCGGTTGATCTGGCGGCATAGATGGTGCCCAGGTTGGTGACCAGGACCCCGTCCGGTGGGGGCTGCAGCTGACGGATTGCCGACAGCAGTTGATGTACCCTTCCCATCTCCGCCGACATCACAATCCGGGGCGTGCCGATGACCGCCCGGCAGCCTTGGTCATGGGCGGCAACCAGCAGTTCGGCAAAATCGCCCAGGTGCCAGGGCTGGGGCTGGCTGAGGAAGGATTCGCCGCTGGTATAGATCAGGTCGGCCCCCTGCTCCAGGGCTGCCAGGGCGGCCTCCAGGGAGCCGGCCTTGACCGCCAGCAGCGGCCGGACTTCTTCATGCGGCCAGGGCTCGGGGCCGGGCAGGGGGTTGACAGGGAGATCCGCCGCGGTGATCTCCGGTTCCCGCACGGGACTGCTGAAAAAACGGGGCTCCCGCTCACCGGTGTAGCCCACGGAACTGGGCCCCGGGTTGCCGAAGGCATACAGCGGGCTCATATCCCTCACCCGTTTTTGCTCCAACTCCCGGAATTCATCCCAGTCGAACTGATAGCCGAAGGGGTCGGCGTAATAGCGGTCCAGGGCCCGGCGGTAGAAGCCGATCAGGTCAGCCAGGAAGCCGGCCTCCCGCATCCGCCCCTCGATCTTCAGGGAACAGACTCCGGCGTCGATCACCTCCGGCAGGAAGGGCAGCAGGCAGATATCCTTGACTGCCAGGAAATAGGGACCTGCGGTCGGGGGGATGCCGGGTCTGCCCGGGTCGGGGGCCAGCACCGCTCCGGTCTCCCGGTCGACCAATTCCAGCGGCCAGCGGCAGGGTTTCAGGCAGCGGCCGCGGTTGCTGCTCTCGCCGAACAGCATGCCGCTAAGGTAGCACTGGCTGCTCTGGGAGAAGCACATATCCCCGTGGGTAAAGTACTCCAACTCCAAATCGGTCTGGCTGTGCCACAGCTTGATGTCGGCCAGGGTGACCTCGCGCCCCAGGATCGCTCGGCTGATGCCCAATTCTTTTAGCAGCAGCAGCCCCTCCAGGTTGTGGGCGTTCATCATCACGCTGGCATGGAGGGGTATCCTGAGGCCCAGCTCTCGTACCAGCTGGGCCACCCCCAGATCCTGGACGATAATCCCGTCCGCGGTGATCTCTTCCAGGTGACGCAGGTAGTCGGGCAGGTCGTCGGTCTCGGCGTTGGTCAGCAGGTTGTTGACGGTGACATAGAGCTTGACCTTCCGCTCGTGGGCATACTCGACCGCGGACCGCAGTTCTTCGTCAGTGAAGTTGAAATCCTTGCGGTGCAGCCGCATGTTGTATTTCTTGCCGCCCAGATAGACGGCGTCAGCCCCGGCGGCGATCACCGCCTCCAGTACTGACCACTTGCCGACCGGGGCGAGCAGTTCTATGCGGGCGGAATGAACGTTGGTGGACATTGGTTGGGCTCCTGACTGTCAGACTTTGATCAGCGGTTAGCTATCGGATAAAGATGTCGAGGGCCGCGAACAGCATCAGCGTGACCCCGATCACCTGGTTGACATAATAGGCTGCCATGGTCACCTTTTTAAGATCATCTGGTCTCACCAATAAATGCTCCCAGAACAGCAGGCCGGCCACCACCAGCAGGCCGAGATAGTAGAAGAGGCCAAGGGTGGCCTGGGGCGGCGCCAGAAATCTTGGCACCAGGAGTAATAGCAGGATCACCAACAGGTGCAGGCCCTTGGAGATCCGGAGCGAGTTGCGAACACCGAACCGGGCCGGGATGGCGTGCAACCCGGCCTGGCGATCAAACTCCACGTCCTGGGTGGCATAGATGATGTCGAAGCCGGCCACCCAGCACATGACCGCCCCGGAGAGCAGGAGGGGGGGGATGGCAAAACTGCCGGTCACCGCCAGCCAGCTGGCAGTGGGGGCGATACCGCAGGCAAAGCCCAGCACCAGGTGCGAGGCCCAGGTAAATCGTTTGGTATAGGAATAGAGGACCAGGATCAGGACTGCCAGCGGCGACAGCAGCAGGCAGAGCGGGTTGAGCTGCCAGGCCCCCAGGAGCAGCAGGGCGAAACCCAAGATACTCAGCCCCAGCACCTCGCCACCGCTGATCAGGCCGCGAGGCAAATGGCGGTTGGCGGTGCGGGGATTGGCAGCGTCGTAGCGCTGGTCGATCAGCCGGTTGAGGGCGTTGGCGGCGTTCCGGGCGCCCACCAGGGCCACCAGGATCCAGAAAAACGTGTGCAGGCTGGGCAGTCCGTCTGCTGCCAGCAGCATCCCCAGCAGCCCGAAAGGCAGGGCGAACAGGCTGTGGCTGAACATGACCAGTTCTCCGTACAGCCTGAGCTTCACCAGGCCGGAACGGAGCTTGGACTCGACTATGGACATCGCAATGGCTCCCCTTATGTTTTAAAACAATTTTCGCTATAAACACGGCTATTCCTCTTCTCAGAACATGGGAACTGCATAAGGAGAACTGATTTTTCGCACACTAGGGATGCTGATCGGAATGGATGTCGATCAGAGACTTGCCTGACAAGGGGGTTCCCGGATGAAGATAACCGGTCTGAAAGAACGGCTGGGGTTCGTGACAGCCTTGGCCTGCCTGGTGTTGCTAATCGCCGGTACTGTTTACTATGTATTCGACTTTAAAATGCCAGGTCCCTTCGTTCCTCACCTGACGCCGGATGCCCAGCTGCAATCGATCGCAGAGGCCTCCCCGGAATCATATATGGACAACGTGAACCTGTTGGCCCGGGTGATCATGGGAGAGGCGGGGGATGAACCGTATGCCGGCAAGGTGGCGGTGGGCGCAGTGCTGTTGAACCGGATGCAGAGCAGTGCTTTTCCGCACACTCTATCCGGTGTGATCTTCCAGCCCGATGCCTTTGAATCGGTGTCCAACGGATTTATCTGGTACCGGCAGCCCACCACTCAGGCGATCCAGGCGGCCATCGCCGCCCTGAGCGGTTGGGATCCCACTTACGGCGCCCTGTACTTCTGGAATCCTGCCAAACCTGTCAGCCCCTGGATCTGGACCAGGCAGATCCTGACCCAGATCGGGCAGCACGTATTTGCCTTGTAAGCTTTTAATCTGCCACCGGCAGGATTGTATGCGGCATCTGCTTACTGTCAAGGAGGAGTTTTAGGATGAAAGCATCGCGCTCCACCGTGGCGATTGTCGCCCTGGCCATTCTCTGGGGGGCCACCGCCTTTTGGGGAATCAGTCAAATACGGGCAAAGCGTCAGGCGGATGTACTGCTCCAGAACAAATACAGCCGGGCCTTCTATGATACCCTGCAGCGCACTAAAAATGTCGAAGCGCTGTTGTCCAAGGGACTGGTGAGCGGCTCGCCGGACCAGATGGACGCCCTTTTTTCCGACCTCTGGTACAATGCCAACGCCGCCCAGGAGAACCTGAACCAGTTGCCTGTTTCCCACGATGTGGTGGCCAAGACATCCAAGTTCCTGTCTCAGGTCGGGGACTACGCCTATACCCTGGCCAAACAAAACAAGGACAGGAGCCTGAGCGACAAGGACTGGCAGACGATGCAGCAGCTTTACCAGACAGCGGTCTCCTTGAACCAGGAGATGTCCACGGTGGAGCGAGCGGCGGCCACCGGCGCCTTCCACTGGACCGAGATCCAGAGCGGTTTGGCCAACAAGCTGCCCCAGGGCTCCATTAGCAGCGTTGACAACAGTTTCCGTCAATTGGAAACCCGGCTGCAAGAACTGCCGGTGCTGGTCTACGACGGCCCCTTCTCCGACCATATAGATAAGATCCAACCACAGGGGCTGACCGGGGGCCAGGTCTCCCTGGATCAGGCCAAGCAGATTGCCCGGGGCTTTGCTGACCTGGGTGGCGCGGCAGTACAGCAGACGGTGGTAGCAGGGAATGTCAAGGGGAAGATCCCTTCCTACAGCCTGGCGCTGCGCACGGGCCCCGGCCCCCAGGACACTATCACCGTAGATGTCAGCAAGCAGGGCGGGCACGTGGTGTTCATGCTCAACCCGCGCCCCGTCGCTGCAGCCAGGCTCACCGATGATCAGGGCCGTGCTCAGGCCCTGAACTTTCTCAACTCCCGTGGTTTAACAGACTTCATGCCAACCTACAGCCTGCGCGAACAGAATGTGCTGACCATCTCCTTTGCTTACAAGCAGGGCGACGTGGTGGTCTACCCGGACCAGATCAAACTGCAGGTGGCCCTGGACAACGGGCAGGTATTGGGATACGAGGCCCTGGGCTATCTGACCTCGCATCATCAGCGGGCGTTGCCGTCGCCGAAGGTCACGGTAGCGCAGGCCCAGGCCAAGCTCAGCCCCCGGATCCAGGTGCTGTCGGAGCGGCTGGCCATAATCCCCACTACCAGCAAGGGTGAATCGCTCGCCTACGAATTCAAGACCAAACTGGCCGACGAGACCTTCCTAGTTTACATAAATGCTCAGAGCGGGGAGGAGGAGCATATCCTCAAGCTGCTAAACTTGCCCAACGGTACTCTCACCCTTTAAAATGAGTTTGACTTGAAATGCATATAGATATGGCAAAAAAACCGGCCCTCTGATGTGGCCGGTTTTTGCTGTTCTTAACTGGTATTTACCTGATGACTACCACGGGCTGGTGTCCGAAAGATGCCAGCGGGCGGGCAGTTTAGAGCTTCAAGGACTTCAACTCGGCCAGGCTGTTGATGTTGTTGAGCTTGACCAGGGCGTCCGAAACAGTATAGAGCACATCGTTGATATATAGGATTCGCTGGACGTTGCCGTATTGCTGATAGGGCAGCAGGTACTGGTTGTTGGTCTGCAACTGGCTGGAGTCCGAGTGATCGATGGTGCCCTTGAGGGTGATCCCCTGATCGAGTGAGATGTTGAAGACGTAGGCTCCCTGCCAGTAGCTGTACTGTGACCCGATATTCTGCGATGAGGATACGGGCAGCGCCAGCAGGTGCTTGGCCTGGCTGAACAGAAAGGCCTTATGGTCGTAAAGGGCCGTGGAATCGGAGCCGTCGGGCAAGGCGTACCGGGAGAGCTCTCTGGGTTGCTCCGGGTTGGTGACGTCGAACAGGGCGATCTTCAGCCCGGTCGGGCGCGGCATCCCATTCTCCTGGAGATTGGGCGTCGTGTCCTTGCCGATGCCGATGATGTGGTTATCGTCGTAAGGGTGCAGGTAGTCGGAGAAGCCGGGGATCTTCAGGTAGCCGAGCACCTTCGGCGATGCCGGGTCGGCCAGATCGACCACGAAGAAGGGGTCGATCTGTTTGTAGGTGACCAGGTAGGCGCGCTGGCCCAGGAACCGGGCGGAGTAGATCTGCTCGCCCGGAGCCAGGCCGGTCAATTGTCCCGCCAATTGCAGATCCGGTCCGTAGACGAAGATATTGTTGCTGCTATTATTCCAGTTCTGCGGGTCGCGGGTGGTGGTGGCGATCCGGAAATAGCCGTCCTGCTCGTCTATGGAGAATTGGTTGAGGACCTGGCCCGGCACTGTTGCCTTGACCTGAAATACTGCATCGTAGCCGGTGATCCGGAACTTTTGCACCAGGGTCTGGTCCTGGGCTTTTACCATGTCTTGCCGCAACTCCGACACCACCTGGGCGATCTCTGCCTGGTTGCCGGGCCCGGTGTTGTTGCCCATGGCGAGCACCGCGGCCAGTTGCTCCAGCTTCTGCTCCTCCGGGATCTGGGGATCTTGCAGTTGGCTGGTCAGACTGGACGGCAGCAGGGGAGTCAGGCGGTCGAGGTATTTCTGGAAGATGGGGATCGGGTCGACCGGGTCCTGGGAAGTCAGGTAGATGTTCTGGGCCGACACAAAGACCTGCTGGGTGGCGCCAGTCAGAAAGATGCTGGTCTTCCTGGTCAGGGCATTCATATTGTAGGCCTGCACCATGGTGTAGTTATAGCTGGGATAGGGGATGTCGAAGTGCTGGATCGCCGTGGCCGGGAAGGTGGTGACGCCGCCGTTCCCCTCGACGATCTCCGGCAGGCGGACATCGTTCTGTCCGTCGTTCTGGTATTGGCCCAGGTTGAGCGGGGTGTTGGCGATCAGGTAGACATAGCCGCCGATCATCCGGGAGTCCACGTAATCGGCCCCGGTGATGGCAAACGAGTCTTTCAGCCGGGGAGCGGTTTTATCCGCAGTGTCATAGACGGATATTTTCAGACCTGGAGAGAGGGGGGCTGGCCGAAAGGCGCCGCCGCCGGGCGCAACGATGTTCGGGACGGCGATCATCGGCCTCATCAGGGGCTCCTGCTGGCTGATCACCAGCAGCTGGCTGCCGTAGACGAACAACCCCACCGGGGAGTTGTCAAAAGTCAGGCTGGACAATACCTTGGCGCTATCCGGCGGGTAGGCGGCCAGGATGTCGATCTTCTGGCCGGACTTCACGTATAGATAGCTGCCGTCGCTCTTGACGATATCGGCCTCGTCCACCCCGGCCACCTGGTTGTTGGTGGTGGAAAAATCGGTTGCCGCGCCGGTTGGCGCTGCGCCAGGCGCAGCAGGAGCGGCAGCGCTGTTGGTCACGGAGGACGCTGTAGATTTTACGGTCGGGCCCTGTGCTGTATCCAACAACACCCCGCCTAGAGCCGAGAAATAGTAATTTGGATTCAGCAGTGTGGCCAGTTTGGTATGGCTGTCTATGAACGCCTGCAGTTCCTGGATGTCCTTGAAGCGCTCGGCGCCACTGGCTTCGACCGGCTGCGGCCGGATGACGCCGGTCAGGCTCAGGGCAACCAGCAACAGTATGGCGGCGGTGGCCAGGCAGTAGATAGTCCATGGTTTTCGGCAATTATCCATCTGGTTCACTCCTCTCTTTTTCGTGTTACCTGAACAGTCTCAGCACTTTCTATGGAGCAGATAAGCAATTACAGTTTTCCAGTTAATAAGCACTCACGGAGTCGGCTACTATTTGCAGTTCGTCGGGCGAAATAGTTCCAGTTACCTGCAGCATGAAGTAATGGCCAAGTTTCTGAATCTGCCGGGCGATCCGGTTGGCCCCGGTTTGCTGGCTGCCCGTCGCATTGGCGTTCGAAACAATCTGGGGCGGTGGCGCCGGGTTGGCCAGGGCCTGGATCTCCAGGGTCAACAGGGCGCCGGACATGATATTGCGATAGCTGAGCAGGATATGCTCCTTGCCGGTGAGCGGGTCAGTGTTCTGCGCGCTGTCAGATCCTCCGGGCAAGAGGGAATAGTGGTCGAAGGTGTATCCCGAAGGCAGATAGCCGGGCTGGAACACCGTGTAGCCTTGCTGCTCCAGCGCTTCGAGGCTGTTCTGCCGGGGGGCCAGGCTCAACAGAGGCGGTACTGGTGTTCCGGTATCCGGCATACTGCCAGCCGCCGGCGTTTGAGCGTCCGATGCGCCGTCAACCGTGGGACTGGTGGCGTTTGTTGGACTGATAGCCTGGGCTACGGGGGTGACGTTCCTGCTGCTGGCTACCCTGTCGGCCTCACCACTGTCGGCTGGCGTTTTGGGGGCAACAGCTCCCGTAAGTTCTTGCTTGTTAAGGCTGCTGTTATCGCTGGCGGCCTTGCCGCCTTCTGCCGAAAATGTCATGCTCCCGGGTAGAGTCAGTTGAGGTTGAGCCTGTGAACCCGACTGTGAATTTTGCAAAGCAACCTGTTTCGGGCTGGCGGTGATCAGGTGCAGCGAGGCCGCGTAGGAGACTGCCGCCAGCAGGACCAGGCCGGCCAGGGCCGGGGCGAGCCAGGGTCTGGCCAAACTCTTTCTCAGGGAAAACAGCCACTGCCCCTGGGCCGGGGAGCGCATGACCGGGCCCAGGCTGGCCATGACCTGCCTGGTAAAGCCGGGGGAGAGTGCGGGCACCGGATCGTCGGAGCGGATCAGCCGCGCCTCTTCTTCTCTGAGGCGTACCAGCCGGCTGCAGAGATGGCAGCCTTGCAGGTGGGTTTCCGCTAAGAGCCGGCGCTGTTCATCAAGCTCGCCGTCGGTATAGAGGTCGAGGAGCTTGCTTATTTCCTTACAGGTGTACATGCCGTCACTCCTCCATCCTGATGATGACATTGGGCGTTCCCCCATTCCTGCTGCAGCGCCGGGATATTGCGCAGTCTTTGCCTGGCGCGGAAGAGGCGAACCTCGACGATGTTGCGCCTGGTCTGCATGACGTAGGCGATCTCCTCGTAACTCAGTTCTTCGAAATAGCGTAGGATGATGATCAGTTGGTCTGGTGGTTTGAGGCTTCTCAGGGCCTGGATAATTTCGGACCTGGCCTCTCTCTTTTCCCAGGCTGCTGCCGGATCGAGGCTCCGGCTCGGCCCCTCTCTGGTGGGCAGGCCGGTCTGCCAGCCTGTTTCTGTCGCCTGGGTCTCTGAGAACCGGTGATCGCAAGCATCCCAGGATACCGATTGGTGCTTCACCAGGTGACGGAGCCTGCTCAAAGCCAGATTGGTGGCAACCTGGTACAGCCAGGGCGCGAATGGCCGGTCCTGATCGTACTTTCCAAGGTGCCGGTAGCATCTCAAAAAAGCCTCCTGGGCGATGTCTTCCGCCTCCTGCTTATTTCTCAATAGCCGGTACAGGATCCGGTAAACCGTCTGCTGGTGACGCTCCACAATCATTTCAAAAGCCTGGATGTCACCGGCGAGCGTTTGCCTGACCAGTTCATGGTCGGGAGTGTGCCCTTCCAAATTTGTTCCGCCTTTCCCAGCTGGGCCTACTTAGATTACGCAAGCCCAGGAAGAAATCTTACACTGTATTATGAATTAAATATTATTTCTTCGGGAGCGGCTTCTTTTCCCCCTCTCTGTCTGAGATCATCAGAAAAGAAAGGGTATGGGATAAACTGTATCATTACCCATAAGTGATAAATAATGACTAGTTGTAAGATGTTGCATGCAGGTTATTCCACAGGCGTAAGGATGGCGCAGCTTCATCTAGACTGAAGAAGCAAGACTATGCCAACAAAATCGGCCAGGCTTATGCTGCTGAAAACGGTGATCATGGCGCGCGAATGAGGGGGATAATTTAGCGCGGGAACAGCGCTTAAAAAAGCCTCTGCGTTCGTTGATTTATTTAGTTTTATTGGAACAATTGGGCAAAAAAGTGCAGGAAAGCTCCGGTAAATTGAAGAATAACACGGAAGAATCGAAGCCCTGGTCTTGGGCGAGGATATGAGTTCATGAGGGAGGCGCGTGAAGTGCCCGGAGTATACCTCGTGCTTCACTACGACCGGCCCGGAGAGAAGGAGCGGCTGGTTCTGTCATAGGAACATTTATCCGGTGAGAAAGGGAAATGATATGAGCAGCGTAGAAGAAGATGTCCAAAGCCAGCTGTTTGAGCTACAGGATCTAAAATACAAAGAATTTCAGTGCAAACTCATGCCGACAGTTAAACCGGAAACTGTCATTGGCGTTCGCACGCCGGAGCTACGGAAGCTCGCCCGGAAGTTATCCAAAACGCCGGAGGCCTTGGAATTTCTTAAAATCCTGCCGCACACGTATCATGAGGAAAATAACCTGCATGGCTTCCTGATCGAAACTATTGAGGATTATGACATCTCCATTGCTGCTGTAGAAGCATTTCTACCGTACATAGACAACTGGGCAACCTGCGACCTGATTTCACCGAAGGTATTTAAAAAGCATCTGTCCGAACTCTACGAGAAGATAAAAGTCTGGCTGAAATCTGGCCAGACCTACACTATGCGCTTCGGTATCGAAATGCTGATGAGCTTTTATTGCGACGACAATTTCCGGCCGGAGATGCTTGAGCTTGTGGCATGTGTGCGGTCGGAGGGATACTATGTCAACATGATGATCGCCTGGTATTTCTCCACGGCTCTGGTCAAACAGTACGATGCGACTTTGCCGTACATTCAGGAACAGCGTTTAGAGAAGTGGACGCATAACAAAGCCATCCAAAAAGCGATTGAGAGTTACCGTATCGGTGATGAAGCAAAGGCATATCTGCGGACGCTGAAAGTGAAATGAGGCCAAGGGCAACTTGACCATGTCAAGGAGGTCTTGCCTACATGTACCGGTTGAGCAAAAGTAAGGTCGTTATTGCTGTAGCGGTATTGCTTGGAGTCTTGGCATGCGCTCTGGCGGTTACGATTGTTCCCGCACAGGCGCAAGCTTCTGGTCCCCAAGTGCTCGTTGACAACAACGACCTGGGATATCCACAGCCGGTAAGCATGAACGGCCGCGTGCTGGCGCCTGCCTTCAACTTGGCCGGCGCCCTGGGAGCTAAGCTAGAATGGGATAGCGTCCATTGTATGGCAACCATTGCTACGAATGACATTACCATTAAATTGATTGTGGGTAACCGGACGGCTTTGCTCAATGACGAGCAGGTGGAGCTTGATCTCCCCGCGATAATCCTGCAAGACCGGCTCTTTGCCCCGGTGCGGTTTGTTGCCGAAGCGCTCGGTGGTCATGCAAGCTGGGATGAGCAAACGCAAACGGTGGAGATCGCCTCCAAACAGACTGCAAATGTACACAGGTTGTGCGATGGCTCTCTGCCGGCAAACATTGCCTTTACCAGCAACGGGTACTTGTGGCTCTTGCACACAGAGGAACATGGCGAACCACCCGTACAGGTGACCCATACTGGAACCGTCAGCATTGTCGGCTGGTCTCCGGACGGACAGTGGCTGGCCTATCTGCAAAACGACAGCCGTGGTCAGGATGCAGCCTATTCGGATGATAACCACCTCTGGGTCGTTATGGCTGATGGGAGCGGGGCCTACCAGGTCAATCAGAACTTCGTCCCTGCCTTGTCCAATCAGATGACTGTGGCCTGGTCGCCGACAGACAACACTATCGTTTATTTAACGGCGCCGTCGGGAACCCAATTTACCGGGTATAGTATAAAGATGGCGCAGATTGCCGCCGGGGAGGCCAAGACGAGCACGCTCGTGCCGGAGATCGGCGACGCCTTAGATTTTGGTTGGGCACCTGATGGCCGGAGTCTGGCGGTATCGTTTCCCGCCAATTCGGAGCAGGGGCTGCGGATTGATCGAATTGTGCTCGATGGTAAGCGCCTCAACCTGCTGCAGTTTGGGAACAAGGTTGTCCAACAGGGGGATATTATCTCTTCCTGGGGGGCGACGGGGTTCAAATGGTCACCCGATGGCGAATACCTGGCTTACTACCTCAGGCCCAACTCTGGCTCCTTGTCAGCGGACGGAGTAGCCATCGAGCTGCTTGACAGCACAACCGGCAAAACACTCGATCTGGGCTGCGGTTTGTCATATCCGGAGTGGCTTGCCTGGTCGCCGGACAGCAAGCGGTTAGCCTTCATTAAAGGCAGCGGCAGGGAAGCGACCATGGACAAAAGACTGTTCATCGCCAACATGGCAGACGGCAAAATCGACGACTGTGGCAGCGTTGGACAGGTAGATGCGCAACCGGTATGGACGCAAACCGTTCCCTACCGCGTGGTTTTCTGCCGCGGCGCTGAGAGCCTTAACTGGGAGGGACAGCCTAAAGGCTATTGGGGTGTGATGGCACCTGGCCAGCGGATCTGGCTGGGTGACAGCAGTGGCCTGCAGGCGCTTACTACTGACACTGCAGGTACTTCTGATTATGCGCCCGTTATCTCTCCGGATGGTGTCAGCCTGGTCTTTCTGCATTTGGATAGGATGTCCGCAGGATCTCTTTTCTTGGCGCCGCTCAAAGGAGGCACCGAGACCGAACTGTTAAGCGGCCTATCCGGCAGCCCCGGCTACTATGGGAATTATTATCCGGCCTGGTTTAGTATTCACTGGCTGGGGCAAGGGCCGGGCGAACCTAGCGCGCAAACCTTGTTGGCATATCAGGATGTCAAGTTTGTTCTACCTGACAACTGGCAAGCCACCAAAGGCTCAGCCCCGGGCCAGGAAATCACCTTCGTTGATCAGAATGGCCTGAGCATGGGAGGGTCTTTCCTGGAAGGGTATAATCCGGATACCTACCTTGGTTCGACGATACCTAACCACAGCCAGGAGCAGAGTGTCGAAAACATTGACACGCCTCTTGGCGCTGGACAACTGGTTGTGCTTAAAAGGGGCTATGACGCGGCTTCTGGCCGCACAGATAACTATCAGGAAGTATGGGCGGTAATTCCTATCACTAAGCTAGATATGGGTTATAACATGGCTTATATTTTCTGGGTAGGGGTTAATGGTTCGGTTGATCAGTCTAAAAGTATATTGTTGCAGATCCTCAATCACACCAAGAATTAAGATCTTTTGCCGGATCAGGGGCTAACAAAGTTGCCTTGAGTTGGAGGCGCATCTAAAAAACGCAGAGAAGAGATTAAGGCGGCAATGATCCGAGCAATTATAAGTACGACACACCTTTTTTCTTCAGCACGGACGCTTTTGCCCGGGCTTTTTTTATTTCATAAACAGCCCGGCTATCACAGGAAGCCTTTACTGGTAGAAGCAGGCGCCGTTAATAAAGCCCGGCTGCCGGGGGCAAGATACAGTTGAAGTTATTCGTACTGCCTTTTCGGATCGCTGCTCAGGGGTAGGTGAGATTTATGGTGCTGCAGGGCCAGGCCGGGGAAAATGCGGTCGTCGGGCGGGCCGCTTTCGATGATATCCTGGCGAGGCTGCAGGAGCGGGGCTACACCGTCTACGGCACGGTAAACGAGAAGGGCGCGGGCATCTTCCGCCCGCTGGACGGGGCCGGTGAGCTGAGCCTGCGCTGCACCGGCGGCACTCTGCCCCCCAAGTATCTCTGGTACCCGCCGTTTGAGACCCTGTTCACCTACGACTGGCCAACCGGTGATCTCCACTCGGAGATTGAACCGGTGAAACAGGCCGTGTTCGGCATCCGCCCCTGCGACGTGCACGCCCTCCTGGCGCTTGACGAGGTGTTTCTCGGCGGGGAATACCCAGACCCCTACTACCGGGCGCGCCGGGAGGACCTGCCGCTGGTGGTTTTCAACTGCGTGGAGTCCGGCGACACCTGTTTCTGCTCAGCGATGGGGACGGGCCCGGGTCTCGACCATGACTACGACCTGCTGATCACCGAGCTGGGTCAGACCGGCGGAGACCGGCCCGGGCGTTTTCTATTGGAGGTGGGCAGCGGTTTGGGCGCCGAACTGGTCCAGGATCTGCGGGCTGAGGCGGCCCGGGAGGAGGATTACCAGGTGAAGCGCCGGCGTCTGGAGGAAACTGCTGCCAACACCCGGACTACCCTGGAGACAGAGGACCTGCCCCGCTTGATGCACGAGGGCCATGGCCACCCCTACTGGCAGGAGATCAGCGCCAAGTGCTTCGGCTGCGCCAACTGCACCTCGGTCTGCCCTACTTGCTACTGCGCCGACATCTTTGACGAGACGGATTTCTCCCTCACGGAGACCAGGCGCAAGCGGCGCTGGTCCTGGTGTTTTTTGATGGAGTTCGGCGCAGTGCACGGGGGCAACTTTCGGGAGCAGCGGATCGACCGGCTCCGCCAGTTCATGCAGCACAAGTTGAACTTTTCGGTCGGCCAGTACGGCCGTTTCCACTGTGTCGGGTGCGGGCGCTGCATCGTCTGGTGCCCGGCCAATATCGATATTGCCCAGACCGGGCGAACGATCAGGGGTGATGCCTGATGGTGAAGAGCGAGGAAGACCTCCGGCGGGGCGCCAACCCGCTGCTGCTCCAGCCGGTGGAGATCCTGGACGTCAGGCGGGAGACCCCGGACGTGCAGACCTACACCCTGCGCCTGGTTGACGGCAGCCGCTTCTTTTTTCAGCCGGGGCAGTTCAACATGGTCTCGGTCATCGGCATCGGCGAGGCGGCCATCTCCATGAGTTCGGACCCGAAAGGCGCCGAGGCGCTTGCCGAGGGGGTTTTTCAGCATACGATCCGGATAGTGGGCAATGTCACCAGGGCGCTGGCCCGGCTCCGGACCGGGGACCGGTTCTGGATCAGGGGCCCCTACGGCAATGGCTGGCCGCTCGAACAGGCCACCGGCGACCTGGTGATCATCGCCGGCGGCGTCGGGCTGGCTCCGCTACGGCCGGCGATCTACCGGCGGCTGGCCAGGCACTCGGGGCGACTGGAGATCCTGTATGGCGCCCGCACCCCCGGGGATATGCTCTTCCGGGATGAATTCCCAAGTTGGCAGGAGGGCGGGGCCAGGCTCCGGTTGACTGCCGATAAGGTGTCGGATGGCGCTGAATGGCCCTACCGGGTCGGACTGGTGACCGCCCTGCTGGATGAGGTGGAGATCGCGCCCGGCCAGGGCCAGGTTTTTATCTGCGGCCCGGAGGTCATGATGAAGGCTGTGGTCAGGTCATTGTCCAAACTGGGCTGGCCGCCGGAGGAGATCTTCGTATCGCTGGAGCGCCGGATGGAGTGCGGCCAGAAGACCTGCGGGCGCTGCCAGATCGATGACGTGTACGTCTGCCAGGACGGCCCCGTCTTTTCCTATGCCGCGGTCAAGGATCTGCTCGGTGTGGATCTATAGGCGCGGGTACCCCGGCGCCCCTGAGGTTCGCATCAATAGCTCACCATTGAGGAAGTGGCCCGATGATTGATCGCTCCAAGAAGCCCAGACTGGCCGTTTTCAAATTTACCTCCTGCTCAGGCTGCCAACTGCCGTTCCTGAACATGGAGACCGAGATCCTGGACCTGGCCGAGACTGTCGAGGTCGCCTACTTCGCCATGGCCGGCGCCAGCCAGCCGGGGCCCTACGACCTGGCCTTCGTCGAGGGCGGCATCAGCTGCCAGGAGGACGTGACGCGGATCCAAAAGGTGCGGCAGGAGTCCAAGATCCTGGTGGCCATCGGCAACTGCGCTGTTTATGGCGGGCCCCAGGCCCTGCGCAATTTCCTGCCCCTGGAGGAATTGAA
Organism: Thermacetogeniaceae bacterium; assembly: GCA_050010575.1. Lineage (GTDB taxonomy): Bacteria > Bacillota > DSM-12270 > Thermacetogeniales > Thermacetogeniaceae > Palsa-1188. Next base: position 4,871 of record JBEKKU010000007.1, on the reverse strand, counting down.
AAGGGCGGTCTACCCGCAGCCGGAGCTGATCCACTGCTTCCCCACCTGCCAGGGGATCGCCGATTACGTGACGGTGGACGGGTTTTTGAACGGCTGTCCGGTCGACCAGGGCCACCTGCAGGACTATATCGTCAGCGTCATGCTGGGCAAGGCCCCCGAGGTCAGCACCCGCAGCGTCTGCCTGGAGTGCAAGATGAAGGAGAACGTCTGTCTGATCGTGGCCGAGGGGGTGGCCTGCATGGGCGTGCTCACCAGCAGCGGCTGCGGGGCGCTGTGCCCGTCTTTCGACCGGGGCTGCTACGGCTGCTTCGGGCCCAGCGCCGACCCCAACCCCAGGTCCTTCGCCAACCTGTGCCGGGAGCTGGGTCTGACCGAGGAGGAGACACACCGCAAGTTCCGCTCCATTGTCAACAACGCCGAGGCGTTTCGGGAGGAGGCAAAGAGGCATGTGCCCCAGCCGGTTGAGCGTTGATTCCCTGACCCGGGTGGAGGGGGAGGGCGGGATCGAGATCGACCTCGACGAGCAGCGGCGCCCGCTGGATGTGCGGATCAACATCTTCGAGCCGCCCCGCTTCTTCGAGGGGATCGTGAGAGGGCGCCGCTGCGAGGAGATCGCCGATCTGGTCGCTCGCATCTGCGGCCTGTGCCCGGTGACCTACCAATTGGGCACGCTGATGGCCCTGGAGCGGATCCTGGGAGTTACGGCGAGTCGTCAAGTACGGTTGTTGCGCAAGGTGTTTATCTTGAGCCAATACCTTGGCAGTCACGGAGTGCACGTGTTTTTTCTGGCCCTGCCGGACTATCTGGGTTATCACAACATCTTCGAGCTGGCCGGGGAGCACCGCGACCTGGTCAACCGCGGCCTGCGCCTCAAAAAGATCGGCAATGATATCGCCTCCCTGCTGGGCGCCAGGGAGATTCATCCGGTCACAGCCGTGATCGGGGGATTCACCAAGCTGCCGCCCCGGCGCCTGCTGGATGACCTGATCGTACAGCTCCGGGGGCGGCAGGATGATGCCCTGGCCGCCCTGGAGCAGATCGCCGCTCTGCGGCGCCCCGCCTGGGCCGGCGGCCGCATCTACGGAGCGCTGTACCACCCGGAGGAGTATGCCGTGGACGAGGGAGTCTGGCGCACCAGCAGCGGCCTGTCGCTGTCGGCGGATGAGTTCACCGATCACGTCGAGGAGTATCAGGTGCCTTACTCCAATGCCCTGCGCTGCCGCCTGGCCGGTGGCGCCTATTACATGGTGGGGCCGCTGGCCCGGGTCAGCCTGAACTTCGAGCAACTGGCCCCGGAAACGCTCCGCGCCGCCAGCCGGCTCAACCTCAGCTTTCCTGACTACAACCCCTTCGATTCGATCGTCGCCCGGCTGCTGGAGATCATGCACGCCATCGAGATGAGCATCAAGTACCTGGAAGCGGTGCCGGTGTCCGGGGAATCACTGTCTTACGACATCAAGGCCGGCGCCGCCGCCTCCCTGGTCGAGGCGCCGCGCGGCACACTATACCACCGCTTCCGGATCGACGACCGCGGTCTGGTTCAGGAGGCGCGCATCATTCCTCCCACCACCCAGAACCTGTCACGCATCGAGCAGGACCTGCGGGAGATGGCGCCGCAGATCTCCTGCCTGCCCGACGAGGAGTTGGCCCGCGCCTGCGAGGTGGCCGTCCGCAACTACGATCCCTGCATCTCCTGTGCCACCCATTGCCTCGTCACAACAAGATCGTGACCGGTTTGTCCGGCAGCAACTGATTGGGTCAGCCATGCCTTCACTCGGGTTCCTCGTCAACTGTCAGGGAGGTAAAGGCCACCCTCAACTGCTGCAGCACGTCCCGCCATTCCAGGAGCAGTTCTTCTCCGCACAGATCGGCAATCATCATAATGTGGCGGCAGGTGGCCCGGTCCAGGGCTGTAAAATGATCGGCCACTGCCGGCGCCAGCTGGATATGCACCCCCCTGCGGTCGCTGTCCGATGCCAGGCGTCTTAAAATCTCTTTTTTTACCAGCCCCGTTACCATTACCGAGGCTGAGGGCCCGGTGATGCCTAGGCGCCCGGCCAATTCCTTCAAGGAACAGCCGTTGGGGTGAATAACGGTCAGTTCTTTGACTGCCTTGACCATGATAAACTGTTTGGCCGATAACGAATCCAGGGGCAGGCTGCTGTCCTCGCCGGCGGACTCCTTCCTGACAAAGCCTGACAGGCAGTTGGTGATCAGTTCGTGTGCTTCCCGGATGCTTTCAGCGGCACTCCTGATTTCTTGGCGGTCTTTCATGCTATCGACTCCCTTTCGCCAGCACCGATAATGACGCCGCGGGTAAAACGCTTGGACAGGTAGACAGATAGCATCGGGCCGATAATCAGGCCGGCGGCGTTCAGGGCAAAAAAGTAGCTGTATGCCTGGGCGCTTAGCCCGAACCGATCCTCATAGATATAGGAGGAGGCCGCCAGGAATGCCATCAGCGGCAGACTGGTCAAAGAAAACACGGTGAGCCCTGCTGGCCGAGATACCTCTGTCTCTTATTGATGCGAGTGGCTGCAATATCCGTTGTTGGCATTTTGTCCTCCAAATAAAAAAAGATGGTAGTGGGCGATGCAATTGAGGGGCGATGTTCCTGGCCCATATGTACCTGTCTGTGTACAGGAGGGTCTATCAAGTTATGCAAAGTGTTGGCAGCACGATGTATAAAAACTCTGATGAAAACAACTATTTAATTATACTAATCTAATGTATAGATAAATCTAATTATTAGCAAGGGATTTTTTTAGTTTGGTAAGAAATTTGGAGGTACGTGAGTACTATGAAAAGAAAGGATTATCAGCCTGATTATAGAAAGCATTCATGGCGAAGCTCCTGTAACCTGGCAGGAAAGGAGGGAAAACTTTGAACGAAGAACTCAGGAAAAACGGTATCTGGGCGATCATCGCCCTGATTTTGGCGCTCGGGCTGATCGTCTCCTCCTACATTGCCATCGGGGGTTACGTCAAGGCCAGATCGAACAGCAACCTGATCACCGTCACCGGTTCGGCCAAGAAACAGATCAAGTCGGATCTGATCGTCTGGGACGGCGGCTTCTCCGCCCAGGCGACCCAGTTGGGGGATGCCTATACCTATCTGCAGGCAGCCCAGGAGAAGGTGAAGGCCTACCTCAGGGAGAAGGGGATCGCCGACAGCGATATGATCTTCTTGGCCATCAGCACCACGGCCAACCACGTGATGCTGCCGAACGGCGTGATGAGCAATCAGATCGAGAGCTACATGCTGAGCCAGAACGTGGAGATCCGCTCCGGCGACGTCGACAAGATCACCGGCATCTCCCGCAGCGCCACCGAACTGATCAACCGGGGCGTGCAGTTCCAGTCGAATCAACCCCAGTACTTCTACACCAAACTGGCCGATCTCAAGATTGAGATGCTCTCCCTGGCCACCAAGGATGCCCGCACCCGGGCCGACCAGATCGCCACCAACGCCGGCAGCAGGCTCGGGCGGCTGCGCACCGCCAAGATGGGCGTGTTCCAGATCACCCCGCTCTACTCCAACGACATCTCCGATTATGGCATCAACGACACCACCTCCATCGACAAGGAGATCACGGCGGTGATGAACTGCCAGTTCGAGATCAGGTAGGCCGTCTAAGCTCGAATCTCTATAGAATGCCCGGGAGATGTTCTCACCGGGCATTGTTTTTGGAACATTGTAATCGTAGGTGTTCATGTCCGGGATAGCGAATAGCTTGTTGTGAAATCTAGCTTCTCTGTCAAAGCATGCCGAAGGCGAATCTGATCATGATCAGGCAGACGATCCCGCATAAAACGGTGAGGAAGATGTTCTTGAACTTGGCCGCCACGATCATGGTCGGTATGGCTGCCAGCAGGTAGGTGTTGTCGGGCCGCAGGGCGAACTGCCCGTTCTGCAGCAGAATGCTCGGCGCCAGCAGGGCGGAGAGCACGGCGACCGGGACGAACTGCAGCCAGCGCCGGAAGCCCTCGGGGATCTCCATCCGGGAGAGCACCAGCATGGGGATCAGCCGCGGCAGGTAGGTGACGGCCAGCATCCCGGTTACGATCCAGAAGAAGGTCTGCATTTGCTCAGCTCCATTCCCAGTGTGGCGGCAACCAGCGTTGCCAGGATCACGTTCCAGCTTCCCTGGAGGAAGAGACTGAATACCAGCGATAAGGCGCCCGAGATAATGGCGGTGGCCAATATTTGCCTTGACCTGATCTGGGGGATCAGCAGGGCGATGAACATCGCCGGAAGGGCGAAGTCGAGCCCCAGCGCCTGGATGCCGCTCAAGCATCCACCGAGCAGGCCGCCCAGCAAGGACCCGGCATTCCAGGTCAGATAGGGCGCCAGTTGCAACCCGAAGAGATAGGCAGGGGTTTTCGCCTCTTGGGCCAGCACCACCGATTCCACCGAAAAGGCCTCGTCGGTGAGTCCGAAGGCCAGGACAAACAGGCGGCTGATGCCGACCTTCTGCAGATAGGGCGCCACCGATGTGCTGTAAAGCAGGTGCCTCAGGTTGACCAGGCCGATGGTGGCGATGATGGCGGCGGGGTTGGTGCCTGCGGCGATCATGCTGACGGCGATGAACTGGGAGGCTCCGGCATAGACGAAGAGGGACAGGGATACTGTCTGGAGCAAGCTGAAACCGGCTTGCCGGGCCAGGATCCCGTAGGCGGCGCTGATCGGCAGGTAGCCGACCACTATCGGTGTCGAAGCGACAACGCCCTGCCAGAAATCGCCGAGCCGGCGTCCGAGCAGGTCTGTTTTCCCGTTGGCATGCTTCTGTTCAGAATCGTTCATGGGGTCATCTCTCCCGGCAGGTGCTAAAGGGCTGCCAGCTACATTTGTTGAACTTGTTGTTGATTATA